>NZ_CP108423.1:6417721-6719181 GCF_035917235.1 Streptomyces sp. NBC_01294
CCGTCGGTGTCCCGGAGGTAGGCGAGCAGCGCCGGACGCACCCGTTCCTCGCCCGCGCAGCGGCTGAACGCCATCGCGACTGCCCGCCGGACCAGCGCGGACGGATGCCGTGCGTGGGGGAGCAGCGCGTCGGCGAGCACGGCGTCGGAGAGTACGGTGGCCGGGCAGTCAGGGAGGCCGCAGAGCAGCAGTGCGAGCACCTCCGGCGCCGGTTCATCGGCGGCCCAGGCGAGGAACAGGTCCCGAGTCAGGACCTGCACGCACGCGGGCCCGTCGACACAGGTCTCGCCCGCGGCGGCCCCGGCGACCGCATCGCCCCCGTCGTCCGTTTCTCCCGCGCCACCCGCGCCACCCGCGCCACCCGCGTCGCACGTGTCGAAGAGGCTCATGCAGCGCACCACCTCGGCCCCGAAGTGCCGTACGGAGGACTGCGGATGGCCGCGCAGCGCCGCCGCCTCCTCCCAGGTCTCGCGGTCGGCCCGGCCGTACAGCGCCGTCACCGCCGCCGAGCGCGTCACGCCCTCGAGGTCGGCCTCCGCCTCGGCCCGTGCGAGCAGCTCCGCGAAGGGGGTCCGTATCCCGTACGCCACCTCCAGCATGCACAGGATCGCCGTGTGCCCGGTGCGCACCTGCGGGCCGTCGACTCCCAGCCGCAGCAGGCCGGTGAAGGAGTACTCGTCGTCCGGAACGCGGCTGAGCTCCGCCGCCCCCGTGCCCCCCGACCTGCGGCGCAGCTCGTTCTCGGCGCCGGTCTCGTGCCAGTGGCGGGCCAGTTCGAGGGCGGTCCGTCCGTCGGGGCCCTTCGGCCAGGTCGGCACCGAGGAGGACAGGAGCAGCGAGGCGGCCGCGTAGGCCCCGGCGTCGACCGCCCGCAGCAGCGGGGTCAGGCCGTCCGGGCCCTGGCGGTCGAGCTTCGCCCCGTGGCTGCGCAGGGCGTCGACCACCGGGTACGAACCGAGGGCCGCGGCGATCTCCAGCGCCGTCAGGCCGTCCGCACCGAGCGCCTCCAGGTCGGGATCGGGACCGGCCTCCAGCAGTGCGCGCACGCGCGCCGCGTCCTCGGCCCGCGCCGCGCTGATCAACTCGGTGTCCCCGTGCGTCACGCCGTCTCCTTCAGGGCCTCGTACTGCAGGGCCAGCCCGTCCAGCAGCGCCGTCAGGCCCGTCTCGAACGCGCCCTCGTCCACCTCGCGCCCGCGCTCCGCCAGCAGGTGGGCCTGGCCCAGGTGGGGGTAGTCCGCCGGGTCGTATGCCGTGCGGTCGTCCACGAAACCCCGGGCGAAGGAGGCCACCGCCGAGCCGAGGATGAAGTAGCGCATCAGCGCGCCGATCCGGGTCGCCTGCGCCGGAGGCCAGCCGGCGGCGGTCATCGCGCCGAACACCGCGTCCGCCAGCCGCAGTCCGGCCGGGCGGCGGCCCGGCCCGCGCGCCAGCACCGGCACGATGTTCGGATGGTCCGCCAGGGCGTCCCGGTACGAGTGCGCCCACGCGTGCAGGGCCCCGCGCCAGTCCGTGCCTCCGCCGTCGAACATCGACAAGTCGACCCGTGCGCTCACCGCGTCGGCCACCGCGTCCAGGATCTCGTCCTTGGTGCGGAAGTGGTTGTAGAGCGAGGGTCCGCTGACCCCGAGCGCGGCCGCCAGCCGCCGGGTCGACACCGCCTCCAGCCCCTCCGTGTCCACGAGTGCGCCGGCCGCCTCGACGATGCGGTCTCGGCTGAGGAGGGGCTTGCGCGGTCTGGCCATGCGCCACATAGTAGGGCCTGCCCGCCATAAACTACCGGTGCTAGTTAAAGGCTCCGGACGAGACGCCACGCCGCCCGGAGGTGCCCGGTGAACCTGGAGCTGAGCGAGGAGCAGAGCGCCGTACGCCGGCTCGCCCGGGAGTTCACCGAGCGTGAGGTCGCCCCGTACGCCGCCGCGTGGGACCGCGCAGAGAGCGTGGACCGGGCCATCGTGAAGAAGCTGGGGGCGCTCGGCTTCCTCGGCCTGACCGTCCCCGAGGAGTACGGCGGCTCCGGCGGCGACCACCTCGCCTACGTCCTGGTCACCGAGGAACTCGGACGCGGCGACTCCGCCGTGCGCGGCATCGTCTCCGTCTCCCTCGGCCTCGTCGCCAAGACCATCGCCGCCTGGGGGACCGAGGAGCAGAAGCGCGCCTGGCTGCCCCGCCTGTGCTCCGGCGACGCGCTCGGCTGCTTCGGACTGACCGAGCCCGGAACCGGTTCCGACGCCGGCAGCCTCACCACCCGCGCCGTGCGCGACGGGGGCGCGTACGTCCTGGACGGCAGCAAGATGTTCATCACCAACGGCACCTGGGCAGACGTGGTGCTGCTCTTCGCCCGCACCGGCGACGAGCCCGGCCACCGCGGGGTCTCCGCCTTCCTCGTCCCCACCGACACACCGGGCCTGACCCGCCGCGAGATCCACGGCAAGCTCGGCCTGCGCGGCCAGGCCACCGCCGAACTCGTACTCGACGGCGTCCGCGTACCCGCCTCCGCGATGCTCGGTCCCGAGGGCAAGGGATTCTCGGTCGCCATGTCCGCCCTCGCCAAGGGCCGGATGTCGGTCGCCGCCGGCTGTGTCGGCATCGCGCAGGCGGCACTGGACGCGGCCGTCTCGTACGCCGCCCAGCGCGAGCAGTTCGGCAGGCCGATAGCCCACCACCAGCTGGTCCAGGAGCTCATCGCCGACATCTCGGTCGACGTGGACGCGGCCCGGCTGCTGACCTGGCGGGTCGCGGACCTCATCGACCGCGGGCAGCCCTTCGCCACCGAGTCCTCTACCGCCAAGCTCTTCGCCTCCGAGGCCGCCGTGCGCGCCGCGAGCAAAGCCCTCCAGGTGCACGGCGGTTACGGCTACATCGACGAGTACCCGGCCGGCAAGCTGCTGCGCGACGCCCGCGTGATGACCCTGTACGAGGGCACCAGCCAGATCCAGAAGCTGCTCATCGGGCGCGCCCGCACCGGGGTTTCCGCCTTCTGAGCCGAAGAGCCGACCTCTCGGCCCCCGGGCACTCTCCGAGGTCGTCTGAGTACCCGCATGAGTACGCGTGCGGATGTGCCCGGCCCCGTCCGGCCCGATGCTCGACCCATGAACGAGACACCGGTCAAGCAGCAGAGCACGGGGGCGTACTACGGCCAGGCCGTCGCCTCCTTCGGCATCGCCATCGGCGCCGTGGCCGTGGGGATCTACAACATGGAGGTGGACGGCTGGGTCCGGGCCTTCCTCGGCATCGCGGTCCTGTACCTCACCACCTCGGCCTTCACGCTCGCCAAGGTGATCCGCGACCGTCAGGAGGTCACGCAGATCGTCAGCCGGGTGGATCAGGCCAGGATGGAGAAGATCATGGCCGAGTACGACCCCTTCTCGCCGAAGTAGTCGACTCGCGAACGCTAAGCGCTTGCTCACCCTCCGGTAGGGTGTCACTCCCCACACGGTGAAGAGGTGAGTGAGCGATGGACAGCGCGGAGGACACGGTCGACGGCTACCGGCCGTGGTCCGAGGTCACCCCCGACGCCGCGCGGCGGCTGCTCGTCGCCGCCGTCGACGCCTTCGCCGAGCGCGGGTACCACGCCACCACCACACGTGACATCGCGGGCCGTGCCGGCATGAGCCCGGCCGCGCTCTACATCCACTACAAGACCAAAGAAGAGCTGCTCCACCGGATCAGCCGGATCGGCCACGACAAGGCGCTGGAGATCCTCACCACCGCGGCCGACGGCCCCGGCTGCGCCGCCGAGCGGCTCGATGCCGCCGTACGGTCCTTCGTACGTTGGCACGCGGCGCACCACACCACCGCGCGCGTGGTCCAGTACGAGCTCGATGCTCTCGCCGCGGAGCACCGCTCCGAAATCGTGGCACTGCGCCGGCAGAGCGACGCCGCCGTACGCCGCATCCTCGCCGACGGGGTCGCGGCGGGGGAGTTCGACGTCCCCGACGTGCCGGGCACCACCCTCGCCGTCCTGTCGCTGTGCATCGACGTGGCCCGCTGGTTCAACGTGGCCGGGCAGCGCACGCCCGACGAGGTCGGCGCGCTCTACGCCGACCTCGTGCTCCGCATGGTGGCCGCGCGGCCGGGCCCGCAGAAGTAGAGAAGCGGGCGGCCGGCGGACTCCCGGAAGCGGAGCCGGACCTCAGAAGTAGTAGCGGGACACCGACTCCGCCACGCACACCGGCTTGTCGCCGCCCTCGCGCTCGACGGTGACCGTGGCCGTGACCTGTACGCCGCCGCCCGCCTCCACGACCTCCGTGATCACGGCGGTGGAGCGCAGCCGCGAGCCGACGGGCACCGGCGCCGGGAAACGCACCTTGTTCGTCCCGTAGTTGATGCCCATCCGCATGCCCTCGACCCGCATGATCTGCGGCACCAGGCTCGGCAGCAGAGACAGCGTCAGGTAGCCGTGCGCGATGGTGGAACCGAAGGGTCCGGTGGCGGCGCGCTCCGGGTCCACGTGGATCCACTGGTGATCTCCGGTCGCGTCCGCGAAGAGGTCGATCCGCTTCTGGTCCACCTCCAGCCACCCGCTGGGACCGAGCGGCTCGCCGATACCGGCGTGCAGCTCCTCGGCGGACGTGAAGACCCTCGGCTCGGCCATGCCCTGTTCCTGCCTCTCGCGAACCACTGACGGACGACTGACGGACGACTGACGGAGACTGACGAACGAATAAGCGCTTGCTCAGCATGCTGGGACCGCATGTGTATGTCAACGGACCTCCGACTACGCTCGGCGGGGTGCCGCAGATTCCCGAGAAAATCCATGAGCTCACCGTCGGCCAGCTGTCCGCCCGTAGCGGCGCGGCCGTCTCCGCGCTCCACTTCTACGAGGCCAAGGGCCTGATCAGCAGCCGCCGCACCTCCGGCAACCAGCGCCGCTACACCCGCGACGCGCTGCGCCGCGTGGCCTTCGTACGCGCCGCCCAGCGCGTCGGCATCCCCCTGGCCAGCATCCGCGAGGCACTGGCCCAACTCCCCGAGGAACGCACCCCCAACCGCGAGGACTGGGCCCGGCTCTCCGAAGCCTGGCGCGCCGAGCTGGACGAGCGGATCACCCGACTCGGCCGCCTGCGCGACCACCTGACGGACTGCATCGGCTGCGGCTGCCTCTCGATGGAGACCTGCGCGCTGTCCAACCCGGACGACGCCTTCGGCGAACGGCTCACCGGTTCGCGGCTGTAGTACCCGAGGACCCGCCTTCCGGATCATGCGGGATCGTTCCGGACCATGTCGGACCATGCGGGATGTTCCGGACCATGCCGGATCACTGCGCGAGCGTGCCGGATCGGATCAGCCCGCGGCCCCCTCCGGAACCAGTTCCCGGGCCGCGGCCACCAGTTCGGCGTTCGACCGCGCCGGCCGCCCGTCCGGCAGGCGCAGCACGTCCCCCGCGCCGGTCCGCGCGCCCGTCCCGCACCGCGCGGCCAGCCGCAGCACCGGCCAGGCGGCCGCGTCCCGCCCGTACAGCAGCACCGCCACCGGCGGCAGCCCGCGCAGCCCGGCCACCAGCGCCGGATCGGCCGTCGCGAGCTCGGCCGCGAGCCGGACCCGCCCGGGATCGCGCACCGGCCAGGCCAGGAACCGTGCCAACGGCTCCGGCCCGGCCGGCCCGCCCAACGGCACCACCGCGTCCACCGCCACCCCGCGCGCCAGCAGGACCTCCGCCAGCTCCCCGGCCCCCGGCTCCGCGAAGTGCACCACGGCCCGGTCCGGCAGCACCGTCCACGAGCGCACCCGCTCCCGCCGCCCCGCCGGATCGGGCTCGGTCCCGATGCTCGCGGACACCGACAGCGGTACGCCGACCCCGGCGCCCCGCAGCGCCTCCAGCACCGGCCCGACCACCCGCGGCGAGAGGCTCTCCCGCCCGCACGGGGTCCGCGGGTGCACCAGTACCTCCCCGGCCCCCGCGGCGACTGCCCGCACGGCCGACTCCGCCAGGTCCTGCGGCGACATCGGCACGGCCGGACCGTCGGCGGCGCTCCGGGAGCCGTTCAGCGAGACCGGCAGCAGCGGGTTCACGCGGCCCCTGCCGAGGGGGTGTCCGCCAGGGCCGGTCTCGGCACAACGATTCCGCAGCCCGCGCACACCGGGCCGTCCCACGCCCACGCCCCCGCCCAGGGGCCGACCGGAGCCACCACCGGCCAGCGCAGTTCGGTGTCCCCGCAGACCGGGCACGCCGATCCCGGCTCCGACTCCAGCGCCCGCACCAGCCGCCGCAGGACCTCGCCCAGTGCCCCCTCCGGCCGCACTCCCGGATCCGCGCACCGCACCACCGCGTCCCCGCTCCCGCCCCACGCCCACTCCGGCCGGCGCAGCCCGTGGTGCTTCTCCCGCCGGCGCCGCTCCGCGAACTGGCGCTCGTACTCCAGCCAGACCGCCCGCGCGTCCTCCAGCTCCTCCAGCGCCGCGACCAGCCGCAGCGGATCGGCCCCCCGGTCCTCGGGGGCGATCCCGTGCCGGTCGCACAGGTGCCACCACGTGGCCCGGTGCCCGTACGGCGCGAACCGTTCCAGGCAGCGGCGCAGCGAGTGGCGCCGCAGGGCCCGGTCGTTGCGCGCGTCGCGCACCTGGTAGGCCAGACTCCGGAAACCCGCCATGACACCATCACCTCCGCCGATGTGCCCAACATGCCCGGCCCGAGGCGGGCGCATGCGGGGGCGGTCGAGGCGTGCGGGTGGCACATGGCCGGAAGTCAGCGCCCCATGCGCCCCGCGGCCACCACGATCCGGGCCAGTTCCTCGTGGCAGATGTCGCTGTGCGCCCCCGAGGGGGCACCGCCGCGCCGCACCACGGAGCCCGCGTCCACACTGACGCAACCGGCCGCGGGGACCCCTTCGCGCAGGGCGGCGTCCAGGCTCAGCCGCGGTGCGCCGGGCACCGCCTGCACCCCGTCGTGTCCGATCGCGCCCCACCGCTCGTCGAAGCCGAGCAGTCCGGCCGAATCGCCCGCCATCCGGGAGGCCAGCGGATAGAAGACCTTGAGGGCCGAGTCGTGCGGGGAGTGGCAGGCCACCACCGGTCCGTCGACCCGGTGCTGGAGGCCGCGCAGGGCGCCGCCGCGGCCCTTGTCGTGGGGGAGCCGGTCGGCGAACGCGTAGTGGGAGAAGGCCCCTTGGAGCAGCGTGACGGATTTCAGGTACCGGGCGCCGACCGGCGCCGCGCGCAACGAGAACGACACCACCCGCGCTCCGAAGCTGTGTCCGATCAGGTGGAACCGCAGCGCCGGGCGGACGGCCGCCAGCTCCGCCAGCACCGGTCCGAGGCCGCGCTCGCCGACCAGGCCCGCCCGTTTCTTCATCTTGTAGTACGTCGCCTGTCGCAGCAGTTCCTTGGCGCCGCCCCACAGGCCGCGCAGCCCGCCGCCGACCGCGAGGCCCGGCCCGTCGCCGCCTTCACCGCCGTCACCGTCACCGCCGTCGGCGGCCGGACCGCCCGCCTCGACCAGGGCGCGCGCGAGGACCCGGCACACCTCCAGCACGTCGTCCGCGAAGATCGCGGGAACCGCCGGGGCGGCCGCCGTGGGCACCGCGTCCACCCCCGCCAACTCCCGTACGAGTGCGCCGAACTCGATGAAGGCGGCCTCCGACTCCGGCCGCTCCTCCAGCAGTTCCGCCAACCGGTCCAGCTCCGCCCGGCGGCCCGGCCAGAACTGCCCGAGCGCCTGGCGGGTGAGGGGGTCCAGTGCCGTACCGAAGCCGGGGTCGGCGAGGGCACCGGGCGGGTCGAAGTCCGGTATGGGCTCGTCCGAGAACCGCATCGCGGGCCAGACGACGCCCACGTAGCCCAGCCGGACCCCCGACCCGACCAGCCCCGGGAAGGGGGCGAAGAACCGGTCGTAGAGCCGGGTCGCGGTGGACCGGTCGCTGTTCCAGCCGTGCGCGAAGACCAGCAGGTCCGTGGCCTCCATCCGGGCCACCGTGCCCTGCGTGGCCCGGTCCACGTCCCCCTGGGAGTCGAAGGTCAGCTCGGCGTACGGCCCGGCCCCGATCCCGGCCCCGAACGCTGTCCGGAGCCCGGCCCCGATCCCGGCCCCGATCCCGATCCCTGCCCGGTGCCCCGCACCGGTGGTCCCGGTCCCGGTCCCGGTCCCGGCTCCGGTTTCCGCACTGACCCCGATCCGCGCACCGGTCCCGCCGCCGGTCCCGTCCCCGCTTCCCGCGCCGCTCCCGAATCCGCCACCGATGTCCGCCATGACGTCCCCCTCCACGCCGTGCCTCCGGTGCAGTCAGCATCCTGCTGCCGGGCCCGCCCGGCCAGCCCCCTGACGCGGTCGGCTCACGGATAGAGCAGGTACTTCTCCCGCACCGCGCCGAAGCGCGCCAGCCCCGCCGCCCAGTCGGCCGCGACCTCCTCCACCCCGGCCCCCGCGTCCACCATCGTCCGTACCCGGTCCGAGCCGGTCAGCCGGTCGATCCAGTGGTCCGTCCGCCAGGCGAAGCCGCTCCACGCCCGCCGCGCGGTGACCAGCAGTCCGATCCCGGCCCGTACCGGATCGAAGGCCTCCCGGTCGTGCACGATCAGCCGGACCCCGCCGCACACCTTCCCCACGTGCTTGGAGAAGGTCGGCGTGAAGTACGCCTCCCGGAACCACACCCCGGGCAGGCCCAGCTCGTTCGCCGCCTCCGCCCACCGCCGGTCGATGCCCTCCGCGCCCACCACCTCGAAGGGTGTGGTCGTCCCGCGCCCCTCGGAGAGGTTCGTCCCCTCGAACAGGCAGGTGCCGGCGTACGCGAGGGCCGTGTCCGGTGTCGGCATGTTCGGGCTGGGCGGCACCCAGGGCAGCCCGGTCTCCCCGAAGAACGACTCCCGCCGCCACCCGGACATCGCCACCGTCCGCAGCGTGACGGGCCGGTCGGCCAGGAACTCGCCGTTGAAGAGCCGGGCCAGTTCGGCCGTCGTCATCCCGTGCGCGAGGGCGATCGGCTCCCGGCCGACGAAGCTCGCGTACGGCCGCTCCAGCACGGGCCCCGCGGCCCGCCGGCCGCCCGCCGGGTTCGGCCGGTCGAGCACCACCACCGCCTTGCCGGCGAGCGCGGCCGCGCGCATGCAGTCGTAGAGGGTCCAGATGTAGGTGTAGAAGCGCGCCCCGACGTCCTGGATGTCGAAGACGACGGTGTCGATCCCGGCCGCCGTGAAGACGTCCGCGAGCCGCTGCCCGCTCTTGTCGTACGTGTCGTACACCGGAAGTCCGGTCGCCGGATCCCGGGAGGCGCCCTCGGAGTCCCCTGCCTGCGCCGTCCCGCGGAAGCCGTGCTCGGGCCCGAACACCGCGACCAGGTCGACCCGTTCGTCCGCGTGCAGGACGTCGACCAAGTGCCGGGCGTCGGGGGTGATCCCGGTGGGGTTGGTGACCACCCCGACCTTCTGCCCGGCCAGTACGCCGTACCCGTCCGCCGCGAGCTGCTCGAAGCCGGTGCGCACCCGGCCGGCGGCCCTCGGTGCGGCCGATCCGGCGGGCGCTGCGGCCCCGGCGCCGGCGGTCCCGGTCCCAGCCCCGGCTGCGGACCCGGCGCCCGCGGACCCGGCCGTCGTGCCGGCTCCCACCGCCCCCAGGGCGCCCGCCGATCCCATGGCCCCCGCCAGCCCCAGCACCCCGCGTCGCGACAGCGTCATCCGGCCACGCTACGAGTCGCGCCCCTTCCGCCCGGACATACCGACTGGTTAGTCTGCTCGCCGTCGGCAGATGAGCACGGTCGGATTCCGGCCGCACGAGAGGTGATCCCCGTGAACGCGTACCAGGACCAGCGAGTCGTCGTCACCGGCGCGGGCGGCGGCATCGGCGCCGCCCTCGCGCACCGCTTCGCGGCCGAGGGCGCCACGGTGGTGATCAACGACCTCGACCCGGCCAAGGCCGCCGCGGTGGCGGGCGCGATCGGCGACCGCGCGATCCCGGTGCCCGGCGACGCCTCCGCGATCGTGGCCGAGGCGCGCGAGGCCCTCGGCGGGACGGTCGACGTCTACTGTGCCAACGCCGGACTCGCCTCGGGCGGCGACGCCTTCGCCGACGAGGCCGTCTGGGAAGCGGCCTGGGACACCAACGTCATGGCCCACGTGCGCGCCGCGCGACTGCTGCTGCCGGACTGGCTGGAGCGGGAGAGCGGCCGCTTCGTGTCCACCGTCTCGGCAGCCGGGCTGCTGACCATGATCGGGGCGGCCCCGTACAGTGTCACCAAGCACGGTGCGCTCGCCTTCGCCGAATGGCTCTCGCTGACCTACCGGCACCGCGGTGTCCAGGTCCACGCGATCTGCCCGCAAGGGGTGCGCACCGACATGCTGACCGCCGCGGGCTCGGCGGGCGAACTCGTCCTCGCGCCGACCGCGATCGAGCCCGAAGCGGTCGCTGACGCGCTGTTCGACGGCATGGAGAAGGGCCGGTTCTTGATCCTCCCGCACCCCGAGGTCGCCGACTTCTACGCCGCCCGCGCCACCGAGCCGGACCGCTGGCTGAGCGGCATGAACCACCTCCAGCAGAAATGGGAAACCCGGTGACCACGTACGGATCCTCGTACGGAACCCCGTACGGCTCCGCGTACGCCGCCAAGCCCTGGCTCGGGCTGCTCGCCCCCGTCCAGCGGGCGCCCGTGACTCCGCCGCCCACCGTCCTGCACGCCTTCCGCGAGGCCGTCGCCCGGGCCCCCGAGCGCACCGCGCTGGCCTACTTCGACGGCCGGATCGGCTACGCCGAGGCCGACGCGCTCTCCGACTCCGTCGCCGGTCACCTCGCGGCGCGGGGCGTCCGCCGCGGGGACCGGGTCGCGGTCATGCTGCAGAACACCCCGCACTTCGTGCTCGCCGTACTCGCCGCCTGGAAGGCCGGGGCCGTCGTCGTCCCGCTCAACCCGATGTACAAGTCCGGCGAAGTCGCGCACGTCCTGGGCGACTCCGGGGCCGCCGCGCTGGTCTGCGACGGCCGCGCGTGGGAGGCGTACCTGTGCGAGGCCGTGCGGGGCAGCGCCGTGCGGACCGTCCTGACCAGCTCGGACCAGGACTTCCAGACCCGGAACGACCCGCGGATCTTCCCTCCGGCGCCCACCCGGCCCGCCCCGCAGGACGCGCCGTCCGCGCCGGACCCCGTCCCCGGGCCGTCGGATCAGGCGGTCGGCGAGACCGTCGGCGAGACGGTCGGCCAGGCGCGCGGTCGGACGGCCCTCGCAGGCGCCCCGGCGGACCCCCATGTCGCCGACCTCGCCACCGTGGCCCGCGGCACGCGCCCCGCGCCGCAGGACCCGGGCCTCACCGCCGCCGACACCGCCCTCATCAGCTACACCTCCGGCACCAGCGGCACCCCCAAGGGCGCGATGAACCCGCACGGCGCGCTCACGTACAACGCCGTACGGCAGGTCACCGCCCACCCCCTCCCCGAAGGCGCCACCTACTTCGCCCTCGCACCCCTCTTCCACATCACCGGCATGGTCTGCGAGCTCACCGCCTCCTTCGCCAACGGCGGCACCCTCGTCCTCGCCCACCGCTTCGACGCCGGAGCCGTCCTCGACGCCTTCCTGGAGCACCGCCCCGCCTACACCGTCGGCCCGGCCACCGCCTTCATGGCCCTCGCCGCGCACCCCGTCGCCACCCCGGACCACTTCGCCTCGTTCCAGGTGATCTCCTCCGGCGGCGCCCCGCTCCCGCCCGCCCTCGTCGAGCGGCTGCGCACCGCCTTCGGCTTCTACCTCCGCAACGGCTACGGCCTCACCGAGTGCACCGCCCCCTGCGCCAGCGTGCCCGTGCACCTCGAAGCCCCCGTCGACCCCGCCTCCGGCACCCTCTCCGTGGGCCTGCCCGGCGCCGACACCGTCGTGCGCATCCTCGACGAGCACGGCGCCGAGGTGCCCTTCGGCGAGACCGGCGAGATAGCCGTCCGCGGCCCCCAGGTCGTGCCCGGCTACTGGGGACTGCCCGCGGACACCGCCGAGGCCTTCCCGGACGGCGAACTGCGCACCGGGGACGTCGGTTTCATGGACCCGGACGGCTGGCTCTACGTCGTCGACCGGAAGAAGGACATGATCAACGCCTCCGGCTTCAAGGTCTGGCCGCGCGAGGTCGAGGACGTGCTCTACACCCACCCCGCCGTCCGCGAGGCGGCGGTGGTCGGCGTCCCCGACCCCTACCGCGGGGAGAGCGTCAAGGCGTACGTGAGCCTGCGCCCCGGCACCTCGGCCGAACCGCAGGAGCTCTCCGCCTACTGCGCCGCGCGCATCGCCGCGTACAAATACCCGCGCCAGGTGGAGGTCCTGCCTGTCCTTCCGAAGACGACCAGTGGCAAGATCCTGCGACGGGAACTGCGCGATCGCGGCTGAAAACAGTCGGACGGTCGTACAGCTGGTCGCAGTGCAGTGACCAGGCAGGAATGAGGAAGGGAAGGTCAGCGCCATGGCGGCCAGGACCACGGAGCCCGCAGGCACGCACGAAGCCCCGGTACCGCAGCGGCTGCTGGCCGTCGCCACCCGGCTGTTCGCCGAGCGCGGCTACGACCGCACCTCCGTCCAGGAGATCGTCGAGGCGGCCGGAGTCACCAAGGGTGCGCTCTACCACTACTTCGGCTCCAAGGACGATCTGCTGCACGAGGTGTACGCGCGGATGCTGCGCCTGCAACAGCAGCGGCTCGACGCGGTGGCCGATTCCGACGCGCCCGTCGAGGAGCGGCTGCGGGCGGCGGCCGCCGACGTGGTCGTCACGACCATCGAGAACCTCGACGACGCGATGATCTTCTTCCGGTCGATGCACCAGCTCAGCCCGGAGAAGTTCAAGCAGGTCCGGGCTGAGCGCCGCCGCTACCACGAGCGCTTCCGGGCCCTGGTCGAGGAGGGCCAGCGCACCGGGGTGTTCTCCAGCGCCACCCCCGCCGACCTGGTGGTGGACTACCACTTCGGATCCGTGCACCACCTGTCCACCTGGTACCGGGCGGACGGCCCGCTCACGCCGCAGCAGGTCGCCGACCATCTCGCGGACCTGCTGCTGCGCGCGCTGCGCCCCTGACGGGTCGCCCGTTCGCCTCCTCCAGCGTGGGGTAGTCGGTGTAGCCCTCCGCCCCGTGCACGTGCATCAGGAACTCCGGACGGAGCTCGCCCAGGGGCGCGCCCGTGCGCAGCCGCTCCACGAAGTCGGGATTGGCGATGAAGCCGCGGCCCAGCGCGACCAGATCGGCGCCCGCGGCCAGCAGGGCCTCGCCGCGCAGCCGGCCGCCGTCGGCCGCGACCTCCTCGCGGGAGAGCACCGGGTTGGCGATCAACGTGCCGGGCCACGCCTTGCGGATCTCGGTGAAGGCGGGCCGGTCCGGGTCGGCGTGGACCAGGTGCAGGTAGACCGGTTCGAGCTCCGCCAGGGCCTGGAGCAGCGCCGGGTAGATGTCCTCGGTGTCGCCCTCCTCGATGCCGTTGACGTTCAGCCCGGGTGAGATCCGTACGCCGACCCGCTCCGGCCCGATGGCCTCGGCGACGGCCCGGACCACCTCGACCGTGAACCGGATGCGCCCCTCGACGGAGCCGCCCCACGCGTCGGTGCGCCGGTTGGTGTTCTGCGAGAGGAACTGGTGGAGCAGGTGGCCGTTGGCGGAGTGCACCTCCACGCCCGCGAAGCCCGCCTCGACGGCGTGCACGGCGGCCGCGGCGAAGTCGGCGAGGGTGGACCTGATGTCCTCGTCCGTCATCGCACGGGGCGTGACCGCGTCCCGCAGGCCGCCGAGGGTGTGCAGCGGCTCGGGGAACCGCACCGCCGACGGGGCGAGCGGGACGTGCCCGCTGGTGTCGCGGTGGCCGACCCGGCCGCCGTGCTGGAGCTGGAGGAACATCCGCCCGCCGGCCGCGCGCACGGCCTCGGTGACCCGGCGCCAGCCGGCGATCTGCGCCGGGCTGTGGATGCCGGGGATGTGCGGATAGGTCTGGCCGACGGCGTTCGGGGTGGTGCCCTCGGCGATGATCAGACCGGCCGACGCGCGCTGGGCGTAGTGCGTGGCCATCAGCTCGCCCGGGACGCCGTCGGCCCCGGCGCGGTTGCGCGTCAGCGGCGCCATCACGAGGCGGCTGGGGAGCTCCAGGCCGCCGAGGCGGGTGGATTCGAAGAGTCGGGATGCGGCGGGAACCTGCTGTGTCTGCGTCATGCCCGGTACCGTAAAACCTGACAGTGATGTCAGATTCAAGACCTGAGGCGGGGCATGCGGATCGGGGAACTGGCGGCGCGCACCGGTGTCGGCGAGCGGTCGCTGCGTTATTACGAGGCACAGGGACTGCTGGCCGCCGACCGGACGCCCGGCGGCCACCGGGACTTCTCCGAGCGGGCCGTCGACCGGGTCATCCGCATCCAGGAGCTGTACGCGGCAGGGCTGAACAGCTCGAAGATCGCACGGATCCTGCCCTGCATGCGGGACGAGGACGGCGGCCCGTCGGTGCGCGCCACCCCGCAGCTGGTGGCCGAGCTGACGGGCGAGCGGGAGCGGATCGACCGGATGATCGGCGAGCTGCTCCGCTCGCGCGAGGTGTTGGACGAGGTCATCGACGCGGCGGCGGGCCACATCGCCGCGTCCGGCTCAGCCTGACGATCCGCCGGGCCTCCGGGCCTCCGGGCCTCGGGCCTCCGACCGGCCGACCGGCAAGCCGACAGGCCGCCGTACCGCCAGCCGCGAAGGCGGTCAGCGGACGGCCGACGGCCGCGCGGTCCGGGGTCGGCGTCCCGGACCGCGCGGCCGACGGCCCGCCCCGGTCAGCTGTACTTCTTCAGTTCCCGGCGCGCCAGCGACCGCTGGTGCACCTCGTCCGGTCCGTCGGCCAGTTGCAGCGTCCGCGCCGCCGCCCACAGCTCTGCCAGAGGGAAGTCCTGGCTCACCCCGCCCGCGCCGTGCAGCTGCACCGCCCGGTCCAGGATGCCCACCACGGCCCGCGGGGTCGCGATCTTGATCGCCTGGATCTCGGTGTGCGCGCCCCGGTTCCCGACCGTGTCCATCAGCCAGGCCGTCTTCAGCACCAGCAGCCTCAGCTGCTCCACCGTGACCCGGGCGTCGGCGATCCACGTCTGGACGACGCCCTGCGCGGCCAGCGGCTTGCCGAAGGCGGTACGTTCCACCGCGCGCCGGCACATCAGCTCGATGGCCCGCTCCGCCATGCCGATCAGCCGCATGCAGTGGTGGATGCGACCCGGGCCGAGCCGGGCCTGGGCGATGGCGAAGCCGGTGCCCTCCTCGCCGATCAGGTTCGCCGCCGGGACCCGCGCCCCGTCGAAGACGACCTCGGCGTGGCCGCCGTGGTCGTGGTCCTCGTACCCGTACACCGTCATGGCCCGGCGCACCTCGACCCCCGGGGTGTCGCGGGGGACCAGGATCATCGACTGCTGGCGGCGCGGATCGGAGCCCTCCGGGTCGGTCTTGCCCATCACGATGAAGATCTTGCAATCCGGGTTCATGGCCCCGGAGATGAACCACTTGCGCCCGGTGACCACGTACGCGTCACCGTCGCGCTCGATGCGCGTCTCGATGTTCGTCGCGTCCGAGGAGGCGACCTCCGGCTCGGTCATCGCGAAGGCGGAGCGGATCTCTCCGGTCAGCAGCGGCTCGAGCCACTGCTTCTTCTGCTCCTCGCTCGCGAACTGCGCGAGCAGCTCCATGTTCCCGGTGTCGGGGGCCGCGCAGTTGGTCGCCGTCGGCGCCAGGTGCGGGCTGCGGCCGGTGATCTCGGCGAGCGGCGCGTACTGGAGGTTGGTCAGCCCGGCGCCGTACTCCGCGTCCGGAAGGAAGAGGTTCCACAGGCCCTGACGGCGCGCCTCGGCCTTCAGTTCACCGAAGACGGCCGGGGTGTCCCAGGGCGAGGCCAGCCGCGCGCGCTGCTCGGCGGCGACGGGCTCCGCCGGGTAGACGTACTCCTCCATGAACGCGAGCAGCCGCTCGCGGAGTTCCTCGGTCCGGGTGTCGAATGCGAAATCCATGGGTGCTGCCTCAGCCTTCCTGGAGGTCTTAGAGGTCCTGGAGGTCCTGGAGCGTGGCGAGTCCGTGCTCGATGAAGACCGGGACCAGCTCGCCGATCCGGTCGAAGCCCGCACCGACCGTCTGCCCGAGCGTGTAGCGGTAGTGGATGCCTTCGAGGATCACCGCGAGCTTGAACCAGGCGAAGGCCGTGTACCAGGCGATGGCGCCGGTGTCCCGGCCCGAGCGGGCGGCGTACCGCTCGACCAGCTCGGCGGGCGTCGGATGGCCCGGCGCGCCGCTGGTCGTACTGACCGGAGATCCGGTCAGGCCCAGGTCCGAGCTGTACATCACCAGCAGCCCGAGATCGGTCAGTGGATCCCCGAGCGTGGACATCTCCCAGTCCAGCACCGCCCGGATCGTGTCGTCCGGGCCGCCGATCAGGACGTTGTCGAGCCGGAAGTCCCCGTGCACCACGGTCGGGGCGGGGGAGCGGGGCAGGGTCCGGCCGAGCGTCGCGTGCAGCTCGTCGATGCCCGCGAGTTCCCGTCCCCGGGAGGCCGCGAGCTGCTTGCCCCAGCGGCGCAGCTGCCGGTCGAGGAAGCCCTCGGGCCGGCCGAAGTCGCCCAGGCCGACCGCCTCCGGGTCCACCGCGTGCAGTTCGACCAGGGTGTCCACCAGGCCGAGCACCGCCCGCCGGGTGCGCTCGGGCCCGATCGCCGCGAGCTCGCCGGCCGTCCGGTAGGGCACGCCCTCCACGAACTCCATGACGTAGAACGGGGCCCCGAGCACCTCCTCGTCCTCGCAGAGCAGCAGCGGCTCGGGCACCGGCACGGCCGTGCCGTGCAGCGCCTCGATGACCCGGTGCTCGCGCCGCATGTCGTGCGCGGTGGCGAGGACGTGGCCCAGCGGCGGCCGGCGCACCACCCAGCGGGCCGTCCCGTCGGTGATCTCGTACGTGAGGTTCGAGCGGCCGCCTTCGATCAGCCGGCCGCGCAGCGCCCCGGCCACGAGTCCGGGGCGTACCCGGTCGAGATGACCGCGCAGCCGCTCCAGATCCAGGCCGCGCGGGTCGGCTGGGGCTGACGTCATGGTGCGCACCTCCGTGCGGAGTCGACGAGGGAGTCGACGGGAGACGAGGGGAAACGAGGGAAACGAGAAAAACGAGGGAAACGAGGGAAACGAGGGGAAGAACGGCGGTACGTCGGCGCACCGTCGCAGCCCCATCATGCCGACCAGTCGGTATGCCGTCCAGAGTGCGGGCGGAAAGAACCCCTTCCGCCCGGCAATGTCACGCGTGACAGAGGATTGGGGTCCCGCCGTTCATCACCGTCATGTCCTTCAGGACCGCCAGGATGTCCAGCGGTGCGCCCTCCGGCTCCCCGGCCAGTTCGGCGTACGCCCGGTGCACGTTCGCCACCAGCCGCTCGCTCTCCCGCCAGGCGGCGAACTCGCCGAGATCGGCCTGCCGGGCCACCTCCAGCGGGGTCAGTCCCTTCGCCCGCCCCTCCCGGGCGAGCTCGGCCACGTACCGCAGGTAGCGCTCGGTGGAGTCGTAGGCCGAGGGATCGGTCAGGGGTCCGTGGCCCGGTACGACGGTCTCCGCGTCCAGCGAGCGCAGCAGCTCCAGCGCGCGCAGGGAGCCGGCCAGGGAGCCCATCGCCAGGAACGGAGTCCCCTCGGCGAAGACCAGGTCGCCGGTGAAGACCACCCGCTGCCGGGGCAGCCACACGATCGAGTCCCCGGTGGTGTGCGCGACGCCCGGGTGGACGACCTGCACCTCCGTCCCGCCGACGTGCAGCGTCGCCCGGTCGCTGTAGGTGAGGTCGGGTGCGGTGATGTCGATCGCGCCGAAGTCCGTCGCGGGCCAGATCATCTCCAGCTGGTGCCCGGCGGCGAGCTGCTCGGCCCGCGCGTTGTCGTGCCCGAGGATCAGCGCCTCGGGGGCGAAGACGCCGTTGCCGTAGGTGTGGTCGCCGTGGTGGTGGGTGTTCACCACGGTGCGCGGGAGCGGCACCCCGGCCGCGACGACCGCATCGCGCAGGGCCAGGGCCCGCCGCTCGGTGGCGGCGGTGTCCACGAGCAGGGTCCGGCCGCCGTCGCTGACGAAGCCGGCGTTGTTGAGGCACCAGCCGCCGTCCGGCTGGACGTAGGCGTGCACCCCGGGTGCGGGCTGGACGAGGTACGGCTCTGCGACGGTCATCTGCGCTCTCCCCGGATCGCTTTGACGGGCGGTCGGCATCCTGCCAGCCGTTGCCGTGCGGGGGGAGAGCGGGTGCCGTGGCTGACCGGAAACTCGGTCAGCCACGGCACGGTTCAGCTGTGGCGCCGGTCAGGGGAGCCGTCGCTCCGGGGCGTGCCCCTCAGGGGCCTGGCGCTCAGTGGTCGTCGTAGTGGCCATCGTGCTGGGCGTGCCGGTGACCGTCGTGCAGGTAGTCCACGTGGTCGCCGTGCTGGACCGCATCGTGCCCGCAGTTCGCGCCGTGCGCGTGCGTGTGGCCGTCGTGCGTGGTGTGCCCGGCGGGCTCGCACTCGTCCCAGTGCCCCGAGTGCTCCCGGTGCAGGTGGCCGTCGTGCGCGTAGTCGACGTGGTCGCCGTGCGAGACCGCCTGGTGCCCGCAGTCCGCGCCGTGCGTGTGCTGGTGCGTGGGATGTTCGTGGTGCAGGGTCGTCATGAGGCCGAGATTAGTGCGGATCGCCGCATATCGCCCGTTGTGTCCGAGTGGCGCGGCGAAGCGCGATCATCCGACCGGCAGCTCAGAAGATCACCGTCATCGCGAAGAGCGCCAGCGCCACCGTGCACGCCACCGCCGCCAGGGCCGCCCGCGGCGCGAGCGGCGGCGGCCGGTCGGCCGCCAGCGTCCGGATCCGCCGGTGCGCCACCCACAGGAACACCAGCCAGATCAGCGCGATCGACGCCGCCCCGGCCACCTCCACCGGCGCGCCGAACCCGCGCAGCGCCTGCCGCAGCGCCAGCACCGCCACGACCGAGGAGGCCAGCGTCGTACGCCGCCACGCGAGCCGGGTCCGCTCGGGCTGCAGCCCGGCATCGCGGTCCGTGCCCGACGCGCTCACTGCCCGGACGTCCAGCCCAGCAGCACGACCACCACCATCGCCACCGCGACCAGCCCCACGCCCAGGCTCAGCACCACCGGGAACCGCGACAGCGGCAGGTCCTCACCCCGCCGCATCGCCCGCTCGCACCGCACCCAGTGGTTCACCGCCCGCAGCGCACAGGCCGCGCCCACCGCGAGCAGCGCGAAGGCCATCCCGACCCGCACCCCCCACCGCAGGTCCGGCAGGAACTGGTCGACGGCGAAACCGCCGCCCACCAGGGCCAGCGCGGTCCGGATCCAGGCCAGAAAGGTCCGCTCGTTGGCGAGCGAGAAGCGGTAGTCGGGGGTCACGCCCTCGTCCTTCAGGCGTGCGGGTGCGAACCAGAGGCGCACGTCCTTGACGAAGTCGATCACCTGCCCAATCTACTGGCCGGGCCCCCGGAACCCCTGCAGCCGCCAGTGCTCCCGCAGCCGCCGGTACGCCTCCAGCCCGTCCGGCACCCAGGCCCACTGCCCGCCCTCGACCCGCCGGTCCAGCTCCTCCTGCGCGAGGTACGTGTGCCAGTCGACCTCCGACACCTGCGGGGCCACCGGCAGCTCGCACCGCACCTCGTGCACGTACGACCACCAGGCCCCGCCCGGGCCCTCGTACAGGAACTTGAACAGCGGCTCGGGCTGCGGCAGTCCCCGCACCCCCAGCTCCTCCTCCGCCTCCCGCAAGGCCGCCCCGGCGTAGTCCTCGCCCGCGCCCAGCACCCCGCCCACGAACATGTCGTAGTACGAGGGGAAGACGAGCTTCGAGGCGGTCCGCCGGTGGACGAAGACCCGGTCCCGCGCATCCCTCGCCAGCACGAACACGCACCGGTGGATCAGCCCGCGGGCGTACACCTCGCCGCGCGGGGCCTGCCCGACGACCCGGTCGTCCCGGTCCACCACGTCCAGTACTTCATCAGCGGCACTCACACGGGTCATCCAACCATCGCCACCGCTGTTGACTGGTTACCGCTCCGTAGCAAAGGATCTGCCCCACCACCGACGGAGGACGGGTAACCGCATGACGTACGACGCAGACGTGATCGTGATCGGAGCCGGGCTCGCCGGCCTCGTGGCCACCGCCGAGCTCGTCGACGCGGGCCGCAAGGTCATCCTGCTCGACCAGGAGCCGGAGCAGTCGATCGGCGGCCAGGCGCACTGGTCCTTCGGCGGGCTGTTCTTCGTGGACTCGCCCGAGCAGCGCCGGATGCGGATCAAGGACAGCCACGCGCTCGCCCTCCAGGACTGGATGGGCACCGCGGGGTTCGACCGCGAGGAGGACGCCTGGCCGCGCCGCTGGGCCGAGGCCTACGTCGACTTCGCGGCCGGCGAGAAGCGCTCCTGGCTGCACGCCCAGGGCGTGCGCTTCTTCCCCGTGGTCGGCTGGGCGGAGCGCGGCGGCTACGACGCCAACGGCCACGGGAACTCCGTCCCCCGCTTCCACATCACCTGGGGCACCGGCCCCGGCCTGGTGGAGCCCTTCGAGCGGCGCGTGCGCGCCGGAGTGGCCCGCGGTCTGGTCCAGCTGAAGTTCCGCCACCGGGTCACCGGGCTCTCCGGCACGGCCGGCGCGGTGGACACCGTGACGGGCGAGGTCCTGGAGCCCTCCGGCGCCGTACGCGGCACCGCCAGCGGCCGCGAGGTCAGCGGGGCCTTCTCCCTGCGCGCCCAGGCCGTGATCGTGACCAGCGGCGGCATCGGCGGCAACCACGACCTCGTCCGCGCGCAGTGGCCCGACCGGCTCGGCACCCCGCCGCAGCGGATGCTCTCCGGGGTCCCGGCGCACGTGGACGGCCTGATGCTCGGCATCGCGGAGGCGGCGGGCGCCAGTCACATCAACAAGGACCGGATGTGGCACTACACCGAGGGCATACAGAACTGGAACCCGATCTGGGCCCGCCACGGCATCCGCATCCTGCCCGGCCCCTCCCCGCTGTGGCTGGACGCGACCGGCAAGCGGCTGCCCGTGCCGCTCTTCCCCGGCTTCGACACCCTCGGCACCCTCGACCACATCATGAAGACCGGCCACGACCACACCTGGTTCGTGCTCAACCAGCGCATCATCGGCAAGGAGTTCGCCCTCTCCGGCTCCGAGCAGAACCCGGACCTCACCGGCAAGTCGATCCGCGACGTCTTCACCCGCGCCCGCCAGGCCGTACCCGCCCCGGTCAAGGCCTTCATGGACAACGGCGCCGACTTCGTCGTCGAGCGGGACCTGTCCGCCCTGGTGCGCGGGATGAACGCGGTGACCAAGGAGGACCTCCTCGACGAGGCCACCGTCCGCGACCAGATCGTGGCCCGCGACCGCGAGATCGCCAACCCCTTCACCAAGGACCTCCAGGTGACGGCCATCCACGGCGCCCGCAAGTACCTCGGCGACAAGCTGATCCGCACGGCCGCGCCGCACCGGATCCTGGACCCCAAGGCCGGGCCGCTGATCGCGGTACGGCTCTCGATCCTGACCCGCAAGTCCCTGGGCGGCCTGGAGACCGACCTCTCCTCCCGCGTCCTGACCGAGGCGGGCGAACCGCTGCCCGGCGTCTACGCGGCGGGCGAGGCGGCCGGCTTCGGCGGCGGCGGGGTCCACGGCTACCGGGCCCTGGAGGGAACCTTCCTCGGCGGGTGCATCTTCTCGGGCCGGGCGGCGGGCCGCGCAGCCGCCGAGGCGGTGGGCTGACGGCGTTCGGTGACCCGGAGCCGCTCCGCGACGACCAGGGTGTCGTCGTCGACCGCGAACCCCGGGTCACCGATCACCGCGCGTACCGGATCGCCGGGCCGGATCGCCCTGCCGGAACTCCTCATGTGCCGTGTGCCGTTCGGCCACCGAGGTGCATCGCTCGCCCTCGTCGAGCGCGTGTGCCGCGGCCCGACGCCGGCGAGCCGCAGCACCTCCACGGCCGTCAATTCCGCCGCTCCCACGCCTTGTTGCGCGGAGCCGGACCGGCAGGGACCGGGCGTCCGCCTCCGGCGGCGGTTCGTCCGGCGGAAGATCATCTCGTGCGGGCACCGAGCCACTCCGCGGCGTCGTGCGGACGCCCCCAGAACAGGCGCTACCACCTCAACTCACACGATCAACACAGCAGTTGAAACCCGCCACGCAGTGGACTGGACCTTGACTCGGAGCTGTGCATACCGCTTTGCTGTGCGTGATCACCGGTGCGCTCACCGACACGGTCCCCGGACCGTCCCAAGAGCGCTCCCAAGATCACCCCCAGAACACCCCGGACCACCTCGAACCACCCCCTGGCCGGACCGCTCGCGTGCACTCCGCGCGCGTGGGCGGCCGCCGTTGTCCCTTGTCCGCCCGCGCCCTGGAGGGAAACCCGCGGATGTCCCCGCCTCCGCCGCCCCTCGGCCGCGCCCGCAAGCGGGACGCCCAGCTGTTCGACCCGGCCCTCTGCGACGCCGAACTCGTCGACGTACGCTCCCAGTTCACCCAGGGCCGGTGGGCCAGGGCCCGCTCCCTCCTGGTCGGCACCGGCGACGACTGGGACCGCCGGAGCCACCGCGTCGTCGTCCTCGCCCAGACCCCGGCGGCCACCGCCTGGGCCGGTGAATGGCTCCTCGCCGAACCGGAGAGCGCCGACGCGGCGACCCTCCTCGCCTGCGCCGCCGTCTTCACCGCCCTGCGCCACAAGGGCAGCCCGGCCGCCGCCGAGGAAGCCTGCCGCCGGGCCGCCGCCCTGCTCCCCGCCGACCCCACCCCCTGGCTCGGGCTGCTCCTCCTCTCCGGCGCCTTCGGCACCGAGGAGGAGTTCAGCCGCCACTTCGACCAGGTCCGCGCCCGCCACCGGGAGCACCACCACGCCCACCACCTGATGGTCGCCAAGCTGGCCGAGCGCGCCCTCCTCTCCGGCCAGGACCCGCTCCACGAGGTCTACGACTTCGCGTCCTGGGCCGCCGAGGAGTCCCCGGCCGACTCCCCGCTGGCGGTGCTCCCCGTCGTCGCGCACGCCGAGCGCTACCGGGTGCTCGCTGCGACGCACGGTCACTCTCCCGAGGCTGCCGCCGCCCACTGGGCCGGCCGCCGGGCCCGCCAGGTCCTGCGTTCCGCCTTCGACTGGTGGCTGGAATGGGAGCGCGACGACCACCCCCGCAACCGGGTCGACCTCAACTTCCTCGCCCACGCCAAACTCTGCGAGGGCCGCCCCGCCGAGGCCGCCGCCCTCTTCCATCGCATCGGCAGCCACGCCACCCGCGCTCCCTGGTCCTATCCGGACCGGGACCCGCAGAAGGCCTTCCTCGCCGCGCGCAGCGTCGCACTCGGCACCGCCTGACACCCTCCGGCACCGCCCAGTACCGCAGCCCTCGAAACCCCTCGATCCGAAGACGCAAGCCCCGAAGACGCCACCCCCGAAAGAACCGCGCCCCCGAAAGGACGCCGCCATGCCGACGGGCAGATCCACCACGCTCCAAGACCCGGCCGAGATCCGTACGTACAAGGGCCAGGACCGGGCGCTGCGCGCCGACCGGCTCGGCACCGCCGGCCTGCTGCTCTCCGTACTCGCAGCCAGCGCCCCCCTGATGGTGGTCGCCGGTGTCATGCCCACGACCTTCGGCGTGATGGGCGTCGTCGGCCAGCCGCTGCTCTTCGTCATCCTCGGCGCCGTCCTCGCGCTCTTCAGCGTCGGGTACGCCGAGATGAGCCGGCACGTCCACAACGCCGGCGCCTTCTACGCGTACATCGCCCGCGGCCTCGGCCCCACCGCCGGCGCCGGTGCCTCGCTCGTCGCCCTCGTCGCGTACAGCGCCATGCAGGTCGGCGTCTACGGCATCCTCGGCTTCGAGATATCCGGCCTCTTCGCCACCTACCTGGAGATCGAACTCTCCTGGTGGATACCGGCCCTGCTCGCCGTCGCCCTCACCGGCGCGCTCGGCTG
Source organism: Streptomyces sp. NBC_01294 (assembly GCF_035917235.1). Taxonomy (NCBI): domain Bacteria; kingdom Bacillati; phylum Actinomycetota; class Actinomycetes; order Kitasatosporales; family Streptomycetaceae; genus Streptomyces; species Streptomyces sp. NBC_01294. Next base: position 6,441,573 of record NZ_CP108423.1, read on the forward strand.
GCTCAAGATCGACCTCAACGCCAAGGTCCTCGGGATCCTCCTCCTCATCGAGTGCGCCCTCGTCGTCGTCTTCGACGTCGCCGCCCTCGCCCAGCCCGGCGCCGAGGGCCTCTCGCTGCACGCCTTCAACCCCGAGACCCTCAGCGGAGCCGGCTTCGGCACCGCCCTCTGCTTCTGCATCGCCGCCTTCGTCGGCTTCGAGCAGTCCCCGGTGTACGCCGAGGAGACCAGCAAGCCGCACATCGTCGTCTCGCGGGTGATGTTCCTCGCCGTGGGCTTCGTCGCCCTCTTCTTCGCCTTCAGTGCCTGGGCCCTCACCGTCGCCACCGGCCCCGCCGAGGTCGTCAAGACCTCCGCCGAGGCCGGCCCCGGCCTGCTCTTCCAGCTCACCGAGAGCCGCCTCGGCGGCACCTTCACCGACGTCCTGCACGTCCTCTTCGTGACCGGCATGTTCGCGGCCGTGCTCAGCTTCCACAACGTGGTCGCCCGCTACGCCTTCGCCATGGGCCGCGAGGGCCTGCTCCCGGCCGCCTTCGGCCGGACCAACGCCGGCACCGGCGCCCCCGCCACCGGCTCCCTGCTGCAGACCGGAATCGCCGCCCTCGTCGTGATCGCCTTCGCGGTCTCCGAGGACAAGGCACCCGCCGACCCCACCCTCGCGGTGCAGCTCCCCGACCCCACCGCCCCCGTACTGCACCTGTTCACCTGGATGGGCAGTGTCGGCGCCCTCGGCGTGACCCTCCTCATGGCCGCCGCCTCCTTCGCGGTCATCGCCTTCTTCGTCCGCCGCGGCACCGCCGGCGCCCAGATCTGGCGCCTCGTGGCGGCCGGCGCCGCCGGTGTCGCGCTGCTCGGCATCGCCGTCTACACCGTCAAGGACTTCGGCGTTCTCGTCGGCGCCGAGAAGGGCTCCGCACTGAGCTGGGTCCTGCCCGGCATCATCGGCGCCGCCGTCGTGGTCGGCCTGGTCTACGGGGCGGTGCTGCGCCGCAGCCGGCCCGAGGTGCACGCCCGCATCGGTCTGGGGAACGAGGCCTTCCGCCTCGACCAGGCCGCGCAGACCCCGGCCGGGGACTGACCTCCGGAACCTCCCTTTCCAGCGCCCACGAAGCCCCCGGCAACCGTTTCCATGGTCGTCGGGGGCTTCGGCGTGCAGGGGGTCGGTTTTGGCGGTCGTGGACCCTCATGGTCTCCTGGTGCGACAAAATCACCGGACCGCGACACAGGGGACACCACCCAGCTCCCCTGCGCCGTGGAACGGACCTGTCGTCCGACCCCCACGAAGGCGAAGTCATACATGAGTGACCTGAGTGACCGCACCTTGACCGAGGCCCCCGCCGCCCCGGCGTCTTCCCGCCATGTCGACGCCGGTGACGAGGGCTACAGCAAGGACCTCAAGTCCCGCCACATCAACATGATCGCGATCGGCGGGGCGATCGGCACCGGCCTGTTCCTCGGCGCCGGCGGCCGCCTCGCCGATGCGGGCCCCTCGCTCGCGATCGCGTACGCGGTGTGCGGAGTCTTCGCCTTCTTCGTCGTCCGCGCGCTCGGCGAGCTCGTCCTGTACCGCCCCTCCTCCGGCGCCTTCGTCTCCTACGCCCGTGAGTTCATGGGGGAGAAGGGCGCGTACACGGCTGGCTGGCTGTACTTCCTGAACTGGTCCACGACCACCGTGGCCGACATCACGGCCGCCGCGACCTACGCGCACTTCTGGTCGCTGTTCACCGACGTCCCCCAGTGGGTCCTCGCCTTCATCGCCCTCGCCATCGTCCTCACCGCGAACCTGATCTCGGTGAAGTACTTCGGCGAGATGGAGTTCTGGTTCTCCCTGGTCAAGGTCGCCGCCCTGGTGATCTTCCTGATCGTCGGCATCTGGCTCGTCGCCACCAGCCACGAGATCGGCGGCCACACCCCGGGCCTGTCCACCGTCACGGACAACGGCGGGATCTTCCCCTCCGGGATGCTCCCGATGCTCCTGGTCATCCAGGGCGTCGTCTTCGCGTACGCCTCCGTCGAGCTCTGCGGCGTCGCCGCCGGCGAGACCGAGAACCCCGAGAAGATCATGCCGAAGGCGATCAACTCGATCATGTGGCGCGTGGGCCTCTTCTACGTCGGCTCGGTCGTCCTCCTCGCCCTCCTCCTGCCCTACACCGCGTACAGCTCCGACCAGAGCCCCTTCGTCACCGTCTTCGACAAGCTCGGCGTCCCCGGCGCCGCCGGCGTCATGAACCTGGTCGTCCTGACTGCGGCCCTCTCCAGCCTGAACTCCGGCCTCTACTCCACCGGCCGCATCCTGCGCTCGATGGCCCTGTCCGGCTCCGCCCCGAAGTTCACCGGCGTCATGAACAAGGGCAAGGTCCCCTACGGTGGCGTCCTGTTCACCGCCGCCTTCGGCGTCGCGGGTGTCGGCCTGAACTACTTCATGCCCGAGGACGCCTTCGAGATCGTCCTCAACTTCGCCTCGCTCGGCATCCTGGGCACCTGGGGCATGGTCATGCTCTGCTCGCTCTTCTTCTGGCGCCGCGCGCAGGAGGGCCGCCTGGAGCGCCCGGCGTACCAGCTCCCGTGGGCCCCGTACACCCAGATCGTGACGCTCGCCTTCCTCCTCGCGGTCCTGGTCCTGATGTGGTGCGACGGCGGCGTCGGCCGCACCACGGTCATGTTCGTCCCGCTGATCGGCGCCGCCCTGGTCGCCGGCTGGTTCCTGGTCCGAGGCCGCGTAGCCGAACTCGCCACCTCCCGCCGCTGACGCCCTGACCCCCCACGAGGCCCCCCGCGCCGGAACTCCCTTTCCGCGCGGGGGGCCTCGACGTTCTCCTCCCTGCGCCGGGCCGGGACGGCGGACCTCTGCCCCCAACGCCGCCGAGCCCGGGCCCGCTCCGCACCCTCCTGGAGCGCATCACCCACGCCCAGGGCCACCTGGAACTGGAACCCGGCCTTTGCGGCGTGACGGGACCCGGGTCCGTTGCCGGCAGTCGTCGCCGAACGCACGAAAGGCCGGTCGGGGGATTCCCGACCGGCCTTTCGCCGTAAGTGTCCGAGGGGGGACTTGAACCCCCACGCCCGATAAAGGGCACTAGCACCTCAAGCTAGCGCGTCTGCCATTCCGCCACCCGGACAAGGTGTCTGTCTCGCGTCCCTCGCGGGCCGTTCCGACGTGGAAAACATTACCAAACATTCCGGGGTCCTCGATCACACCCCCCGACGGCCGGGGATCGCCCTTGGGGAGAGCGGCCCGGAGCGGGAGGATGGGGGCGTTCGGTACTGATCAGTGGGAGGAAGCAGCGTGAGCGAGTCGAGCGCGGGCAGGACCGTCTCCGGCGAGGACGAGGTAGTCGACCTCTGCCGGGATCTCATCCGGATCGACACCAGCAACTACGGAGACCACTCGGGCCCCGGGGAGCGCAAGGCGGCGGAGTGGGTCGCGGAGAAGCTCGCCGAGGTCGGGCTGGAGCCGCAGATCTTCGAATCGCACAAGGGGCGCGCCTCGACCGTGGCGCGGATCGAGGGGGAGGACCCCTCCCGGCCGGCGCTGCTGATCCACGGGCACACCGACGTGGTTCCGGCCAATGCCGCCGACTGGACCTACGACCCGTTCGCGGGCGAGATCGCCGACGGCTGCCTGTGGGGACGCGGCGCCGTCGACATGAAGGACATGGACGCGATGACGCTGGCCGTCGTGCGCGACCGGATGCGCAGCGGGCGCAAGCCCCCGCGCGACATCGTGCTGGCGTTCCTCGCCGACGAGGAGGCGGGCGGCATCTACGGGGCCCGGCACCTCGTCGACAAGCACCCGGGGCTGTTCGAGGGGGTCACCGAGGCGATCGGCGAGGTCGGCGGCTTCTCCTTCACCGTGAACGAGAACCTGCGGCTCTACCTCGTGGAGACCGCCCAGAAGGGCATGCACTGGATGCGGCTCACGGTGGAGGGCACCGCGGGCCACGGCTCCATGACGAACAACGACAACGCCATCACGGAGCTGTGCGAGGCCGTGGGCCGGCTCGGCCGCCACCAGTGGCCGGTGCGCGTGACCAAGACCGTGCGCAGCTTCCTGGACGAGCTCTCGGACGCGCTCGGGACGCCGCTGGACCCGGACAACATGGACGCGACGCTCGCCAAGCTCGGCGGCATCGCCAAGATGGTCGGCGCGACGCTGCGCAATTCCGCCGCCCCGACGATGCTCGGCGCCGGCTACAAGGTCAACGTCATCCCCGGCCAGGCGACGGCCCACGTCGACGGCCGCTTCCTGCCGGGCTACGAGGACGAGTTCTTCGCCGACCTGGACCGCATCCTCGGCCCGCGCGTGAAGCGGGAAGACGTGCACGGGGACAAGGCGCTGGAGACGGACTTCGACGGCCGGCTGGTGGACGCCATGCAGGGCGCCCTGAAGGCCGAGGACCCGATCGCGCGGGCGGTCCCGTACATGCTCTCGGGCGGCACGGACGCCAAGTCCTTCGACGACCTCGGCATCCGCTGCTTCGGCTTCGCGCCGCTGCAGCTGCCGCCCGAGCTGGACTTCGCCGGGATGTTCCACGGCGTGGACGAGCGGGTGCCGGTCGACGGGCTGAAGTTCGGCGTGCGGGTCCTCGACCGATTCATCGACAACGCCTGAGAATCGCAGAGGTGTGCGCCTTCCACTGAGAAGAGTGAATGCACTCATACGCTCGTAGCCCTGGTGATCCCTCCTCGTTACAGGTGGTGCGGTCCGCGGCTGGGACCGCAATTGCCTACTAGGAGGAACAATGATCAAGAAGGTTGTCGCCGCTGCGGCTGCCACTGGTGGCCTGGTTCTCGCGGGTGCGGGTCTGGCCCACGCCGACGCCGAGGCGCAGGGTGCGGCCATCGGCTCGCCCGGTTTCCTGTCCGGCAACGTGCTCCAGGTTCCCGTTCACATCCCGGTGAACGTGTGCGGTAACTCGGTCTCCGTCATCGGCCTGCTGAACCCGGCCTTCGGCAACACCTGCGTCAACGCCTGACGCGTCTGAAGTCTTGGGCCCCGGAGCGCATTCCAGCGCTCCGGGGCCACCGGGCTTTCCGGCCCGGATTCTCACTTTCGGCGTACCAGGCGGGGGAGCCTGGACGGCCAGGCCGCCCAGCGGCGGCCGAACGCACACACCAGGGGACGAATACAGATGCGACGACCGGCACAGGTCACCAGGAAGACCTTGATCACCATGGCTGCCGCGGGGGGTGTCCTCGCTTTGGGCGGGGGCCACGCACACGCGGACTCCGGCGCTTCCGGGAAGGCCGCGCACTCTCCGGGCCTGCTGTCCGGAAACACGCTGCAGGCGCCCGTGGACGCACCGGTGAACGCCTGCGGGAACACGGTCAACGTGGTGGGGGGCCTCAATCCGGCCTTCGGGAACCACTGCTCCAACGGGTGGGGCCACGGCAAGCCGACCAAGCCCGGCAAGCCGAGCAAGCCCCACCACCCGGGACACCCGGGCAACCCCGGACACCCGGGCCATCCCGGACACCCGGGCGGCGGCGACGAGCCGTGCGACGACCACCCGGGCAACCCGGGACACCCCGGTACGCCGGGTGGTGAGAACCCCGGTACGCCCGGAAACCCCGGTACGCCGGGCGGCGAGAACCCCGGCACCCCCGGAAACCCGGGCGGCGGCGAGACCCCCGGGAACCCGGGCACCCCCGGAACGCCGGGCGGTCACACTCCCGGAACCCCGGGCACCCCCGGTACTCCGGGAACGGGCACCCCTGGTACTCCGGGCACGGGTACGCCCGGTACGCCGACCCATCCCGGGCCGGGCACCGTCACCCCGGTCACGCACCCCGGCCCGGGAACCGGCACGGAGATCGGCAACGGCAACCTCGGTGGGCCGGCCGGTCTCGCCGCCACCGGCTCCGGTGACGTCCTCACCGCGGGCCTCCCGCTCGCGGGCGGGCTGCTGCTGGCCGGCTCCGTGCTCTACCGCCGCGCCCGCAACGCCGCCTGACGGCTGCTCAGGGCGGGGGCGCCGGCCGGTCACCGCCGGGAGGCGTCCCCGCCAGGGTCACGACACCAGGGTCACGACACCAGGTCACGTCACCAGGTCGCGCGGACCTGGCGGATGATCCGGCGGCGCAGTCGCACACGGCGGCTGCCGTCCCGGTGCAGGCTCAGCCGGTCCAGTTCCCAGTTTCCGTACTCGGCATGGTCGGTCAGCAGGCGCGTCGCCTCCTTGCGAGGAACGCCACGGGGCACGTACACGTCGACAAATTCGTATTCCGGCATCGCATCTATTGTGCGGGCAGAGCCCTGCTACGGATAGCGTCTGCTCTATGTCTGATGCCGCTCTGCCCACTGTTGCCGAGGTACGCGCCGCCGCCGAGGCGGTCAAGGCCGCGCTCGACCGCCACCTCGCCGCGGTCGAGCGCAGGATCGGGGACGAGGACCCGGACGTCTACGCCGCGTTCAACGAACTCGCCGCCGCAGCCGAGGAGTACGACGAACTCCTCTACGACCGCTACGACGAGGTCACCCCCTTCGAGATCCCCACGCCCGAGGACGGCGTGCCGTACACCGGCCCCGCCGAGCCCGCCGCCTTCAGCGTGCTCATCCGCCGCGACTACGCCGTGGTCGAACCGGCGAGGCTGATCGCCCAGGCCGAGCGGGTCGCCGCGCACGACCGGGACGCCGAATTCGTCCACGACGGCGGCACCGCCGACGCGCTGGGCGTCCTCTTCGGCGAGTACGAGCCCGACGAAATCGCCTCCCGCTTCAAGGACTTCGGGCTGGAGGAGGGCGACTCCACCCTCTGGATCGCGGCCTCGGAGGAGATGGCGGAGCCGGGGGAGTGGCTGGGATCGCCCTTCGGGCACATCGATCCGCAGGACGTGCTGCACCGGTTCGACGTCAGTTCCGTCTTCGACGAGGAGGCGGACGACTTCGACGAGGCTGACGGTGACGGTGACGGTGACGGGGAGAGCGAGGGCGGCGAGAGCGAGGGCAGGGCCGCCGAGCAGGGGCTGACCCCGGCCTGATCGCGGCCTGACGGACGCGTGCCGGCGCCACCGTGGCCCCCGCCCCGCAGGGCGGGGGCCACGGTCGGTCGTCCGGCCGATTCGGACTACTCCGGCCGTTCGCCCGCCGCCGCCAAGGCCGTCAGCAGGACCGTCAGCCGCGTCGTACGCGGCTTGGGCAGGACCTCGGCCACCGCGCGCGGCAGCGCCTGGTCCACGCCGTGCACCACGGACAGATGCCGCTCCGCCCGCCCGAAGGCCGTGTAGACCCAGTCCCGCGACAGGGCCTGCGCCGCGTCGCCCGGCAGTACGACGACCACCGCGGGCCAGCGCATGCCCACGGCCTGGTGCGCCGTCACCGCCCAGCCGTGGCGCACCTGCGCCTCGACGAACTCCTTCGGTACGACGATCCGCGCGCCCGCGCGCTCCAGGTGCAGCCCCTGTGCGTCGGCCGACACCACCCGGGCCGGCAGCGCCCGCCCGGCGGACGGCACGTGGACGACCCGGTCGCCGGGGTCGAAGCCGCCGAACCGGCCGGGACCGGGGTTCAGCCGCTCCTTGAGGGCGGTGTTCAAGGCCCGGGTCCCCGCGGAGCCGCCGTGGCCCGGGGTGATCACCTGCACGCTGTCCGCCGGGATCCCGAAGGCCCGCGGCACCGACTCGGCCACCAGCTGTACGGCGCGGTGCACGGCCTCCCCGGCGTCGTGCACCGGGACGATGACGACCTCCTTGCCGGGGGCGTCGACCTGGTTCAGCTCCCCGATCCCGATGCCGGAGACGAGCTCGCCGACCGGGCCCGGGTCGGGGGTGCGGGAGACCAGCTGCGGGAAGGTACGGGCCGCCAGTACGTCGGCGAACACCCGTCCGGCCCCGGCGGATCCGAGCACTCCGGGGTCTCCGGAGAGGACCAGCCGGGCCCCGTCCGGGACGGACTCCACCAGCGCGGCCGCGGCCTCCACGTCCAGCTGCGGCGCGTCCAGCACCACGAGCAGGTCCAGCGCGAACTGCCCGTCGGCGTCCAGCCCGGGCCCCTCGGACCCGGACAGCAGCCCCGCCACGGTCACGGAGTCCGGTCCGCCCGGTGCGTGCGCGGCCAGGCAGACCCGCAGGCCCAGCTCCCGGGCCGCCGCGGCCAGCGCGAACGGCTCGGCGCGGGCGGCCTCGCCGCCGGTGTGGGTGACCAGGCCGTGGCCCGCGACCGCGCGGATCAGCTCGGCGGCGGAGGGGGACGGTGCGGCTCCGGCGGCCTGCTCCCAGTCCGCCGGGCCTTCGAAGGTGTTGGCCACCCGGGCCAGGCCGTCGGCCAGGCTCTCCTCGGCCATGGCGGAACCCTCCAGGCCGACGAGAATCTGTACGGGCTGCTCCTCGGCCTGGGCGTCCTGCGCGTCGTCGTCCGTGTCCTGGGCGTCCCGGGCGTCCGGCGTCGCGTGCTTGCCGGCCGGGGGCCCCAGGGGCTCGTGGAACACCAGCACCGAGCCCTCGGCGATGGCCTGTTCCAGCGCCGCGGCCGGGTCCGGTACGCCGTACTGGACCAGGGCCTTCTCCAGTACCGGGGCCTCCAGGGCGGTGTGCCCCTTGAGCCCGGCCTGGGTCAGCAGCCAGCCCACCAGGACGGTGGTGCGGCGCTCGTCCCCGGGACCGGCCTCGGGGCCCAGCAGGGCGCGCGCGAAGCCGTCCGCCTGGGTCGGACGTACGGCGGGGACCGCCAGCAGCCGCCAGGGGTTCTCGGCGAGCTGCTCGGCGGCGTCCTCGCCGAGGGCCGCGGCGGCGGGGGCGGCCAGGGTCTCGGGGGCGCCACCGCGGGCCAGTACGGCCCGTACGCCGTCGACGGCGTCGGCGGAGGGTGCGGCGGCGGTCGTCGGTGCCGGGGTGGCCGGGCGGGGTGCCTGGGGCGCCTGGGGCGCCTTGCGGGGCGCGGCCGGGGTCGCCTCGTCGAAGTACACGGCGGCCGGCTTCGCACCGCTCTCCACGGCCCGTACGGCGGCCTGCAGGTCGGCGGCCTTGCCGCTGAGCTTGGCGCCGGCCTCGACGGGGCCGTCGCGCTCGGCCTTGCGCCGGGCGATGCGCTCGCGCTCGATCTTCTGGGCCGCGAGTTCGGCGGCGGCCTCGCTGAGCGCCGGCTTCTCCGGGTCGGGGGTGGGCCCTGCGGGGCTTTCCCCCACCCCGCCCCTTCCCGAAACCGGAGGCTCCGCCCCCGGACCCCCGTCCTCGTCCCCACCGCTGCGCGGGGCACCATCGCCCCCGGCTTCGCCGGACTCCACGGCGGAAGCCGACTCCGGCTCCCCGTCCCCGGCTTCGCCGGGACCAGCGCCCTCGGCCTGCCGGGGCTCCGCCCCCGGCCCCCGGTCCGTGGCTTCGCCGTCCGGAGCCTCCGCCCCGCCTCCCTCGGCGTCGGCGTTGGCCGGCTGGGGCTCCGCCTCGTCCGCCTCGGCAGGCGCCGGTTCTTCCCCGGGCTCCGCGGCGTTGGCCGGCTGCGGCTCCGCCCCGTCCGCCTCGGCAGGCGCCGGTTCTTCCCCGGGCTCCGCGGCGTCGGCCGGCTGGGGCTCCGCCCCCACTGCCTCGGCTTCGCCGGTGTCTGTGGCCTCGGCCGGTGTCGGCTCTTCGCCTGGCCGGGGCTCCGCCTCGACTGCCTGCGCTTCGGCGTCCGTTGGCGTCGGCTTTGTCGTGGCTGCCTCGGGGGTGGCCTCGGCGGGTGCCGGGGTCGGGGTGGGGGTGGGGACGGGGGTGGGGGCCGCCTGGGGGGCTGCCGGGTCCTCCGCGGCAGCGGGTCCGGCAGCTTGGCGGTCCGTACTCACAGCGTGCTCCAGTCCTGGTCGGGGTAGCGGTGCACCGGAGCCGAAACATCGTCCAGCGCCCGGCAGATCTCCTCGGGAAGACTAAGGGCCTCCACCGACAACGCCGCCGCGAGCTGCGCCGATGTCCGCGCGCCGACGATCGGCGCGACCACCCCGGGCCGGTCCCGGATCCACGCCAGGGCCACCTGCAGCGGGGTCACGGCCAGCCCCTGGGCCGCCGTCACCACCGCGTCCACGATCCGGCCCGCCGCCTCGTCGAGGTACGGGTCCACGAAGGCGGCCAGGGACTCCGAGGCACCCCGGGAGTCCGCGGGGGTGCCGTCCCGGTACTTGCCCGTCAGCACCCCGCGGCCCAGCGGGGACGAGGGCAGCAGGCCGATCCCGAGGTCCAGCGCGGCCGGCAGCACCTCCCGCTCCACGCCGCGCTGCAACAGGGAGTACTCCATCTGGGTCGAGGCGATCCGGGTCCGCACGCCGGGGGCGGCGAGCTGCCAGGTCGCCGCCTTCGCCAGCTGCCAGCCGCAGAAGTTCGACACCCCGGCGTACCGGGCCCGCCCGCTGCTCACCGCCAGGTCCACCGCCTGCAGGGTCTCCTCCAGCGGGGTCGCCGGGTCGAAGGCGTGCACCTGCCACAGGTCGACGTAGTCGGTGCCCAGCCGGTCCAGCGAGGCGTCCAGGGCGGCGAGCAGGTGCCCGCGCGAGCCGTCGAACCTGCGGTCCGGGTCCGGCACGCTGCCCGCCTTGGTCGCGATCACCAGGTCCCGGCGCGGGATGAGCCCGCCCACCAGCTGCCCGAGGAGGTACTCCGCCGCACCGCCGCCGTACACGTCGGCGGTGTCGACGAGGGTGCCGCCCGCCTCCCAGAAGGTCTTCACCTGCTCGGCGGCCGCTTCCTCGCCGGTGTCGCGGCCCCAGGTGAGGGTGCCGAGGCCGATCCGGGAGACGCGCAGTCCGGTGCGGCCGAGATGCCTGTGCTCCATGAGCGCTGAGACTACTGGGGCGCTGACGCAGAGGACCCTGGCGCGCTACAGTCCCCGCAGACCTACGTTACTGATCGGTAAACCGGTAAGGGGACGACACATGCGGCTCGGCATCAATCTTGGTTACTGGGGCGCGGGGATGGACTCCGACAACCTCGCCGTCGCCCAGGAGGCCGACCGCCTCGGCTACGACGTCTGCTGGGCCGCCGAGGCCTACGGCTCCGACGCCCCGACCGTGCTCGCCTGGGTCGCCGCCCAGACCGAGCGCATCGACGTCGGCTCGGCGATCCTGCAGATCCCGGCGCGGCAGCCCGCGATGACCGCCATGACGGCGGCCACCCTCGACTCGCTCACCAAGGGCCGCTTCCGGCTCGGCCTCGGCGTCTCCGGCCCGCAGGTCTCCGAGGGCTGGTACGGCGTCAAATTCGACAAGCCGCTCGCCCGGACCCGCGAGTACGTGGAGATCGTCCGCAAGGCGATGACCCGCGAGCGGCTCTCGTACGAGGGCGAGCACTGGACCCTGCCGCTGCCGGGCGGCCCGGGCAAGCCGCTCAAGCTGACGGTGCACCCCGAGCGCGAGCACATCCCGCTCTACATCGCCGCCATCGGGCCGAAGAACCTGGAGCAGACCGGCGAGATCGCCGACGGCGCGCTGCTGATCTTCCCGGCCGCCGAGCACCTGGAGGCCACCGCGCTCACCCACATCCGGGCGGGCCGCGAGAAGGCCGGGCTGACCATGGACGGCTTCGACGTCTGCCCGACCGTGCCGCTGGCCCTCGGCGAGGACGTGAACGCGCTCGCGGACATGTTCCGCCCCTACACCGCCCTGTACGTCGGCGGCATGGGCAGCCGGAAGCAGAACTTCTACAACCAGCTGGCCCAGCGCATGGGCTACGAGAAGGAAGCCGCCGAGATCCAGGACAAGTACCTGGCGGGCGACAAGACCGGCGCGGCCGAGGCCGTCCCGCACTCGCTGATCGACTCGACCACCCTGCTCGGTCCGGTCGAGCGGATCGCGGACGGGATGCGGGCCTACGCGGAGGCCGGGGTCACCACCCTCACGCTGGCCCCGGCCGGCTTCACCCTCGACGAGCGGATCGCCGCCCTGCGCGCCGGCACCGAGGCGATGGAGCGCGCGGGCCTCGCCTGAGCCGGAGGGACCGGATGATTCCGGAGGGGCCGGATGAGCCGGTTGCCGCCGGAAAGCTCTGCGGCCGTGGTGGGGGCTCGGGGGGTCTTCCCCGCCACGGCCGACACAGCCAACAACGCGCCGGGCGGCCGCCGGGTTACGCAACGAGGCCCATCCCCTGATTTCGTTCATTCGGACGAGTAGTGCGACGTATCGGTTGCCCGCCCCGCCGACCGGCGTTTGACTCGGTGCATGCTCTCTGCCCGCAGCCTGTTCCAGGAGATCGTCGACCACGACGATTCCTTCCAGCTGTTCTGCTCCATCGCCGCCAGCGGGGAGACCCAGGGCGGCTGGGAGAACGCGCGCATCGCGGCCCTGGTGCCGGACGCCATGCGCGACCTCGCGCCCAAGATCACCCGGCACGGCGCGGACGAGGACAAGCACGGCCGGATCTTCAACGCCCTGCTCCGCAAGCGGGGCCTGACGCCCGTCCCCGTACCGCCCGAGACCGACTACACGATGCTGCTGGAACGCCGCGGCATCGGGCTCGCGCACGAGAAGCTGCGCCGTGAGGCGGCGCTGAGCGAGGAGGACATCGTCGTCTACCTCGCGCACAGCCGCGTCACCGAGCAGCGCGCCGCCGACCAGATGGACATGCTGGTCAAGTACTTCGGCGACCACCCCGAGGTGGGCAAGGCGATCCACATGATCAGCCACGACGAGGACAACCACCTCGCCTACTGCCACGAGGAACTGCTGCGGCTCGCCCGCGCGGGCCACGGCCGGACCATCCACCGGGTGCTGCGCGAGAGCGCGCTCACCGAGATCGCCGTCTACCGGGACGTGAGCCTCGCCGTCATGGACCACATGGGACGGCTGCTGCACTGGCCCACCGCCAAGGCCGCCGCGCTCTCCGCCGGCATCCGCGCGATGTACGCCTACGAGCGGTTCAGCGGCTGGCACCGGATGGTGGACCTGCGGATGCCGGAGCGCCTGGGCGCCCTGGGCGGTGCACCGGCCACCGCGCCCGGGTTCGCGTAGACCTGCGTTCCCCGCTCGGCTTACAGCCAGCCGCGGCGCTTGAACATCCGGTGCAGGCCGAGACAGACGGCCACCATGAGCGCCAGCACCGCCGGATAGCCCCAGGTGGACCCGAGTTCCGGCATGTGCTCGAAGTTCATCCCGTAGATCCCCGCCACCATCGTGGGGACGGCCGCCATGGCCGCCCAGGCCGAGATCTTGCGCACGTCGTCGTTCTGCCGGACCCCCATCTGTGCCAGGTGCGCGGCCAGGGCGTCCGACAGCAGCCGGTCGAGCCCCTCGATGTACTCGCTCGCCTTGGTCAGGTGGTCGGCGACGTCGCGGAAGAAGGGCTGGGCGTGCTCGTGGACGAAGGGGACCTCCCCGAACGCGAGCCGGTCCATCGGCTGGAGCAGCGGGTTCGTCGCCCGCCGGAACTCCAGCACCTGCCGCTTGAACCCGTAGATCCGGGCGGCGGTGTTCTTGGAGTCCGAGGGGTTCGGGGAGAAGACCTCGGCCTCCAGCTCCTCCAGGTCCGCCTGGAGCTCGGCCGCCACGTCGATGTAGTGGTCCACCACCGCGTCCGCCACCGCGTACAGCACCGCCGTCGGACCGTGCCTGAGGACCTCCGGCTCGTGCTCCAGCCGACGCCGTACGGCGGCCAGCGCGGCGCCCTCCCCGTGCCGGACCGTGACCACGAAGGAGTCGCCGATGAACAGCATCAACTCGCCCGTGGTCACCGTGTCGGCGGCCTCGTCGTACGCCACCGGCTTGAGGACGACGAACAGCGAGTCGTCGTACACCTCCAGCTTCGGCCGCTGGTGCGCGTTCAGCGCGTCCTCCACCGCGAGCCTGTGCAGCCCGAACTCACGGCTGACGTGGTCGAACTCCTGCTCCGTCGGCTCGTACATGCCGACCCAGAGGAAGGCGTCACCGCTCGCCCGCGCCTCGTCGAGGGCGTCCGAGAAGTCCTCGGGGCCCTCGGTCCGGAAGCCGTTCCGATAGATCGCGCAGTCGACAATCACGCGGGCATTCTTGCCCGCCCCGGCCCCGCCCGCACGCCGACGGCAGCACATAGGCTGGGCCCATGGCCACGCTGATCCTCGTACGACACGGGCGGTCCACCGCCAACACCGCTGGGCTGCTCGCCGGATGGACCCCGGGAGTGGCCCTGGACGAGCGCGGGGCCGAGCAGGCCGCCGCGCTGCCCGGGAGGCTGGCGGGCGTGCCGCTCGCGGCCGCCGTCACCAGCCCGCTGCAACGCTGCCGGGAGACCCTCGCCCCCCTGCTGGCCGCCAGGCCGGAGCTGGAAGTGCACACCGACGAGCGCATCGGCGAGTGCCACTACGGCGACTGGTCGGGCCGCAAACTCTCCGAGCTCTCCGAAGAACCGCTGATGAAGATCGTCCAGCAGCACCCGTCGGCGGCCGCCTTCCCGGGCGGCGAGTCCATGCGCGCCATGCAGGCGCGCGCCGTGGACGCCGTACGGGAGTGGAACGCGCGGGTCGAGGAGGAGCACGGGAGCGACGCCGTCTTCCTGATGTGCTCCCACGGCGACATCATCAAGTCCCTTGTCGCGGACGCCCTGGGGATGCACCTGGACCTCTTCCAGCGCATCCACGTCGACCCCTGCTCGGTGACCGCCATCCGGTACACGCCGACCCGGCCCTTCGTGTTCCGGCTGGGCGACACCGGGGACTTTGGCACCCTCGTACGGCGTCCGGCCGTACCGGAGGCCGTCGCATCGGACAAAGACGCCGAAGACACCGGGAACGCGGTCGTGGGAGGCGGCGCGGGCGCGGCATGATCGGACGGAGCAGTAGGGTGGACGGGCCCACACAAGGGCGCGGATCCGCCCCTGCCACCGAGACTTGGAGACTGGACGTGCCCCGTCAGGTGTTCCTCTACGACCCCCCGGACCGCTTCGTGGCCGGCACGGTCGGTCTGCCGGGACGCCGTACGTTCTTCCTGCAGGCCTCCTCCGGCACCCGTGTCACCAGCGTCTCCCTGGAGAAGACCCAGGTCGCGGCGCTTGCCGAGCGGATGGACGAGCTGCTGGACGAGGTCGTGCGGCGCACCGGCGGCAACGCCCCGGTCCCGGCCGTCGCCCCCACCGAGGCCGCCGACACCGCACCGCTGGACGTCCCGGTCGAAGAGGAATTCCGCGTCGGGACCATGGCCCTGGCCTGGGACGGCGAAGAGCAGCGGATGATCGTCGAGGCCCAGGCGCTCGTCGAACTCGACGCCGACTCCGACGAGGACCTCGCCGAGGCGGAGGAGCGGCTGCTCCAGGACGAGGAGAACGGCCCGCCCATGCTGCGGGTCCGCCTCAGCGGCGCCCAGGCCCGGGCCTTCGCCAAGCGGGCCCTGGACGTGGTCAACGCAGGCCGCCCGCCGTGCCCGCTGTGCAGTCTGCCGCTGGACCCGGAGGGGCACGTGTGCCCGCGCCAGAACGGCTACCGGCGCCAGGCGTGACGGACACGGGGGAACTGGAGGAACTGCTCGCCGAGGGCGAGCTGACCGTCGTCGGCCGGATCCGCGAGGCGTCCAACGCCGTCCTGCTGTGCACGGTCACGCACGACGGCGCGAGCGTCGACTGCGTGTACAAGCCGGTCAAGGGGGAGCGCCCGCTGTGGGACTTCCCCGACGGGAACCTCGCCCGGCGCGAGGTCGCCGCCTACCTGGTCTCCGAGGCCACCGGATGGGGCCTGGTGCCCCCCACGGTGCTGCGCGACGGGCCCTACGGCGAGGGCATGGTCCAGCAGTGGATCGAGTCGGCGGGCCCGGAAGGCGGCCCGGAAGGCGGCCCGGAAGGCGGCCCGGAGGGTGACGCGGAGCGCGATGCGGAAGGCGGCACCCCGGCGGGCGCCCTCCTCGCGCTCGTCGAGGGCGAGGAGGCGGGGGAGGGCTGGAAGCCCGTCGCCTTCGCCGAGGTCGGGGAGGGCCGCACCGCCCTGCTCGTCCACGCCGACGACCCGCGGCTGCGCCGGCTCTCCGTACTCGACGCCGTCATCAACAACGGCGACCGCAAGGGCGGCCACCTGCTGCCCGCGCCCGACGGCCGGCTCTACGGCATCGACCACGGCGTGACCTTCCACGCCGAGGACAAACTGCGCACCCTCCTGTGGGGCTGGGCGGGGGAGCCGCTGACGGACGAGGCGCGCGAGGTGCTGGACGCGCTCGCCGCCGGGCTCGCCGAGGGAGCCCCGCTCGCCACCCGACTGGCCGAGCTGATCACCGCGGTCGAGCTGGCCGCCGTACGGGACCGTGTGGCGCACCTGCTGCGCACCGGGACCCACCCGCAGCCTTCCGGGCAGTGGCCCGCGATCCCCTGGCCACCGGTCTGATCAGGCCATCGACCGGACGCACAGATCCGGCCAGACCGCAAGAGCGCCGATCAAGACAACAGTGCAGGTCCGGTTCGTTTCCGGAACATCCGTCCGGTTAGGCTCGAGACATGCATGCCTGGCCCGCTTCTGAGGTCCCCGCCCTTCCTGGCAAGGGCCGCGACCTCCAGATCCACGACTCCGCGACCCAGGGGACGATCACCCTCGTCCCCGGTCCCGTCGCCCGTATCTACGTCTGCGGCATCACCCCGTACGACGCGACCCACATCGGTCACGCGGCGACCTACAACGCGTTCGACCTCGTGCAGCGTCTGTGGCTCGACACCAAGCGGCAGGTCCACTACGTCCAGAACGTCACGGACGTGGACGACCCGCTCCTGGAGCGGGCGCTGCGTGACGGCCACGACTGGACCGAGCTGGCGGAGCGCGAGACCGCGCTCTTCCGCGAGGACATGACGGCCCTGAGGATGCTGCCGCCGCAGGACTACATCGGAGCCGTCGAGGCCATACCCGGCATCGTTCCGCTGGTCGAGCGCCTGCGGGACGCGGGCGCGGCGTACGAGCTCGACGGCGACACCTACTTCTCGGTCGAGTCCGACCCGCACTTCGGCGGGGTCTCCCACCTCGACGCCGACGCGATGCGGCTGCTGTCGGCGGAGCGGGGCGGCGACCCCGACCGGCCGGGGAAGAAGAACCCGCTGGACCCGATGCTGTGGATGTCCGCACGTCCGGGCGAGCCGGACTGGGACGGCGGCTCGCTGGGCCGCGGCCGGCCGGGCTGGCACATCGAGTGCGTGGCCATCGCCCTGGACCACCTGGGCATGGGCTTCGACATCCAGGGCGGCGGGTCGGACCTGGCGTTCCCGCACCACGAGATGGGCGCGTCGCACGCACAGGCGCTGACGGGCGAGTTCCCGATGGCCAAGGCGTACGTCCACGCGGGCATGGTGGCGCTGCACGGCGAGAAGATGTCGAAGTCGAAGGGCAACCTCGTCTTCGTGTCGGCGCTGCGACGTGCCGGGGTGGACCCGGCGGCGATCCGCCTGGCCCTGCTGGCGCACCACTACCGGGCCGACTGGGAGTGGACGGACGCCATCCTCGCCGAGGCCGTGGCCCGGCTGGAGCGGTGGCGCGCGGCCGTGTCCCGGCCGGACGGGCTGCCGGCGGACGCGCTGGTCGAGGAGGTCCGCGAGGCCCTCTCGAACGACCTCGACGCCCCGGCGGCGCTCGCGGCGGTGGACCGCTGGGTGGACGCGCAGAACGCCTCGGACGGGGACGACGAGTCGGCCCCGGGCCTGGTCTCGCGCACGGTGGACGCGCTGCTCGGCGTGGCCCTGTAGCCGCCCCGCAGCCCTGCCGATGCCCCCTGGCCACCCGGCCCGGGGGCATCGCCTTTCCCGCGGCGAGGCTGAAGGATCGGGGCTCCGCCCCGGACCCCGCGCCTCAGACGCCGGCGAGGCTGAAAGATCGCCTCAAACGCCGGCGGGGCTGGATTTTCAGGGGACGCCCCCGCGATGTCAGGACTCCGGCGGGGTGTTGTCCTCGTCGGGGGACGGGGCGGGCGGCGGCTCCGCTTCCTCCCCGGAGGGGTCCGGCTTGCGCTTCGGGGGGCGGGGGAGGCCGCCCGAGGTGTCGCGGAGGTACGACCCGTCCCCCGGCTCCGGAGCCGGGCCCGCCGCCGGATCCCGCCGCCGCAGGTACCGCTCGAACTCCCGGGCGATCGCGTCGCCCGACGCCTCCGGCAGGTCCGCAGTGTCCCGCGCCTCCTCCAGCGTCTGGACGTACTCCGCCACTTCGCTGTCCTCGGCGGCCAGTTGGTCCACGCCCAGCTGCCACGCCCGTGCGTCCTCCGGCAGTTCGCCCAGCGGGATCCGGATGTCGATCAGATCCTCCAGCCGGTTCAGGAGGGCCAGGGTGGCCTTGGGGTTCGGCGGCTGCGACACGTAGTGCGGCACCGCCGCCCACAACGACACCGCCGGGACGCCCGCGTGCGTACAGGCCTCCTGCAGGATGCCCACGATCCCCGTCGGACCCTCGTACTTGGTCTCCTCCAGGTCCATCGTCCGCGCCAGGTCCGCGTCCGAGGTGACCCCGCTCACCGGCACCGGCCGGGTGTGCGGCGTGTCCCCGAGCAGCGCCCCCAGGATGACCACCATCTCCACGCCCAGCTCGTGCGCGAAGCCGAGGATCTCGTTGCAGAACGACCGCCACCGCATGGACGGTTCGATTCCACGGACCAGCACCAGGTCGCGCGGTTTGGCACCGCCGATCCGGACCACGGACAGCCGTGTCGTCGGCCACGTGATCTTCCGTACCCCGTTGTCCAGCCACACCGTCGGCCGGTTGACCTGGAAGTCGTAGTAGTCCTCGGCGTCGAGCGCCGCGAACACCTCGCCCTTCCACTCCCGGTCCAGGTGCGCGACCGCACCGGAGGCCGCGTCACCCGCGTCGTTCCAGCCCTCGAACGCGGCCACCATGACCGGGTCGATCAGCTCGGGCACGCCCTCAAGCTCGATCACCCAGGTCTCCTTCCGAAGTTCCCTTGTGTACGTGGGTCAGCCTAAGCCTTGATACGACGTCGGCCACAGCCCACGACAGAGGGGCGGTTCCCCTCGGAACCGCCCCTCTTCCCCACCTGCGTGAGAGCTATGCCTTGTGGCCCAGCATCTCCTCGACGCGGGCCCGTACGGCCTCGTCGTCCAGACCGCGGATCGTCACCGTCGTACGGCGGCGCAGCACGTCGTCGACCGTCTCGGCCCACTCGTTGTCGCGGGCGTAGGCGACCTGCGCCCAGATCTCCGGGCCGTCCGGGTGGATGCGCTCGGCCAGCGCCGGGTCCTCGTTCGCGATCCGCGCGATGTCGAAGGCCAGCGAGCCGTAGTGCGAGGCCAGGTGGCGCGCGGTCAGCGGGTCCATCCGGGTGCCCGGTTCACGGTCCACCAGCAGCCGGTGCGCGACCGCGTTCGGGTTGGCGACACCGGGCAGCGCGATCCGGCGCACCAGGGACTTCACCGGCTCCATGTCCTCGGTCAGCGGGCTGCCCGGGAGCTTCGCCAGCTTGTCCATGACCACGCGGCCGATGTGGCGGTACGTCGTCCACTTGCCGCCGGCCACCGACAGCATGCCGCCGGCGCCCTCGGAGACGACCGTCTCGCGCTTGGCCTTCTCCACGCCGCCGGGGCCGCCGGGCAGCACCCGCAGGCCCGCGAAGGCGTACGTCATCAGGGAGCGGTCGAGGTCCGCGTCCTTCACGGAGAAGGCCGCCTCGTCCAGGATCTGGGCGATGTCGGACTCGGTGGCGCGCACGTCCGCCGGGTCGCCCTCGTACACCTCGTCGGTGGTGCCGAGCAGCAGCTGGTCCTCCCACGGGAGGGCGAAGGTGATGCGGTACTTGTCGATCGGGGTGGCCATGGCGGCCTTCCACGGCGACTTGCGCTTCATGACGATGTGCGCGCCCTTGGAGAGGCGGATCGACGGCATGGAGTGCTTGTCTTCCATGCGCCGCAGGTGGTCCACCCACGGGCCGGTGGCGTTGAGCACGACCCGTGCGTCGACCCCGAACTCGGTGCCGTCGAGACGGTCCTTGAGATCGGCGCCGGTGACCCGGCCCCGCGTCTTGCGCAGACCGGTGACCTCGGCGTGGTTGAGGACGACCGCGCCCGACTCGACGGCCGCGCGGACCGTCATGACGGCGACGCGGGAGTCGTTCATCTGGTGGTCGTAGTAGACCGCGACGGCCTTGAGGTTGTCCGTCTTCAGGCCCGGGTTGTCGGCGGCGGCACGGGCCGGGGATATGACCTTGCCCATGCCGTCGCCGAAGGCCGAGAGGGCGGAGTAGGCGAAGACGCCCGCGCCCAGCTTGGCCGCTCCCACCGGACCGCCCTTGTAGACCGGCAGGTAGAAGGTGAGCGGGTTGACCAGGTGCGGGGCCACGTCCTTGGCCAGCACCCGCCGCTCGTGGTGGTTCTCCGCGACCAGCTTGACCGCGCCGGTCTGCAGGTAGCGCAGGCCGCCGTGGACGAGCTTGGAGGAGGCCGAGGAGGTGGCGCCGGCGAAGTCGCCGGCGTCCACCATGGCAACCCGCAGACCCGACTGCGCGGCGTGCCAGGCCACCGAGGTGCCCAGGATTCCACCGCCGATGACCAGCAGGTCGTACGTGGCCTTCGCCAGCTGCTCACGGGTCTCGGCGCGGCTCGCGTTCGAACCGGCGGTCGGGTGCGTACCCAGGGCGGGAACGCTCTGCAGGCTGCTCATATCTCTTTAGCTCCTCGTCGATTCGTCAGCCGAGTGCGGTCAGCTGGCGTCTTCGTCGTCGACCCAGCCCATGGACCGCTCCACGGCCTTGAGCCAGCTCTTGTACTCGCGGTCCCGCTGCTCGGCGGGCATCCGCGGGGTCCACTCCGCCGCGCGGCGCCAGTTGGCGCGCAGGGCGTCGGTGTCGGGCCAGAAGCCGACGGCCAGGCCGGCGGCGTAGGCGGCGCCGAGGCAGGTGGTCTCGGCGACCATCGGGCGCACCACGGGGGCGTCCAGGAAGTCCGAGAGCGTCTGCATCAGCAGGTTGTTGGAGGTCATGCCGCCGTCGACCTTGAGGGCCGCGAGCTCGACGCCCGAGTCCTTGGTCATGGCGTCGGTGATCTCGCGGGTCTGCCAGGCGGTGGCCTCCAGGACGGCACGGGCGATGTGCGCCTTGGTGACGTACCGGGTGAGGCCGGTGACCACGCCGCGGGCGTCGGAGCGCCAGTACGGGGCGAAGAGGCCGGAGAAGGCCGGGACGAAGTAGACGCCGCCGTTGTCCTCGACCGAGGAGGCCAGGGTCTCGATCTCGGCCGCGGACTTGATCAGGCCCATCTGGTCGCGCATCCACTGGACGAGCGAGCCGGTGACGGCGATGGAGCCCTCCAGCGCGTAGACCGGCTTCTGGTCGCCGATCTGGTAGCCGACCGTGGTCAGCAGGCCGCTGTAGGAGTTGATGATCTTGTCGCCGGTGTTCATCAGCATGAACGTTCCGGTGCCGTACGTGGACTTGGCCTCGCCCTCGGCGAAACAGGTCTGGCCGAAGAGGGCGGCCTGCTGGTCACCGAGCGCCGAGGCGACCGGGACACCGGCGAGGACGCCTTCCTTGACGTGGCCGTAGACCTCGGCGGAGGACTTGATCTCCGGGAGGACGTTGAGCGGGACCTCCATGGACTCGGCGATCTTCTCGTCCCAGGCCAGGGTGTGCAGGTTCATCAGCATGGTGCGCGAGGCGTTGGTGACGTCCGTGACGTGCACGCCGCCCTGCGGGCCACCCGTGAGGTTCCAGATGATCCACGAGTCCATGGTGCCGAAGAGGATGTCCCCGGCCTCGGCGCGTGCCCGCAGGCCCTCGACGTTGTCGAGCAGCCAGCGGACCTTCGGGCCGGCGAAGTAGCTCGCCAGCGGCAGGCCGGTCTCGCGGCGGAAGCGGTCCTGGCCGACGTTGCGGCCGAGCTCCTTGCACAGGGCGTCGGTGCGGGTGTCCTGCCAGACCAGCGCGTTGTGCACCGGCTCGCCGGTGTGGCGGTCCCACAGGACCGTGGTCTCGCGCTGGTTGGTGATGCCGACGGCCTTGACGTCGGCGGAGGTGATCTCGGCCTTGGCGATGGCGCCGGCGACGACCTCCTGGACGTTGGTCCAGATCTCCGTGGCGTCGTGCTCGACCTGGCCCGGCTTCGGGAAGATCTGCTCGTGCTCCTTCTGGTCGACGGCGACGATGCGGCCGTCGCGGTCGAAGACGATGCAGCGCGAGGACGTGGTGCCCTGGTCGATCGCGGCGATGAAGGGGCCGGTGCTGGTGGTCATGATGGCTGCTCCTGGCAGGTCTGGTGAGTAGGCGGAATCAGGAGGGCGGTGCGGATCTTGCGATCGTGCCGGTACTGCTGATCAGGCGAACGCGATGTTGTAAAGACCACCGGCGAGCACGGCACCGACGAGCGGGCCGACCACCGGGATCCAGGAGTATCCCCAGTCGGAGCCGCCCTTGTTGGGCAGCGGCAGCAGGGCGTGCACGATGCGCGGACCGAGGTCGCGCACCGGGTTGATGGCGTAGCCGGTCGGGCCACCGAGCGAGAGGCCGATGCCGACGACCACGAAGGACGTGATCAGGACACCGATCACACCGAGGCCCTTGCCGCCGTCCTGGAGGCCCTGGGTCAGGATGGCCAGGATCAGGACGAAGGTGCCGATGATCTCGGTCGCGAGGTTCTGCACGACGTTACGGATCTCGGGGCCCGTGGAGAAGATGCCGAGCACCGGGCCCGCCTGGTCGTGCGGGTGCGGGTCCTCGGGACCGAGCTTGGCGTCGCGGATGTGCTCCGGGTCGGCCAGGTGGGCGCGGAACTGCCCGTAGTAGGTGATCCACATCAGGACCGCTCCGAGCATGGCGCCCAGCAGCTGGCCCGCGAAGTAGACCGGGGTGTCGCCCCACTCGCCGGTCTTGACGGCGAGGCCGACGGTGACCGCCGGGTTGAGGTGCGCACCGGACAGCGGTGCGGCGACGTAGGCGGCGATCAGTACGGCGAAACCCCAGCCGAACGTGATGGCGAGCCAGCCCGCGTTGCGGGCCTTGGAGCTCTTGAGCGTCAACGCGGCGCAGACGCCACCGCCGAGCAGGGTGAGCAGGGCGGTACCGATGGTCTCGCCGATGAAGATGTCGGAGGTAGACACCCGCGACTCCTTACGTACGTCCAGGGGTGGGCGGACACCGGGTCCCACCGGTGGTTCCGCGCACTCGGTGAGTGCTGCACCGGTCCTTGGCCTTGTCGCATCCTAGCGCGTATTGCCGTCAGGTGTTCGACAATGCCGACCGGTGAACGGCAGTTTTCCGCCCAAGTGAAGAATGCGTCAAGGGCTGGTCAGGCCAAGGTGTCGGATCGTTACCACTAGGTACGATCGCCCAAATCCGGCCAACCTGTGGTCGAGATCTGGCGAAAAATGGGCAGAAAGCAGCCAGATGGCGGCGCGGTAGTGCTAGAGGGAGCCCGAAGACGGCCCGGATGCGACCCGGATGCGACTCGGAGCGACCGCGAGTGGGGCCCGTATGCAGCCTGGCGTGGACCTGGAGGGCGCTTAGAACCGGCCCGCGCCGAGATCGCGTGACACCGCGCGCGCACAGTCCCGTACGGACGCCACGAGGGCGGCGTGCGGCTCCCCGGACGCCCCGCAGACCCGCTCCACGGCACCCGCCACCGCCACCGCGCCGACCGGCATCCGGCGCCGGTCGTGGATCGGCGCCGCCACCGAGGCGACGCCCTCCCAGGTCTCCTCGACGTCGGAGGCCCAGCCGCGCGCCCGCGTCAGGTCCAGGACCTCTTCGAAGCCCGCGGCGTCCGTGACCGTACGGGGGGTGAACGCCTCGCGCTCCACCTCCAGCGACTGGGTGTGCGCCACCGGGTCGTACGCCGACAGCACCTTGCCCAGCGCCGTCGAGTGCAGCGGCTGCATGGCCCCCACCTCCAGCACCTGACGGCTGTCGTCGGGCCGGAACACGTGGTGCATGATCAGCACCCCGCTCTTGTGCAGCACGCCCACGTACGTGCTCTCGCCGCTCGCCCGGGCCAGGTCGTCCGTCCACACCAGGGCGCGGGCGCGCAGCTCGTGCACGTCGAGATAGCTGTTGCCCAGGCGCAGCAGCTCCGCGCCCAGCTGGTAGCGGCCGGAGGCGGGGTCCTGTTCCACGAAGCCCTCGGCCTGCAGGGTGCGCAGGATGCCGTGCGCCGTGCCCTTGGCCAGGCCCAGGGAGGAGGCCACGTCGGAGAGCCCCAGCCGGCGTTCGCCGCCCGCCAGGAGTCGCAGCATCGCAGCGGCTCGTTCGAGCGACTGGATGTTCCGTGCCATCGCGCAGCCTCCTGCTGACCTTGCTGTCCGTACTGACATCTTGACGTGGTTCGACAATGCTGAACAGTATCGGTCGATGTCGACCTCGTGCATCGTTGGGGAAAGACTGCGCCGCAGCGGCGCCGGGGGGAGCCCCGGCAACCCCCGACACAGAATGCAGTCCGCCACGTGGGACACCCGCACCGGGTCCGGTGCCTCGCGGTTACGCTGGCCGCGTGCGCCCTTGACACAGAGGGGGTGCAAAGCCGACAGCCGTCGCATCCCAGGGAGCACCACCATGGCTTCGTTGCCCACCCCGCCCGCTGACACCCAGACCCGGGCCGATGCCCTCCGAGAGGCACTCGCGACCCGCGTGGTCGTCGCCGACGGAGCCATGGGGACGATGCTCCAGGCGCAGGACCCCACCATGGAGGACTTCCAGCAGCTCGAAGGCTGCAACGAGGTCCTCAACGTCACCCGCCCCGACATCGTGCGCACCGTGCACGAGGCGTACTTCTCGGTGGGCGTGGACTGCGTCGAGACCAATACCTTCGGCGCGAACTTCGCGGCGCTCGCCGAGTACGACATCGCCGACCGCAACTTCGAGCTGTCGGAGTCCGGCGCCCGCATCGCCCGCGAGGTCGCCGACGAGTTCACCGCCTCCACCGGGCAGCAGCGCTGGGTCCTGGGCTCCATCGGCCCCGGCACCAAGCTGCCCACGCTCGGCCACATCACCTACGCGCAGATCCGCGACGCCTACCAGATCAACGCCGAGGGCCTGATCACCGGCGGCGCCGACGCGCTGCTCGTCGAGACCACCCAGGACCTCCTGCAGACGAAGTCCTCCATCATCGGCGCCCGCCGGGCCATGGAGGCGCTCGGCGTCTCCGTCCCGCTGATCTGCTCCGTCACCGTCGAGACCACCGGCACCATGCTGCTCGGCTCGGAGATCGGCGCGGCCCTGACCGCGCTGGAGCCGCTGGGCATCGACATGATCGGCCTGAACTGCGCCACCGGGCCCGCCGAGATGAGCGAGCACCTGCGCTACCTGGCGCGCAACGCCCGCATCCCGCTGTCCTGCATGCCCAATGCCGGTCTGCCCGTCCTGACCAAGGAGGGCGCGCACTACCCGCTGAGCGCCTCCGAGCTGGCCGACGCCCAGGAGACCTTCGTCCGCGAGTACGGGCTGTCCCTGGTCGGCGGCTGCTGCGGTACGACCCCCGAGCACCTGCGCCAGGTCGTCGAGCGGGTCCGCGGCACCGAGATCACCCCGCGCAGCCCCCAGCCCGAGCCCGGCGCCGCCTCGCTCTACCAGACCGTGCCCTTCCGCCAGGACACCTCCTACATGGCGATCGGCGAGCGCACCAACGCCAACGGCTCCAAGAAGTTCCGCGAGGCCATGCTGGAGGCCCGCTGGGACGACTGCGTGGAGATGGCGCGCGACCAGATCCGTGAGGGCGCGCACATGCTCGACCTGTGCGTGGACTACGTCGGCCGCGACGGCGTCGCCGACATGGAGGAGCTGGCGGGTCGTTTCGCGACCGCTTCCACGCTGCCGATCGTCCTGGACTCCACCGAGGTTCCCGTCATCCGGGCGGGCCTGGAGAAGCTCGGCGGCCGCGCCGTCATCAACTCGGTGAACTACGAGGACGGCGACGGCCCCGAGTCCCGCTTCGCCAAGGTCACCCGACTGGCCCAGGAGCACGGCGCCGCGCTCATCGCGCTGACCATCGACGAGGAGGGTCAGGCCCGCACCGTCGAGCACAAGGTCGCCATCGCTGAACGTCTGATCGCCGACCTGACGGCGAATTGGGGGATCCGGGAGTCGGACATCCTCATCGACACGCTGACCTTCACGATCTGCACCGGGCAGGAGGAGTCCCGCAAGGACGGCATCGCGACGATCGAGGCCATCCGCGAGCTCAAGCGCCGCCACCCGGACGTCCAGACCACCCTCGGCCTGTCGAACATCTCCTTCGGCCTCAACCCGGCCGCCCGCGTGCTGCTGAACTCGGTGTTCCTCGACGAGTGCGTCAAGGCGGGCCTGGACTCGGCCATCGTCCACGCCTCCAAGATCCTGCCGATCGCCCGGTTCGACGAGGAGCAGGTCACCACCGCCCTCGACCTGATCTACGACCGGCGGGCCGAGGGCTACGACCCGCTGCAGAAGCTGATGGCCCTCTTCGAGGGCGTCAACACCAAGTCACTGAAGGCCGGCCGCGCCGAGGAGCTCCTCGCCCTGCCGCTGGACGAGCGCCTGCAGCGCCGCATCATCGACGGCGAGAAGAACGGCCTGGAGACCGACCTCGACGAGGCCCTCCAGACCCGCCCCGCCCTCGACATCGTCAACGACACCCTCCTGGAGGGCATGAAGGTCGTCGGCGAGCTCTTCGGCTCCGGCCAGATGCAGCTCCCCTTCGTCCTGCAGTCCGCCGAGGTCATGAAGACGGCCGTCGCCTACCTCGAACCGCACATGGAGAAGACGGACGACGAGGGCAAGGGCACGATCGTGCTCGCCACCGTCCGCGGCGACGTCCACGACATCGGCAAGAACCTCGTCGACATCATCCTGACGAACAACGGCTACAACGTCGTCAACATCGGCATCAAGCAGCCCGTCTCCGCGATCCTCGAAGCCGCGCAGGAGCACAAGGCCGACGTCATCGGCATGTCCGGCCTGCTCGTGAAGTCGACCGTGATCATGAAGGAGAACCTGGAGGAGCTGAACCAGCGCAAGCTGGCCGCCGACTACCCGGTGATCCTCGGCGGCGCCGCCCTCACCCGCGCCTACGTCGAGCAGGACCTCCACGAGATCTACGAGGGCGAGGTCCGCTACGCCCGCGACGCCTTCGAAGGCCTGCGCCTGATGGACGCCCTGATCGCCGTCAAGCGCGGCGTCCCCGGCGCGTCCCTGCCCGAGCTCAAGCAGCGCCGCGTCGCCAAGCGCGACACCTCAGCCCTCCAGGTGGACGAGCCGCAGGAGACCGGCGGCCGCTCCGACGTGTCCGTCGACAACCCCGTCCCCACCCCGCCCTTCTGGGGCACCCGGGTGGTCAAGGGCATCCCGCTCAAGGACTACGCCTCCTGGCTCGACGAGGGCGCCCTCTTCAAGGGCCAGTGGGGCCTCAAGCAGGCCCGCGCGGGCGGAGCCACGTACGAGGAGCTCGTCGAGAGCGAGGGCCGCCCGCGCCTGCGCGGCCTCCTGGACAAGCTGCACACCGAGAACCTGCTCGAGGCCGCCGTCGTCTACGGGTACTTCCCCTGCGTGTCCAAGGGCGAGGACCTGATCATCCTCGACGAGGCGGGCAACGAGCGGACCCGCTTCACCTTCCCGCGCCAGCGCCGCGGCCGGCGGCTGTGCCTCGCGGACTTCTTCCGCCCGGAGGAGTCCGGCGAGACCGACGTCGTCGGCCTCCAGGTGGTCACCGTGGGCTCGAGGATCGGCGAGGCCACGGCCAAGCTGTTCGAGTCCGACTCCTACCGCGAGTACCTGGAGCTGCACGGCCTGTCCGTCCAGCTCGCCGAGGCCATGGCCGAGTACTGGCACGCCCGCGTCCGCGCCGAGCTCGGATTCGGCGGCGAGGACCCCGCCGCGGTCGAGGACATGTTCGACCTCAAGTACCGCGGTGCCCGCTTCTCCCTCGGCTACGGCGCCTGCCCCGACCTGGAGGACCGCGCGAAGATCGCCGACCTCCTCCAGCCGGAGCGGATCGGCGTCCACCTGTCGGAGGAGTTCCAGCTCCACCCGGAGCAGTCCACCGACGCGATCGTGATTCACCACCCCGAAGCGAAGTATTTCAACGCACGCTGAGCTCAGCCGACGTACACTTGTCGGTCCCATACAGGCCGGTCGCCTGTTCCCCGGGGAACGCCCCGCGGGAAGAGGTGACCGGCCTTCTCGTCCCTTCTGAGAGGCATGCGCATGACGAGCACCGTTCCCGCCGCCGTCGCCCGTACGGCCGACGGCTCGGCCCTGCAGGCGGTGCTGCTCGACATGGACGGCACCCTGGTCGACACCGAGGGCTTCTGGTGGGAGATCGAGGCGGAGATCTTCCACGAGCTCGGGCACCGGCTGGACGACGCCTGGCGCGACGTGGTCGTCGGCGGACCGATGAGCCGCAGCGCGGCCTTCCTGATCGAGGCGACCGGCGCCCCCATCGGCCTCGCCGAGCTGAGCGTCCTGCTCAACGAGCGCTTCGAGGCCCGCATCGCCGACCGGGTGCCGCTGATGCCGGGCGCCGAGCGGCTGCTGACCGAGCTGGCCCGGCACAACGTGCCCACCGCCCTCGTCTCCGCCTCCCACCGCCGCGTCATCGACCAGGTCCTGCTCACCCTCGGCCGCGACCGCTTCACCATGACGGTCGCCGGCGACGAGGTGCCCCGTACCAAGCCGCATCCCGACCCGTACCTGTTCGCCGCGCGGTCGCTGGGCGCGCACCCCTCGCGGTGCGCGGTCATCGAGGACACCAGGACCGGTGTGGCGGCCGCCGAGGCAGCCGGCTGCCGGGTCGTGGCCATCCCCTCGGTGGGCGTGATCGAACCGGCCCCGGGGCGTACGGTCGTGCGCTCGCTGGAGGACGTCGACCTGGCCTTCCTGCGCTCCCTCATCGCCCCGATGAACTGACCGGGACACTCGTCGTACTGGTCACACTCGGCCACGTGGCGGCGCACGCGGGCACCCGCCGGCCGGGCGGGTGCCACACACCGGAACTCCGTGTGCACGCTCTGTGCCGAACCAAACGCCTGCAGGATCGAGGTCCGGCGGAAGGATCTTCCGCCGCAGGCCCCGGAGGCTGAAATTCCATCCCCTCCGCACCCGTCGCTCAGAGTGAGCTTGGTCACCTGTCAAACCCCCCATGGACCTGTCCCGGGCCCCTGGGGGGTTCCTTTGTGTCCGGATTGATCAGCTGCTGACCGAATCTGCGGAGCCCCGCGCGTGAACAGGCAGTTCGCTCCGATCACGGTGCGATTACGCCCCAAGTCCGGTCAGTTCCAGCCATCCCGTCCCGGACCACTAGTGTCATTGCGGGCACTGCGCCGCACCTCAGCCGTCCCGACACACACCCCTGTGCCGGGACCGCGTGGACCGATCGTCATCACACCGGCCCGATCGTTCCGCCCTGAACGGGCGACGCCGCGAAGTGCCCTTTACGCCGCTTTGAACAAGTGCCGGTTACAGGGAGTACTTCCAGCATGAACCGCAAGACCATGGTGCTGACGGCCGCGGCCGGACTGCTCACCCCCGCGCTGGCCGCCTGCGGCACCGCGAGCGGCGGAGGAGCGGGATCCGGAGCGATCGTCGTCGGCACCACCGACCGGTTCGAGGCCGCAGACTTCGCTCCCGCCCCCTTCGACCCGGCCTACGCCTACGACGCCGGGGCCTGGAACATCCTGCGCCAGACCGTCCAGACGCTGATGCACACCCCGCGCGGCGGCGGCCAGCCCGTCCCCGAAGCAGCCTCCGCCTGCCGCTTCACCGACACCGGCAACACCAGCTACCGCTGCACCCTGCGCCCCGGGCTGAAGTTCGCCAGCGGTGACCCGCTCACCGCCCAGGACGTCAAGTTCTCCATCGACCGCGTCCTCGCCATCAAGGACGAGAACGGTCCGTCCTCGCTGCTCTCCACCCTCGACAAGGTCGAGGTCAAGGGCGCCGACACCGTCGTCTTCCAGCTGAAGACCCCGGACGCGACCTTCCCGCACAAGCTCTCCACCCCCGCCGCCGGCATCGTCAGCGAGAAGAACTACGACGCCAAGAAGCTCCGCGAGGGCTTCGCCGTGGACGGCTCCGGCCCGTACACGATGAAGGCCGAGGTCAAGGGCAACCAGCTCGTCCGCGCCGTCTTCAGCAAGAACCCCCACTACAAGGGCGACATCAAGCTGCAGAACGACAAGGTCGAACTGCGCACCTTCCCCGACTCGCCGGCCATGGGCAAGGCGCTCACCGACGGGAGGATCCACATGGTCTCCCGCACCCTGTCGCCCGCCCAGATCGCCGAGTTCAGCGACCGGCCGCCCAAGGGCGTCAAGCTGGTCCCGATGCCCGGCCTGGAGATCCGCTACCTCGGCTTCAACACCGAGGCCCCGGTCGTCAAGGACAAGGCCGTACGCCAGGCCCTCGCCGCCGCCGTCGACCGCGACGCCCTCATCTCCAAGGTCTACGGCAAGTCCGCGCAGCCCCTCTACTCGCTGGTCCCCACCACCGTGACGGGCCACGTCAACTCCTTCTTCAACAAGTACGGCGACGCCAACACGGCCAAGGCCGCCGCCCTGCTGAAGGAGGCCGGGATCAAGACCCCGGTCAAGCTGACCCTGCACTACACCAGCGACCACTACGGCGACGGCACGGCTGCCGAGTTCGAGGCCCTCAAGGCCCAGCTGAACTCCACCCAGCTGTTCGACATCACCGTCCAGGGCAGCGAGTGGGGCGACTTCCGTCCCGCGCAGAAGAAGGGCGACCACGCCGCCTACGGGCTCGGCTGGTTCCCCGACTACGCGGACGCCGACAACTTCCTCGCCCCGTTCCTGGAGCAGGACAACTTCCTGGGCACGCCGTACGCCAACAGCGCGGTGCGCACCAGGCTCATCCCCGAGTCCCGGAGGGCGGTCGACCGCAACGTCGCCGTCCCCGCGTTCACGGAGATTCAGGACATCGTCGCCGAGGACGTACCCGTCCTGCCCCTGTGGCAGGGCAAGCAGTACGTCGCCGCACGCGACGGGATCACCGGAGTGGAGTGGTCCGTCAACGCCATCTCCGACCTCCAGCTGTGGGAGCTCGGCCGCGGCGTAAGCGGCTGAGCAAGACAACGACCGGCAGCGGGTGTCGCGGGCCGGAGCAACGACAGTTCGATTGTGAAGGACGTACCGTGAATCGACGTAACCAGTGGCTGGCGGCCCCGCTCGGCGCAGCCACCGCCGCCGCGCTGCTCAGCGGTTGCGGTTCGACCGATGGCTCCAATGCCGGCAGCGGCAAGGGTGTGGTCATGGGCATATCCGACAAGGTGAAGTCCACCGACCCGGCATCGGGCTACGACCCGGGCTCCTGGCTGCTGTTCAACAACGTCTTCCAGTCGCTGCTGAGCTTCCCCAAGGGCGGGACCACCCCCGAGCCCGACGCCGCACAGGCCTGCGCCTTCGAGGGCGGCGACAGCAAGCTCTACAAGTGCACCCTGCGGCCCGACCTGAAGTTCAGCAACGGCCACAGCCTCACCTCGAAGGACGTCAAGTTCTCCTTCGAGCGCACGCTGAAGATCAACGACGAGAACGGCCCGGCCGTCATGCTCTCGTCGATCGCGAGCATCGAAACCCCCGACGAGAAGACGGTCGTCTTCCGCCTCAAGACGTCCGACGCGACCTTCCCGAGCAAGATCGCCTCGGGCGCCGGCTCCATCGTCGACCACAGCGAGTACCCGGCCGACAAGCTGCGCACCGACAACAAGGCGATCGGCTCCGGCGTCTACAAGCTGGACTCCTTCGGCGAGAAGAGCGCCACCTTCTCCGTCAACGAGTCCTACAACGGCAAGGCCAAGGCCAAGAACACCGGCGTCACCCTGAAGTTCTTCAACGGCGACCAGGCCGGCCTCAAGACCGTCCTGGAGAGCGGCGACGTCGACTTCGCCTTCCGCGGCCTCGCCGCCAAGGACATCGCCGCCCTCGCCTCGTCCAAGACCGGCGACGACAAGGTCGACGTCGTCCAGGGCACCGGCGCCGAAGTCGAGCACATGGTCTTCAACGTCAACGACCCCGTCGTCGGCAAGCTCCCCGTCCGCAAGGCCATCGCCTACCTCGTGGACCGCGAAGCCCTCGTCAAGGACGTGTACGCGGGCACCGCCACCGCCCTGTACTCCATCGTCCCCACCGGCATCGCCGGACACACCACGCCGTTCTTCGACCGCTACGGCGGCACCCCGCAGCCCGAGAAGGCCAAGGCCGCCCTCAAGGCCGCCGGCATCAACGGCAAGGTCAAGCTGACCCTGTACTCCACGCCGTCCCGCTACGGCCCCTCCACCGACCACCAGTTCGAGGTCATCGCCAAGCAGCTCAACGACAGCGGACTCTTCGAGGCCGACGTCAAGTCCGTCGAGTACGAGCAGTACGAGAAGGACATCCAGGCCGGCAAGTACGGCGTGTACGTCAAGGGCTGGGTCCCCGACTACCCGGACGCCGACAACTTCACGCAGCCGTTCTTCGGCCCGGACAACGTCCTGCACAACAACTACGACAACAAGGAGATCACCGGGACGATCATCCCGTCGACCTCCGCGAAGTCCGACCGCACCGCGGCCAACACGGACTACGACCGCCTCCAGGACATCGTCGCCGAGGAACTCCCGATCCTCCCGCTCTGGCAGGGCAAGCAGTACGCCGTCACCCGCCAGAACGTCAACGGCCTCCAGTGGTCCCTCGACGCATCGACCGTCTTCCGCTTCTGGGAGATCAGCAAGGGCTGACCCCGACCGGGCCACGCACAACGGGCCGGCAGCCGCACCACGCGGCTGCCGGCCCGTTCCGCCTGCCCAGCGGTTCCGCTTGTCCAGCGGTTCCGCTTGTCCAGCGGCCGCTACTGCGCCCCGGGACGGACCAGACCGCTCTCGTACGCGTACACGGCCGCCTGGACCCGGTCGCGCAGACCCAGCTTCGTCAGCACGTGCCCCACATGCGTCTTGACCGTCGTCTCGCTCACGAACAGGTCCGCCGCGATCTCCGCGTTCGACAGACCCCGGGACACCAGCTTCAACACCTCGACCTCACGCTCGGTCAGCGTCCCCAGCGTGTCCGGGACGCTCTCCTCACCCGACGGCAGGTGCCCCGCGTACTTGTCCAGCAGCCGCCGCGTGATGCTCGGCGCGAGCATCGCCTCGCCCGCCGCCACCACCCGGATCGCCTGAACCAGCTCATTGGCCGGAGCGTCCTTCAGCAGGAACCCGCTCGCCCCCGCCCGCAGCGCCTCCACCACGTACTCGTCCAGATCGAACGTGGTCAGGACCAGCACCTTCGCCGGCCCGTCCCGCCCCGGACCGGTGATCTGCCGGGTCGCCTCCACCCCGTCCATCCGCGGCATCCGGATGTCCATCAGCACCACGTCGGGCTGCAGCGCCCGCACCTGGTCCAGCGCCTGCAGACCGTCCCCGGCCTCACCCACCACCGCCAGGTCCTCCTCGGCCTCCAGAATCATCCGGAAACCGGTGCGCAGCAGTGGCTGGTCGTCGACCAGAAGGACGCGGATGGCCACGGGGTCTACCTCGTATTCGTCGGACGGCTACGGCGGGCCCGTCCATTCTGCCCTGACCCGATGATCA
The DNA here is from genome assembly GCF_035917235.1 of Streptomyces sp. NBC_01294. NCBI lineage: Bacteria > Bacillati > Actinomycetota > Actinomycetes > Kitasatosporales > Streptomycetaceae > Streptomyces > Streptomyces sp. NBC_01294. Next base: position 6,474,936 of record NZ_CP108423.1, read on the forward strand.
AGACTCCGCCGGGCGCTCCGCCGGCAGCTCCACCCCGGGCCGCGCCGGGGGCACCTCCCGGCGGTAACCGGGGGAGATCACCAGCGGATACGGCGGGGGAGTCCCCCCGAACTCCGGGCACACCGCCCGATGATCACACCAGCCGCACAGCTTCGTCGGCCGCGGCCGCCACTCACCCGACTCCGTCGCCTCCCGGATCGCCTCCCACAACGCCAGCAGCTTGCGCTCCACCCGCTCCAGATCCGCCACCACCGGGTCGTACGTCAGCACGTCCCCACTGCCCAGATACACCAGCTGCAGCCGCCGCGGCACCACCTGCTTCAGCCGCCACACCACCAGCGCGTAGAACTTCATCTGGAACAGCGCACCCTCGGCATACTCCGGCCGCGGCGCCTTGCCCGTCTTGTAGTCGACGATCCGCACCTCACCCGTCGGCGCCACGTCCACCCGGTCGATGATCCCCCGCAACCGCAGCCCCGACTCCAGCTCCGTCTCCACGAAGAACTCCCGCTCCACCGGCTCCAGCCGCGTCGGGTCCTCCAGCGTGAACCAGCGCTCGACCAGCGCCTCCGCCTCCGTCAGCCACCGCGCCAGCCCCGCCCCCTCGTCCCCCGGCGGGAACAGCTCCGTCAGCTCCGGTTTCGCCTCCAGCAGCCGCTCCCACTGCCCCGGAAGCAACGCCTTCGCAGCCGGCGCCGTCCGCTCCTGCGCCGGATGATCGAAGAGACGCTCCAGCACCGCGTGCACCAGCGTCCCCCGCGTCGCCGCCGCACTCGGCTTCTCCGGCAGCCGGTCGATCACCCGGAACCGGTACAGAAGCGGGCACTGCATGAAATCGCTCGCCCGCGAAGGGGAGAGCGAAGTGGGCGCCACAGCGCTCCGCGCATCGGCATCTGCTGCGCCAGGCACAGCACCGGGGCTCGTCGTCATGCACAAAACCCTACGACCCGCCACCGACAGCACGCGCATACCATCGACGCCAAGCACCCTCGCACTGCATGATCGGAGCATCACAACGCGCTACAACGCGCTACAGACACCGCGCCTACGCGATCAGAACCACACTGGAACACACACCAGCACCGAACGAAGGACAGACGTGGCAGACACCGACGAAACCGGCGAGCGCGCAGGCCGGCGCTCCGGACCGGGCGGCGGCATCCTCATGGGCCGCCCCTTCGGCGTGCCCGTCTACGTCTCGCCCAGCTGGTTCCTCGTCGCCGCCCTCATCACCTGGGTCTTCGGCGACCAGCTCGACCGGGTCCTGCCCGAACTCGGACCCGTCCGCTACCTCGTCTCCCTCTTCTTCGCGGTCGCCTTCTACGCCTCCGTCCTCGTCCACGAACTCGCGCACACCGTCGCCGCCCTCCGCTTCAAACTCCCCGTGCGCCGCATCCAGCTCCAGTTCTTCGGCGGAGTCTCCGAGATCGAGAAGGAATCCGAGACCCCCGGCCGCGAATTCGTCCTCGCCTTCGTCGGCCCCCTGCTCTCCCTCCTCCTCGCCGGCGCCTTCTACCTCGGCATGAAAGCCGTCGACCCGGCCACCGTCCCCGGCGTCCTCCTCGCAGGCCTGATGATCTCCAACCTGCTCGTCGCCGCCTTCAACCTCCTCCCCGGCCTCCCCCTCGACGGCGGCCGCATGCTCCGCGCCCTCATCTGGGGCATCACCGGCAAGCCCATGGCCGGCACCGTCGCCGCCGCCTGGGTCGGCCGCGGCCTCGCCGTCGCCGTCCTCCTCGGCCTGCCCCTGCTCACCCACACCGGACTCCTCGGCAACCGCACCGAGGAGATCGGCGGCATGGACACCGTCATGGACGCCCTGCTCGCCGCCATCCTCGCCGCCATCATCTGGACCGGCGCCGGCAACAGCCTGCGCATGGCCCGCCTGCGCGAACACCTCCCCGAACTGCGCGCCCGCACCCTCACCCGGCGCGCCATCCCCGTCGAGAACGCCACCCCCCTCTCCGAAGCCCTGCGCCGGGCCAACGAGGCCGGAGCCCGCGCCCTCGTCGTCGTCGACGGCCACGGCGACCCCACCGCCATCGTCCGCGAGAGCGCCATCGCCTCCGTCCCCGAACACCGCCGCCCCTGGGTCGCCGTCAGCACCCTCGCCCAGGACCTCACCGACGGCATGAAGGTTTCAGCGGACCTCAACGGCGAAGGACTCCTCGACCACCTCCGCGCCACCCCCGCCTCCGAGTACCTCGTCCTCGAACCCGGCGGCGCGATCTACGGCGTCCTGTCCACCCTCGACGTCGAAAAGGCCTTCGTGAAGGCCATGGCACGGCCCCAGTCCTGAAGCCAATACACTGGTCACATGTCCGAACCGACCGGTGCCGCCCGCCGACGCGGGCCCTTCAAGGTCGGGGACCAGGTTCAGCTCACCGACCCCAAGGGCCGCCACTACACGTTCACGCTCGAAGCCGGGAAGAATTTCCACACCCACAAGGGTTCCTTCCCCCACGACGAGCTGATCGGTGCTCCCGAAGGCAGTGTTGTCCGTACCACGGGGAACGTCGCGTACCTCGCGCTGCGCCCCCTGCTCCCCGACTACGTCCTGTCCATGCCCCGCGGCGCCGCCGTGGTCTACCCCAAGGACGCGGGCCAGATCCTGGCCTTCGCCGACATCTTCCCCGGCGCCCGCGTCGTGGAGGCGGGGGTGGGCTCCGGCTCCCTGAGCAGCTTCCTGCTGCGCGCCATCGGCGACCAGGGCATGCTCCACAGCTACGAGCGCCGCGCGGACTTCGCCGAAATCGCCACCGCCAACGTGGAACGCTACTTCGGCGGCCCCCACCCGGCCTGGCAGCTCACCGTGGGCGACCTCCAGGACAACCTGTCCGACACCGACGTCGACCGCGTCATCCTCGACATGCTCGCCCCCTGGGAGTGCCTGGAGGCCGTCTCCAAGGCCCTCGTCCCCGGCGGCATCCTGTGCTGCTACGTGGCCACCACCACCCAGCTGTCCAAGACCGTCGAGTCCATCCGCGAGATCGGCTGCTTCGCCGAACCGCAGCCGTGGGAATCGATGATCCGCAACTGGCACGTCGAAGGCCTGGCCGTCCGCCCGGACCACCGGATGATCGGCCACACCGGCTTCCTCGTCACCGCCCGCCGCCTCGCCGACGGCGTCGAGCCCCCGATGCGCCGCCGCCGCCCCGCCAAGGGCGCCTACGGCGACGACTACGACGGCCCCGGCAGCGACCGCTCCGCGTAACCGCACCGCCGGCCCAACACGACGGCGCTGCGGCACAGTTCCCCCGACACACCGGGAACTGCGCCGCAGCGCCTTTTCGTTGCCCTCACGCCGACCCGGACCCTGCCGTTCCACCCCGGTGTGAGGTGTGGCACGATGCTGGCTCCCCGTCACCCTTCGCACAGGAGACACCCCGCGTGCTGCAGACCCCCGCCACGCTGGCAACCCCGGACACCCTGGCGCACACCCGGACCAGGCCCCTCCACTGGCTCGCCACGGCCACCGCCATGGCCGCCGTCATAGCCGCAGCGGGACTCGTACAGCCGGCCACCGGCACCCCCGCCGACACCGCGGAACCCGCCGCGAAAGGCCCGCAGGCCGCCGCCCCCGACGCGGCAGCCGTCACCTACCCCCTCGACTGCAAGGGCGCGCCCCACGCCGTCACGGCCACCGCCCAGGGCGACCTCGACGGCGACGGCCGCCCCGAGACCGTGGCGGCCGTCCGCTGCGACGCGGGCTCCGGCACCCCGCCCCACGCGATCTACGTACTCACCAGGGAACCCGCCGAGGGCGCACGCCCGCGCGTCGTGGCCACCCTCCTGGACACCCCGCAACGCCAGACCGCCACAGAACTCACCGTGCGCGACCTAACCGTCACCGCGAGCCTCCTCGGCTACTCCGGCCCCGAGGTCCCGCGCTGCTGCCCCGACAAGAAACAGCTCGCCAAGTGGCGCTGGAGCGACGGAAAATTCCGCCAGGAGCTGACGGACTCGGCCGCCAGGAGTGTTTGAAGCCTCACTCCGCGTCGGGACCGAAGACCTCCACCCTGTCCGAAACGCGCCTTACGTGAATACAGTCACCGGGGCATTCCTTCGCCGAGTCGACCACGTCCTGGAGCAGCGGCAGCGGAACCGGAGTGGTCGCCCCCGCCTCCTGCAGCAGCTCGTCGTCCACGCTCTTCACGTACGCCAGACCGTCGATGTCCAGCTCGAACACCTCGGGCGCGTACTGCACGCAGATGCCGTCGCCGGTGCAGAGGTCCTGATCGATCCAGACCTCGAGCGGCTCGCCGGCCCCGCCGACGTCGCCCGTCGGAGCGTCCTGCTGCACGGTCATATCTCCTGCCGTTCCCTGCGCTGAGTGATCCATCCCGGTCACCACTCGCACGCAAGTCGCGCGAGCCCTGACGGGTGTTGAACAGTTCGACCTTACAACCGGCCGCTTCCCGAGTTTGATGGGTGGGTATTTCCTTGGCGTGAGGGAGTACGCAAGGGTGAAGATCGGACACACCTCTACCGTCTTTGTGATCTAGGGGTTTCAATCACCACCAGCCCAGGTAGGGTCAGGAAGCGTCCAGCTCCCCTTGGAGGAGGTGAGGACCGTGGCAGCCCACGACGACGACATCAACCGCGGCATCCGGCCCGGGCGAGGGTCTGAGGACCCCGCCGGCCAGGTTGCCTATCTCGAGCAGGAAATCGCCGTCCTGCGACGTAAGCTCGCCGACTCTCCGCGACACACGAGGATTCTCGAAGAGCGGATCGTCGAGCTGCAGACAAATCTGGCCGGCGTATCCGCACAGAACGAACGACTCGCGAATACCCTCCGTGAGGCCCGCGACCAGATCGTGGCCCTCAAAGAAGAAGTCGACCGGCTCGCGCAGCCGCCGGCCGGCTTCGGTGTCTTCCTTCAGGCCAATGAGGACGGCACCGTCGACATCTTCACCGGAGGCCGAAAGCTCCGCGTGAACGTGAGCCCCAGCGTCGACCCGGAAGACCTCCGGCGCGGCCAGGAGGTCATGCTCAACGAGGCGCTCAACGTGGTCGAGGCCATGGAATACGAGCGGGCCGGGGACATCGTCACCCTCAAGGAGATCCTCGAGGACGGCGAGCGCGCCCTGGTGGTCGGGCACACCGACGAGGAAAGGGTGGTGAGGCTCGCCGAGCCGCTCCTGGACGTCATCATCCGCCCCGGCGACTCCCTGCTGCTCGAACCCCGCTCCGGCTACGTCTACGAGATCGTCCCCAAGAGCGAGGTCGAGGACCTCGTCCTCGAAGAGGTCCCCGACATCGACTACGACAAGATCGGCGGCCTGGGCGACCAGATCGAGCTGATCCGCGACGCGGTCGAGCTCCCGTACCTCTACCCGGACCTGTTCAAGGAACACGAACTGCGGCCCCCGAAGGGCATCCTGCTCTACGGCCCGCCCGGCTGCGGCAAGACGCTCATCGCCAAGGCCGTCGCCAACTCCCTTGCCAAGAAGGTCGCCGAGGTGACCGGCCAGGCCCAGGGGAAGTCGTACTTCCTGAACATCAAGGGCCCCGAGCTCCTCAACAAGTACGTCGGCGAGACCGAGCGGCACATCCGCCTCGTCTTCCAGCGTGCCCGGGAGAAGGCGAGCGAGGGCACCCCCGTCATCGTCTTCTTCGACGAGATGGAATCCCTCTTCCGCACCCGCGGATCCGGTGTCAGCTCGGACGTGGAGAACACCATCGTCCCGCAGCTCCTCGCCGAGATCGACGGCGTGGAGGGCCTGGAGAACGTCATCGTCATCGGCGCCTCCAACCGCGAGGACATGATCGACCCGGCCATCCTGCGGCCCGGCCGCCTCGATGTGAAGATCAAGATCGAGCGTCCGGACGCCGAGGCCGCGAAGGACATCTTCGCGAAGTACCTCAAGGCCTCCCTGCCCCTGCACACGGACGACCTGTCCGAACACCAGGACTCCAGGGGCGGCACCGTCCACAGCATGATCCAGACCGTCGTCGAGCAGATGTACGCCGAAACCGAGGAGAACCGCTTCCTCGAGGTCACGTACGCCAACGGCGACAAGGAAGTCCTCTACTTCAAGGACTTCAACTCGGGCGCGATGATCCAGAACATCGTGGACCGTGCGAAGAAGATGGCGATCAAGGCCTTCCTCGAGCACAACCAGAAGGGCCTTCGGGTCTCCCACCTCCTCCAGGCCTGCGTGGACGAGTTCAAGGAGAACGAGGACCTGCCCAACACCACCAACCCGGACGACTGGGCCCGTATCTCCGGAAAGAAGGGCGAGCGGATCGTATTCATCCGCACCCTCGTCACCGGAAAGCAGGGCGCGGACACCGGACGCTCCATCGACACGGTGGCGAACACCGGTCAGTACCTCTGAGGCGGAGCGGCTGCGGATGTCCTCCCCGGGCATCCGCAGCCGACTGCTTTACCCCACCGCATGACCGGCCGCTTTTCAGCCGGTGACAGGGCGGATTCAATGACGGAAATGATCTCCCCACGAGCGCGCAGTGGTTCTAGGCTCTTCCGTACCGCCGGACGCGCAGTGCGGGGACGGGCACCGCACAGTCACACGCACCGGAGCACCAGCGGTACTTGAGCGCCGCTCCCGAAGGGGAGCGCCGCCGGGCAAGGAGGGCCGCATGACCGTACGGCGAGTAATGGGGATCGAGACGGAGTACGGGATCTCCGTCCCGGGGCACCCGAACGCCAATGCCATGCTCACCTCGTCCCAGATCGTCAACGCCTACGCGGCGGCGATGCACCGGGCGCGACGCGCCCGCTGGGACTTCGAGGAGGAGAACCCGCTGCGGGACGCCCGCGGCTTCGACCTCGCCCGCGAGGCCGCAGACAACAGCCAGCTGACCGACGAGGACATCGGCCTCGCCAACGTCATCCTCACGAACGGCGCACGGCTCTACGTCGACCACGCGCACCCCGAGTACAGCTCGCCGGAGATCACCAACCCGCTCGACGCCGTGCTCTGGGACAAGGCCGGCGAGCGGATCATGGCCGAGGCCGCCGTACGGGCGGCCCAGCTGCCCGGCGCCCAGCCGATCCACCTCTACAAGAACAACACCGACAACAAGGGCGCCTCCTACGGCACGCACGAGAACTACCTGATGAAGCGGGAAACCCCCTTCTCGGAGATCGTGCGCCACCTGACCCCCTTCTTCGTCTCGCGACAGGTCGTGACCGGCGCGGGACGCGTGGGCATCGGCCAGGACGGCCGCGAGCACGGCTTCCAGATCAGCCAGCGCGCGGACTACTTCGAGGTCGAGGTCGGCCTGGAGACCACCCTGAAGCGGCCCATCATCAACACCCGGGACGAGCCGCACTCGGACGCCGAGAAGTACCGCCGGCTGCACGTGATCATCGGCGACGCGAACCTCTCCGAGATCTCCACGTACCTGAAGCTCGGCACGACGGCACTTGTCCTGTCCATGATCGAAGACGGGTTCATCAACGTCGACCTGGCCGTCGACCAGCCCGTACGCACCCTCCACCAGGTCTCCCACGACCCCGACCTCAAGCACCTCATCACGCTGCGCAGCGGGCGGACACTGACCGCCGTACAACTCCAGATGGAGTACTTCGAGCTGGCGCGGAAGTACGTGGACGAGCGTTTCGGGTCCGACGCGGACGAGCAGACCAAGGACATGCTGGTCCGCTGGGAGGACGTGCTGGGCCGGCTGGAGAGCGACCCGATGAGCCTGTCGGGAGAGCTGGACTGGATCGCCAAGCGGGAGATCCTGGAGGGCTACCGGCGCAGGGACGGGCTCGGCTGGGACGCGGCGCGGCTGCACCTGGTCGACCTCCAGTACTCGGACGTGAGGCCGGAGAAGGGCCTCTACAACCGCCTGGTGGCCCGGGGCAAGATGAAGCGACTGGTGGAGGAGCCGGCCGTCGAGCGGGCCCGGAGCAAGCCTCCGGAGGACACCCGGGCCTACTTCCGCGGCCGCTGCCTGGAGCAGTACGCGGACGACGTGGCCGCGGCCTCCTGGGACTCGGTGATCTTCGATCTCCCGGGCCGGGACTCGCTCCAGCGGGTCCCGACGCTGGAACCTCTGCGGGGGACCCGGAACCACGTCAAGGAGCTCTTGGACCGCTGCCGCACGGCGGAGGACCTGGTGCGGGTGCTTTCGGGGCAGTGAGCGGTGCCTTCGGGGCCTGAAAGGGCCCCGGTGCGGGAATCATGAAGAGAACCGGACTATGAAAGTACGGGGACGAATGTCGGACCCTCCTAGTAGGGTCCGGCATAGGGTCTGATCTTGAGAGATCCCGAATCCCGGGGTCTCTCGACGTGAGCGTGCGAACCGAGCGGGGTGAGGTAGACATGGCGACCAAGGACACCGGCGGCGGACAGCAGAAGGCGACGCGCTCGACCGAGGAGGTCGAGGAGGCGGCGGTCGAGGAATCGACCGACCTCAAGGAGCGCCAGGAAAAGCTCTCCGACGACGTCGACTCCGTACTCGACGAAATCGATGATGTGCTCGAGGAGAACGCCGAGGACTTCGTTCGAAGCTTCGTTCAGAAGGGTGGCGAGTGATTTTACCTTCGATTCGAAGGTCGAATCACTCGGGGGGGGTGCGTGTTGGGGGTGGAGAAGCGGTGTCCGCGGTGTGGCTTACTCAAGCCGCTCGAGGCCTTCGCTGCGAATAGGGCCATGCGAGACGGCCTGCAGTGCTACTGCAGGCCGTGCGCAGCCGAATATCACCAGCAGCGCCAGAAAGCCAAGGGGAAGAATGTGCGTCCCCGTGTCGATGCCCCCGTGGGGCACAAGTACTGCCGTCGGTGTGGGGAGATCAAGCCTCACTCGGAATGGGACCGGAACAAGACGGCTTCGGACGGGTTGTCGACGCGATGCAAGGCGTGCCGTGCGGTCGAAGGCCGGGCGGGTCACCTCAAGCGCGCTTATGGCATCACCGAGGCTCAACGTGACGAAATGATCGCAACTCAGGGCGGGCTTTGCTGTCTCTGCCTGAAGGCTCCGGCCGTGCATGTGGATCACTGCCACGAGACGGGTAGGGTCCGAGGCGTACTGTGCTTGAACTGCAACGTGGGCCTCGGCCTGTTGAAGGACAACCCCGATCGCATGCGTCGGGCCGCCGAGTATCTGGAGGGAACGCGTGGAAGCCAACACTCGTAGCACAGGGCGTCTACCGGCAGCCTTCCTGACGCCGGGGTCGTCGTCCTTCATGGACTTCCTGGGTGCGCACTCGCCCGAGATGCTGCCCGGCAACCGCAAGCTGCCGGACGGTGTGATCGAGGCGCCGCACGGGACGACCATCGTGGCCGCCACCTTCCCCGGCGGGGTCGTGCTCGCCGGTGACCGGCGGGCGACCATGGGGAACATGATCGCGCAGCGGGACATCGAGAAGGTGTTCCCGGCCGACGAGTACTCCGCCGTCGGCATCGCCGGTACGGCCGGCCTGGCCGTGGAGATGGTCAAGCTGTTCCAGCTGGAGCTGGAGCACTTCGAGAAGGTGGAGGGGACGACCCTCTCCCTGGAGGGCAAGGCGAACCGCCTGTCCACCATGATCCGGAGCAATCTGGGCATGGCGATGCAGGGGCTGGCCGTCGTACCGCTCTTCGCCGGGTTCGACGAGGCCAAGGAGAAGGGCCGGATCTTCTCCTACGACGTGACCGGCGGCCGCTCCGAGGAGCACGGCTTCGCCGCCACCGGTTCCGGTTCGATCTTCGCCCGCGGTTCCATGAAGAAGCTCTACCGCGACGACCTGACGGAGCAGCAGGCCACCACCCTGGTCGTGCAGGCCCTCTACGACGCCGCCGACGACGACTCGGCGACCGGTGGCCCGGACCTGTACCGCCGGATCTTCCCGATCGTCACCGTCATCACGGACGAGGGCTTCCGCAGGCTCAGCGAGGCGGAGTCCTCGGAGCTCGCGCGGGCCATCACCGAGCGGCGCATGGAGCAGCCCGACGGGCCGCGCGCGGCCCTGCTCTGATCACTCCTCGTCTCCTCGTCGCCCAGAAGAAAGGGACGGAACACCGGTGTCGACTCCGTTCTATGTGTCACCCCAGCAGGCCATGGCCGACCGGGCGGAATACGCCCGGAAGGGCATCGCCCGCGGTCGCAGCCTTGTCGTGCTGCAGTACGCCGACGGCATCGTGTTCGTCGGCGAGAACCCGTCCCGTGCGCTGCACAAGTTCAGTGAGATCTACGACCGGATCGGCTTCGCGGCCGCCGGCAAGTACAACGAGTACGAGAACCTGCGGATCGGCGGTGTGCGGTACGCGGATCTGCGTGGATACACCTATGACCGTGACGATGTGACGGCCCGTGGGCTGGCGAACGTGTACGCGCAGACGCTCGGCACGATCTTCTCCAGTGCGGGTGAGAAGCCGTACGAGGTGGAGCTGGTGGTCGCGGAGGTCGGTGCGACGGCTGCCGGGGACCAGATCTACCGGCTGCCGCACGACGGGTCGATCGTGGACGAGCACGGTTCGGTCGCGGTGGGCGGCAATGCCGAGCAGATCAGTACGTTCCTGGATCAGCGTCATCAGGACGGGATGACCCTGTCCGAGGCGTTGAAGCTCGCGGTGCAGGCGCTGTCGAGCCAGGCGAACGGTGCGGACAAGACGATTCCGGCCGAGCGGCTGGAGGTCGCGGTGCTGGACCGGACGCGGGCGCAGCAGCGGAAGTTCAAGCGGATCCGTGGCCGGCAGCTGGCGCGGCTGCTGGAGGCGAACGTGCCGGCGGCGGCCCAGGCGGATGCCGTGTCGAACGAGGAGGCTCCGGAGGACGAGGCGGAGTAGTACGTCCGGTCGCCTCGTGGAGTGATGGTCGAGGGCCCCGGTCTGCCGTTCGCGGTGGGCCGGGGCTTCGTCGTGTCCGTGTCCGGGGCCGGGGCCGGGGCTCGGGTCGGGGCCGGTGCCGGATCCGGGGGCTGAGGGCCGGGTGCCCGGTTCAGGGGGTGGGGGCGGGGCCCGAGGAGCCGCGGGTGATGAGGCGGACGGGGATGTCCGGGGCGGTCCAGGGGGTGCCTTCGAGGACGGCGAGGAGGGCGGTCATGCCTTGTTCGCCGACGCGTTCGGCGGGGAGGTGGACCGTGGTGAGTTCGGGTTCGACGGCGGTGGCGAGGGCGAGGTCGTCGAAGCCGGTGACGGAGAGGTCCTCGGGGACGCGCAGGCCGAGGCGGCGGGCGGCCTTGCAGGCGCCGGCGGCGAGGATGTCGTCGTCGCAGACGATGGCGGTGGGCCGGCCCCGGGGGTCGGCGAGGGCGGCTTCGGCGGCCGCACGGGCGCCTTCCACGGTGAGGGGGGCGCGTACGGTGCGCAGCTCGTTTTCGGGGCCCAGGAGGGCGGCCAGGGCTTCGGCGCGGGTGTCGAAGGTCCAGGAGTCGACGGCGGAGGCGAGGTGGAGGAAGCGCCGGTGGCCGTGGGCGAGGAGGTGGGCGGTGATCTGGCGCATGCCGTCGGCCATGGCGAGGTTGACGTGGGCGGCGGCGGTGTCCGCGGTGGGGTCGCTGTCGAGCATGACGAGGGGGAGGGTGTCGCCGCCGATGGCGCGCAGGGCGTCGGCGGCCATGGAGGAGGCGATGACTCCGTCGAGGGCGGCGCGGGCGGAGGCGAAGGGGTCGCGGGCGGGGCCGGTGCCGTCGGGGGAGGGGTAGAGGACGACGCCGAAGCCGTGTTCCGCGGCGACGCGGGCGGCGCCGGTGTAGACGCGGGCGAAGAACTCGTTGGTGAGGGCGGGGACGACGAGGAGGGCGGTGCGGGTGGAGCCGAGGCGCAGGTTGCGGGCGGCGAGGTTGGGGCGGTAGCCGAGGCGGGTGGCGGTTTCGCGGACGTGGGTTGCGGTGCGTTCGGAGACGCGGCCGGGCCATTTGTCGCCGAGGACGAGGGAGACGGTGGCCTGGGAGACCCCGGCGGCGGTGGCGACGTCGCGGCTGGTGGGTCTCGTCACAGGTGGCTCCTGAAGTGCGAGGTGGGGAGTGGTGGCGGCGTGTGGGAGGTGGACCCGTGGACTGTGGCCATGGTACGTATGACGGGTCACGTTATACGTATTACCCCGGTGGGATCCGGGCAGAAGGGGGCTGACATGGCCGCGGGATACGCGGAGCTGCTGGGGACCCGGCACGCCGCGAGGCTGCTGGTGGGCACGCTCATAGGCAGGCTGCCCAACGCCACGGCGCCGATCGCGATCGTGCTGTTCACGCGGGCCGAGGGCGGCAGCTACAGCCTCGCGGGGGCCCTCGCCGCCGCGTACGGGCTGGCCAACGCGGTGGGTCAGCCGCTGCTGGGCCGGGCGGTGGACCTCTTCGGGCAGCCCCGGGTGCAGCTGCCGGCCGCCGTGGTGTCGGCTCTGGGCATGGTGTGGCTGGCGCTCGTCGGTACGGGGTCGGTGGTGGCCGCGTATGCCGCGGTGGTCGTCGCGGGGCTGTTCACGCCGCCCCTGGAGGGCGGGCTGCGGGCGCTGTGGCCGGGCGTGCTGGGGGGCCGTGAGGAGAAGGTGCACGCCGCGTACGCGATGGACGCGGTGGCGCAGGAGGTCATGTTCACGGTCGGTCCGCTGCTGGTGACGCTGTTCGTGGCGGTGTGGTCGCCGGCGGGGGCGCTGCTGGCCCTCAACGCGATCGGGGTGCTGGGTGCGCTCTCGGTGGTGGTCAGCGAGCCGTCGCGCTCGTGGCGTTCGGCGCCGCGGGAGGCGCACTGGCTGGGCGCCCTGCGTTCGCGGGGGCTGCTGGCGCTGCTGGGTGCGTTCTTCTTCGTGGGGACGGCGCTGGGTTCGATCACCGTGGCCGGTGTGGCGTACGCGGACGATCACGGGAACCAGGCCGTGTACGGCTGGCTGATGGCGGCGCTCGGACTGGGTGCGCTGATCGGTGGCGTGTTCTACGGGGCCCGGCAGTGGGCGGGTGCGCCGGAGCGGCGGCTGCGGATGCTGGTGGCGCTGCTCGCGCTCTGCTACCTGCCGTTGATGCTGACGCCGGGGCCGGTGGCGATGACGGCGCTCGCGGCGCTGCTCGCGCTCTGCTACCTGCCGTTGATGCTGACGCCGGGGCCGGTGGCGATGACGGCGCTCGCGGCGCTGTCGGGCGTGTTCCTGGCGCCCGCTCTGGCGTGTGCGTTCATCGTGGTGGACCGGCACGCTCCGGCGGGCACGGTGACGGAGGCCTTCTCGTGGCTGGTGACGTTCTTCGGGGTGGGTGCGGCCATTGGTACGGCGGTGGCCGGTCCGGCGGTGGAGCTGGGCGGCACGGCGGCGAGCTTCGGCGTGGCGAGTGTCGCGGGGGGTGCGGCGCTGCTGGTGCTGATGGTCACTCAGCGGGTGCTGGCAACTGCGGGGCGGGGACGCGCGGTGGCGGGTTCGTCTGAGGGGGTGTCGGACGGGGCCCGTGAGGTGCCGTCGGGGGCTCCGTCGGCGGGCTGACGCGCGGGAGCGGAGGCGGTGTTCCGGCGGCGCGTCGGCGGGTTCCGCGGTGCGGTGACCGGTCCGCTCGTGGGAACTGATCGAAACGGCGCTCCCGTTCCCGGTTTCAGAAGAGGGCAGAAGGCGTAATGTTCAGTCATGGACCGCCGCATTTTCGGGCTGGAGAACGAGTACGGCGTCACGTGCACGTTCAGGGGACAGCGCCGACTGTCTCCTGACGAAGTGGCGCGCTACCTCTTCCGCCGTGTTGTGTCATGGGGCCGCAGCAGCAATGTCTTCCTGCGGAACGGCGCCCGCCTGTACCTCGACGTGGGTTCGCATCCGGAATATGCAACTCCCGAATGCGACAACGTGACCGAGTTGGTCACGCACGACAAAGCAGGCGAGCGCATTCTCGAAGGACTGCTCGTCGACGCCGAACGCCGCCTGCACGAGGAGGGAATCGCGGGCGACGTCTATCTCTTCAAGAACAACACCGACTCGGCGGGCAACTCGTACGGCTGCCACGAGAACTACCTGGTGGCCCGGCACGGGGAATTCTCCCGCCTGGCGGACATTCTCATTCCGTTCCTTGTCACGCGGCAGCTGATCTGCGGCGCCGGCAAGGTGCTGCAGACGCCCCGGGGCGCGGTCTACTGCGTGAGCCAGCGGGCCGAGCACATCTGGGAGGGCGTCAGCTCCGCGACGACCCGTTCGCGGCCGATCATCAACACCCGGGACGAGCCGCACGCGGACGCCGAGCGCTACCGCCGGCTGCACGTGATCGTGGGCGACTCGAACATGTCCGAGACGACCATGCTGCTGAAGGTCGGGGCCACCGACCTGGTGCTGCGCATGATCGAGGCGGGCACGGTGATGCGGGACCTGACCCTGGAGAACCCGATCCGGGCGATCCGCGAGGTCAGCCACGACATCACGGGTCAGCGCAAGGTGCGTCTGGCGAGCGGCCGGGAGGCCTCGGCGCTGGAGATCCAGCGGGAGTACTACGACAAGGCGGTGGACTTCGCCGAGCGCCGGGGCATCCGTACCGGTGTGGTGGACCAGGTGCTGGAGCTGTGGGGTCGCACGCTCGACGCGATCGACGCGGAGGACCTGGACCGGATCGGGACCGAGATCGACTGGGTCATGAAGTACCAGCTGATCGAGCGGTACCGGGCCAAGCACAACATGACCATGTCGAATCCGCGGGTGGCTCAGATAGACCTCGCGTATCACGACATCCACCGCCGGCGCGGGCTGTACTACCTGCTGGAGCGCAAGGGGCAGGCGGCGCGGATCTGCAACGACCTGAAGATCTTCGAGGGCAAGTCGGTGCCCCCGCAGACGACGCGGGCGCGGCTGCGCGGTGACTTCATCCGCCGGGCGCAGGAGCAGCGGCGGGACTTCACGGTGGACTGGGTGCACCTGAAGCTCAATGACCAGGCGCAGCGGACGGTGCTGTGCAAGGACCCGTTCCGGTCGGTGGACGACCGGGTGGAGAAGCTGATCGCCGGCATGTAGTCCTGAAGTGTGACATCGCACTCCTCGCCAGGGCCCCGTACAGATCTCGTACGGGGCCCTGTGCACGGCTTAGAGTGGCGGGCGACCGTCTTGCCGTCTGAGATCTGAGGAACCCGTGCGCCGACTTGCCGGCCTGCTTGTCGTACCCCTTCTGCTGCTGACGACCGCAGCGTGTGGCGACGACAGCGGCTCCGACTCCGCCCAGATGAAGAACGGGGCGCCCGCGATCACCAAGGGTGCCAAGTTCGGGGAGACGCCCACCCTGTCGAAGGGGAAGGGCACGCCGCCCAAGGAGCTGAAGGTGGTGACCATCAGCGAGGGCACCGGGCAGGTCCTGAAGAAGGACGACATCGCGCAGGTCAACTACTACGGCCAGGTGTGGGACGGCAAGGAGCCGTTCGACCAGAGCTTCGGCCGGCCCGCGCCGTTCGACCTGACGATCGGCGCCGGCGCCGTCATCAAGGGCTGGGACCAGGGCCTGGAGGGCCAGAAGGTCGGCAGCCGTGTCGAGCTGGTGATCCCGCCGGAGCTCGGTTACGGGGCCCAGGGCTCGGGCGAGAAGATCAAGCCGAACGCCACGCTGGTCTTCGTCGTGGACATCCTCAAGGGCGCCACCGTCCCGGCCTCGGCCACGGGCAAGGAAGTCGCCCAGGACAACAAGGACCTGCCCAAGGTCGGCACGAACACGGACGGCAAGGAAGTCACCGTGGCCGTCCCGAAGGACACCGCCGAGCCGGCCAAGCTGGTCTCGAGCTACGTCCTGGAGGGCGACGGCGCCGCGGTGAAGGACACCGACAGCGTCGTCGTCAAGTTCCACGGCAAGACGTGGAAGGACGACAAGACCTTCGAGAGCACGTACACCAGCGGGCAGACGGTCACCTGGCCGCTGTCGGAGCTGTCGGTCACGGGCCTGAAGGAAGGCCTGATCGGCAAGAAGGTCGGCAGCCGCATCCTGCTGGTCATCCCGCCGGACCAGGCCTTCGGCGACAAGGAGCAGGGCACCATCCCGGCCAAGTCGACGCTGGTCTTCAGCCTCGACATCCTCGCCGTGATGTAAGACTG
This sequence comes from Streptomyces sp. NBC_01294, assembly GCF_035917235.1. Taxonomy (NCBI): domain Bacteria; kingdom Bacillati; phylum Actinomycetota; class Actinomycetes; order Kitasatosporales; family Streptomycetaceae; genus Streptomyces; species Streptomyces sp. NBC_01294. The sequence goes on from NZ_CP108423.1 coordinate 6,490,856, forward strand.
TTCCGGTTGACCGTTTCGTATGCATGAGGAGCAGTGCCGTGAGCGACAAGCTCGAGAAGCCCGAGATCGACTTCCCCGAGGGCGAAGCCCCGAAGGACCTCAAGATCGAGGAGATCTGGGTCGGCGACGGCGAGGAGGCCAAGAAGGGCGACCGCGTCTCCGTCCACTACGTGGGTGTGGCCTTCTCCACCGGTGAGGAGTTCGACGCTTCCTGGAACCGTGGTTCCGCGCTCCAGTTCCAGCTCGGCATCGGCCAGGTCATCGCCGGATGGGACCAGGGCGTCCAGGGCATGAAGGTCGGCGGCCGTCGCAAGCTGACGATCCCCGCCCACCTCGCCTACGGCGACCGCGGCGCGGGCGGCGCGATCGCCCCGGGCGAGACGCTGATCTTCGTCTGCGACCTGGTCAAGGTCGGCTGATCCGGGAATCCGCGAGCAGCACAGGGGCCCCCGCCGTCCGGCGGGGGCCCCTCGCTTTTTGCCGGGGCGCGCCGGGGCGGTACGGTCAACGGTCACGAGTGTGTGTGTCGAGATCGGGGGAAGGGCGTCGATGGCGATTGCCAAGGCCGAGCGGCTGATGAATCTGGCGCTGTGTCTGCTGGGGACCCGCCGGCCGCTCAGCAAGCGCGAGTTGCGCGGTTCCATCGAGGCCTACATGGAGGCCGGCAACGACGAGTCCTTCAACCGCATGTTCGAGCGGGACAAGGACGATCTGCGCGAACTCGGCCTGGTCATCGAGACGGTGGAGAACCTGGAGGGCGAGACCGGCTACCTGGCCCGCCGGGACAGCAACCGGCTGCCGCCCGTCTCCCTGGACGCCGAGGAGGCCGCCGCCCTGGGGCTGGCGGCCAAGGTGTGGCAGCAGGCCCGTCTCGCGGGAGCCGCCAGCGGAGCCCTGCAGAAGCTGCGCGCGGGCGGGATGCCCGAGGCGGGCGACCCGTACGAGGGGCAGCACAGCGCCATCGAGCCGCGCATCCCGGTCCACGAGGCGGCCTTCGAGCCGCTGATGCTGGCCTGCCGGGACCGCCGGCCGGTGGTCTTCGACTACCGCAAGTCCACCGCGGCCCGGCCCGAGACCCGTCAGGTGGAGCCGTGGGCGCTGGAGTGCTGGCGCGGTCACTGGTACCTGGCCGGCTACGACCGCGACCGCGGGGCGGAGCGGGTGTTCCGGCTCTCCCGGATCACCGGCAAGGTCCGCTCGCGGGCGGCCAAGTACACCGCGGAGGTGCCGGACGTGGTGACCGTGCGGGAGACCGTGGCGAGCTGGGCCGGGGAGAGCGCGGACCGTTCCGCGCTGATCCGGTTGCGGGCCGGGGCGGGCTACCCGCTGCGGGCCAAGGCCACCGCGGTGCGCGAGGGCGGGGACGGCTGGGACGAGCTGGAGATCCCGTACGGGCACGGGCTGGACGCCTGGCTGGTGGAGTTCGGGCCCGACGTCGTCGTGGTCGGGCCCGCCGACCTCCGGGCGGACGTGGTGGACCGGCTGCGGGCCGTCGCCGGGGCCTGACGGGGTCCGGCGGACTCCGCCACCGCACCGATCCGCCACCGATCCGCGACGGCACCGATCCGTACCGCCACCGCACTGATCCGCGACCGCACCGACCGGCCGTTTCACCACCCGGCCGCCGCACCATCTGTAGAACAGCGACATCCACAGACGTGCCCTGAGGGGGAGACGTACCAGCATGGCTGCCAACGCCATCGACCAGACCCGCCGGATGCTGTCCCTGGTGACGTACCTGCGCGAGCGCCCCGGGGCGCACGTCGCGGACGTCGCGCGTGCCTTCGGGATCACCGAGGACGAGCTGATCTCGGACCTCGACGTGCTGCCCATGTGCGGGACCAGCTTCCGGGGCGGGGACCTGCTCGACATCGACACCGACGGGGAGCGCATCTGGTGGCGCAATCCCGACGCCTCGGGGGAGTCCACCGCCGAGCCGCTGCGCCTGGCCGCCGACGAGGCGACGGCCCTGCTGGTCGCCGCCCGCGCCGTGGCGACCCTGCCCGGCCTGCGCGAGAGCGACCGTGACGCCCTGCTGCGGGCCACCGCCAAGCTGGAGGCGGCCGCGGGCGAGGCCGCCGGGGCCAGCGCCCGGCTGTCGGTGACCTTCGAATCCGAGGGCGGGGTCTTCGCGGACGTCGACCGGGCGATCGCGGAGCGCCGGCGGCTGTGGGTGCGCTACTACTCGCCGGCGCGCGACGAGCTCACCGAGCGCAAGGTCGACCCGATCCGGCTCTTCGCGGTCGGCCACACCTACATGGAGGGGTGGTGCCACCTCTCCGAGGCCCGGCGCACCTTCCGCCTCGACCGGGTCGCGGAGATCAAGCTGCTCGACGAGCGGGCCGAGCCGCCCGCCATCGAGCCGCGCGACCTGTCCGAGGGGCTGGTCCAGCCGGCCGCCGAGGACCCGGAGGTCGTGGTCGAGGTGGGGCCGGGCGGGCGCTGGGTCGCCGAGTACTACCCGCACGACAGCGCGGAGGAGCTGACCGGCGGGGGCCTGCGGATCACGCTGCGCAGCCCGGATCCGGCCTCGCTGCGCCGGCTCGCGCTGCGGCTGGGGCGTGAGGGGCGGATCGTGGCCCCCTCCGAGCTGGCGGACAGTGCGCGCAGCGCCGCCCGGGAGGCACTCGCGGGGTACGGGGAACAGGTCTGAGGGGAACGCGGTCGATGTCGCCAACGTCCGGGTCCGTTGCCTTCAAGGCTTCCTGTCCCGACTGTCGCGCCCGTTTCGAACTGGACGCGGGCGCCCTGCGGCTGGCCATCGGCGGCAGCCGGCGGGCCACCTTCTACTCCTTCACGTGTCCTGAATGCGGCGCCGCCGTCCGCAAACCGGCCGGTGAGCGGATCGTGGAACTGCTGACCGGCGGCGGCGTGAGCACCCTGCGCAGCATCTGAACCGGCCGGTGGCCTAGGCTCGCCCCATGCTGTGGCCGATGTTCGCAATTGCCCTGGGCTTCCTCGGAGTCGCCGTGCTCGCCGTGCTGGCCGTACGGGTCCACGTGGAGGTGCGCAGGCTGTCCGGCCAGGTCGCCCAGGCCAGCCGCCGGATCTCCGAGGCGTCGGGGGACCTCGAGCGGGCGAGCGTCGACCTGGCCCGGGCGGGCCACGCCGTGCGCCCGTAAGCCGCACCCCTTCAGAACCCGCTCGGAAGCGGGGCGAATGCGCAGGAGCAGGCCATAAACCACCGGCGCCGACGCAAGCAGGGGGACGCCCGGGGATTGCCGGGCGTTAACCCCCTGGGGTTACGATCCTCGGTAGACACAGTCCCAGGCGCCCGTGCCGGTGCGCTGTGAACCTCGGAGAAAAGGAAGATTTCTATGGGCAACCTCAGGGGTTGGGAAATCCTCGTCATCGTCGGAGTCATCATCCTGCTGTTCGGCGCCAAGAAGCTTCCTGACATGGCCCGCTCCCTCGGCAAGTCGGCCCGCATCCTCAAGAGCGAGGCCAAGGCCATGAAGAAGGACGGCGAGGCCGAGGACGCGGCCACCGCCACCGTCGCGGACCAGGCCGGCCAGCAGCCCGTCGCCCCGCGCACCATCCAGGCCGCGCCCGGTGACGTCACCAGCGCCCGCCCGGTCAGCGAGACGAACCGCACCGCCCAGGGCTGACGCACGCCGTACACGCCAGTCATCTGCAACGAGACAAGGGACGTGGGTTGCTCAAGTCTGCCCGCAAGCAGGAGAAAGCGGACAAGGACGCCGAAGGGCGGATGCCTCTTGTCGAGCACCTGCGTGAGCTGAGAAACCGTCTGCTGAAGTCGGTCCTGGCGATCCTCGTGATCACCATCGTGGCCGCCTTCTTCTACCGGGACATCATCAACTTCCTGTTGAAGCCGATGCTGGACTCCGTCGGCTGTACCAACGGTGTGGTGACCCAGCGCAACGGCAAGCCCTGCGCCGACATGACGGTGAACGGCCTCATCTCGGCATTCTCGATCGCCCTGAAGGTCTCGCTGATGGCCGGTGCGGTGCTGTCCGCCCCGGTGTGGCTGTACCAGCTGTGGGCGTTCGCCGCGCCCGGTCTGCACAGCCACGAGAAGAAGTACGCACGCAGCTTCGTGGCCGTGGGCGCTCCGCTCTTCGGCGCCGGCGCGGTCCTCGCGTACAAGATCCTTCCGCAGACCGCGACGATCCTGCTGGAGTTCACCCCCGACCACGCGCGGAACCTGCTGCCGGTCGACGACTACCTCGACCTGGTCGCCCGCATGGTGATCGTCTTCGGCCTGGCCTTCGAGCTGCCGCTGCTGCTGATCCTGCTGAACTTCACCGGTGTGCTCACGGGCAAGCGGCTGGCGAGCTGGTGGCGGGGCATGGTCCTCGGCATCACGGTCTTCGCCGCCTTCGCGACCCCCACCGGTGACCCGCCGACCATGCTGGCGCTGGCCCTGCCCATCGTGGCCCTCTACTTCCTCGCCCTCGGCATCTGTCTCCTCAACGACCGGCGGCGCGCGCGCAAGGACCCCGACGCGGGCCTGAGCGACGACGAGGCCTCGGAGCTGGACCTGACCCCCGCGCCGATCGGCGCGCTGGAATCGGTCCCGGCCCCCGCCGTGCTGCCCGAACAGGCCGACGGCGGACGCCAGCGGATCAACGGGTACGACGACGCGACCTGATCCGGCCCGGCCCGACCCGACGGGCAGGCCCCGAGGGGTGAGCCGCGAGGTCACCGTCTCCCTCCGTCCCACCGCCGGAAGCGGTCGGCAGCGCGCACACCGCGCAGCCGGCCGCTTCCGCCGTGTGGCGGTCCGCCTGCTCACTTAAATGATCGCGACTGTTGTCAGAGGTGGCGGGTAGGCTCGACAGCAAGATGACCGAAGAACTCTCCCCCGCCGAGCGCTATGCCGCAGCCCGGCTCCGCGCCGCCGAAGAGGCCACTGCCCTGGCCCCCTTCCGCGAGATGTACGAATTCGATCTGGACCCGTACCAGATCGAGGCCTGCAAGGCACTGGAGGCCGGCAAGGGCGTCCTCGTCGCCGCCCCGACCGGCTCGGGCAAGACCATCGTCGGCGAGTTCGCCGTCCACCTGGCCCTCCAACAGGGCCGCAAGTGCTTCTACACGACGCCGATCAAGGCGCTGTCCAACCAGAAGTACGCCGACCTCGTCAAGCGCTACGGCGCCGACAAGGTGGGCCTGCTGACGGGTGACAACAGCGTCAACTCCGAGGCGCCGGTGGTGGTCATGACCACCGAGGTGCTCCGCAACATGCTGTACGCGGGCTCGCAGTCGCTGCGCGGCCTCGGCTACGTCGTGATGGACGAGGTCCACTACCTCTCCGACCGGTTCCGCGGGGCCGTCTGGGAGGAAGTGATCATCCACCTCCCCGAGTCGGTGACCCTGGTGTCCCTGTCGGCCACCGTGTCCAACGCCGAGGAGTTCGGCGACTGGCTGGACACCGTGCGCGGCGACACCGAGGTGATCGTCTCCGAGGAGCGGCCCGTACCGCTGTGGCAGCACGTCATGGCCGGCCGCCGGATCTACGACCTCTTCGAGGAGGAGTCCGACCACGGAGGCCGCGGCTCCGCGCGCCGGGAGGTCAACCCCGACCTGCTGCGCATGGCGCGCGAGGAGAACAGCCGCACCTACAACCCGAAGGACCGGCGGCGCGGCAAGATGGTCCGCGAGGCCGACCGCGAGCGCGAGCGGCGCTCCCGCGGCCGGATCTGGACCCCGTCCCGCCCCGAGGTCATCGCCCGCCTCGACGGTGACGGGCTGCTGCCCGCCATCAACTTCATCTTCAGCCGGGCCGGCTGCGAGGCCGCCGTCCAGCAGTGCCTGTACGCGGGACTGCGGCTCAACGACGAATCCGCGCGGCTCAGGGTGCGCGAGATCGTCGAGGCGCGGACCGCCGCCATCCCCACCGAGGACCTTCACGTCCTGGGCTACTACGAGTGGCTCGAAGGACTGGAGCGGGGCATCGCCGCGCACCACGCGGGCATGCTGCCCACCTTCAAGGAGGTCGTGGAGGAGCTGTTCGTCCGCGGCCTGGTCAAGGCCGTCTTCGCCACCGAGACCCTGGCGCTGGGCATCAACATGCCCGCGCGCACGGTGATCCTGGAGAAGCTGGTCAAGTGGAACGGCGAGCAGCACGCCGACATCACCCCGGGCGAGTACACCCAGCTCACCGGCCGGGCCGGGCGGCGTGGCATCGACGTCGAGGGCCACGCGGTGGTGCTCTGGCAGCGGGGCATGGACCCGGCGGGGCTCGCCGGGCTCGCCGGTACCCGTACGTATCCGCTGCGCTCCAGCTTCAAGCCGTCGTACAACATGGCCGTGAACCTGGTCAGCCAGTTCGGGCGGCACCGGTCGCGCGAGCTGCTGGAGACCTCCTTCGCGCAGTTCCAGGCCGACCGCTCGGTCGTCGGGATCTCCCGGCAGGTGCAGCGCAACGAGGAGGGCCTGGAGGGCTACCGGGAGGGCATGACCTGCCACCTGGGGAACTTCGAGGAGTACGCGCAGCTGCGCCGCGACCTCAAGGACCGCGAGACGGAGCTGGCCAAGCAGGGCGCCGCCCAGCGCCGGGTGCAGGCGGCCAGTTCGCTGGAGAAGCTCAAGCCGGGCGACATCATCCACGTGCCGACGGGCAAGTTCGCCGGACTCGCGCTGGTCCTGGACCCGGGCGTGCCGGCCGGGCGGGTCAACGGGCACCGCGGGTACGAGTACGCCGAGGGCCCGCGCCCGCTGGTGCTCACCGCCGAGCGGCAGGTCAAGCGGCTCGCCGCGATCGACTTCCCGGTCCCGGTCGAGGCCCTCGACCGGATGCGGATCCCGAAGACGTTCAACGCGCGCTCGCCCCAGTCCCGCCGGGACCTGGCGTCCCAGCTGCGGAGCAAGGCCGGGCACATCACGCCGGAGCGGCACGCGCGCGGCCGGGCGGCGGCCGCCGACGACCGCGAGATCGCCCGGCTGCGCACCGAGCTGCGGGCGCATCCCTGCCACGGCTGCGACGAGCGCGAGGACCACGCCCGCTGGGCGGAGCGCTACCACCGGCTCCAGCGGGACACCCAGCAGCTGGAGCGGCGGATCGAGGGCCGGACGAACACCATCGCCCGCACCTTCGACCGGATCCACGCGCTCCTCACGGAGCTGGACTACCTGCGCGAGGACGAGGTCACCGTGCACGGCAAGCGGCTCGCCCGGCTGTACGGGGAGCTCGACCTGCTGGCGTCCGAATGCCTGCGGGCCCATGTCTGGGAGGGCCTGAGCCCGGCCGAACTGGCCGCCTGTGTCTCGGCGTTGGTCTTCGAGGCGCGGCAGTCCGACGACGCGGTCGCGCCGAAGGTGCCGGGCGGCGCGGCGAAGGAGGCGCTGGGCGAGATGGTCCGCATCTGGGGCCGGCTCGACGCGCTGGAGGAGGAGCACCGGATCAACCAGGCGGAGGGCGTGGGCCAGCGCGAGCCGGATCTGGGCTTCGCGTGGGCGGCGTACCAGTGGGCCTCCGACAAGAGCCTGGACGAGGTGCTGCGCGAGGCGGAGATGCCGGCCGGCGACTTCGTGCGCTGGTGCAAGCAGGTCATCGACGTGCTCGGGCAGATCGCGGCGGCGGCCCCTTCGGCCTCCGGCGAGAGCGGGAGCACGGTGGCGCGAAACGCCCGCAAGGCCGTGGACGCGCTGCTGCGGGGTGTAGTGGCCTACAGCTCGGTCGGCTAGCCCCTTTTGGATCTTCGTCCATAAGGGGGAGTGGCTCGATCTGATCTCTTGCCATGATCGAATCGCTGTGCTGTGTGCGACGATCGGTCCATGAGCGGGGGAGCAGACGAAGGGCCGAGACGGGTCGGTCGGCCGCGCGCCGACCGGCTGAGACCGGACAGCGGCCGGCCGCCGCGCGAGGAACTCCTCTGCGCGGCGGCCGAGTTGTTCACGGTCCGGGGGTACGCGGCGACCACCACGCGGCAGGTCGCCGAGCGGGCCGGAATGCGCCAGGCCACGATGTACCACTACTTCGGCGGCAAGGAGGAACTCCTCGCCGAACTGCTGGAGTCCACGGTCGCCCCCTCCCTGGTGCTGGCCCGCCACCTGCTCGCCGACGCTCGGCGGCCCGCCGCGCGGAGGCTGTGGGAGCTGTGCCGCTCCGACGTGCTGCTGCTGTGCGGGGGCCCGTACGACCTGGGGGCGCTCTACCTGCTGCCCGAGGTGGGCGGCGCGCGCTTCACCCGGTTCCGCCGGATGCGCGGGGAACTCAAGGACGCCTACCGGGTGCTGCTCGACGGGACCTGCGTCGGCGCCGAACTGGCCGGGGACGCGGCCGGGATGGCCCTGCGCAACGACCTCGTCTTCGGGCTCATCGAGGGCGTCATGCTGATCCACCGCGCCGATCCGGCGCGCCCGGTGGCGGCCTTCGCGCAGGCCACCGCCGACGCGGCGCTGCGCATCGCGGGCGTCAGCCCTCCTCCGGAGGGCCGGGAGGAGCAGGAGGAGTAGGCGGGTTGGGAGGCGGGTCGCCGGTGCCGGCCGCCCAGCCGGCGTGGTCGTGCCAGGCCCGCAGGGTGCGGCCGCTCTCGAAGCGGTGCGTGGCTCCGGTGACGGGGTCGGTGAACTCCAGTACCCGTGCCAGGAGTTGGAGGGGGCGGCGGTAGTCGTCCGGAGCCGGGTCGGTGACCTGCGGGTACACCGGGTCGCCGAGGATGGGCAGGCCCAGGGCGTTCATGTGCACCCGCAGCTGGTGGGTGCGGCCGGTGTGCGGGGTCAGCCGGTAGCGCCCCACGTCGCCCCGGGTGTCCACGAGTTCGACGCGGCTCTCGGCGTTGGGCTCGCCGGGCACCTCGGCCGCGGCGATGACCCCGCGGGTCTTCTCGATCCGGCTGCGCACCGTACGGGGGAGGGGGAGCGCCGGGTCGACGGGGGCGAGGGCCTCGTACTCCTTGTGCACCTCGCGCCGCTGGAAGAGGAGCTGGTAGGCGCCGCGCTCCTCGGGCCGGATGCTGAACATCACCAGCCCCGCCGTCAGCCGGTCCAGGCGGTGCGCCGGGCTGAGCTCGGGCAGGTCCAGCTCCTCGCGCAGCCGGGCCAGGGCGGTCTCGGTCACGTGGCTGCCGCGCGGGGTGGTCGCCAGGAAGTGCGGCTTGTCCACCACCAGCAGGTGCGGGTCCCGGTGGACGACGGAGAGCGGGAAGGGCACGCGCGGCTCGGGCTCCATGTCCCGGTGGAACCAGAGGTAGGCGCCCGGCTCGTACGGGTCCCCCGCGCGCAGCACCCGCCCGCCGGCGCCGAGCACCCGGCCGGTCGCCAGCAGGTGCGCGACGGAGTCGGCGCCGCGGGTGCCGGCGTAGCGCGCGGCGAGGTAGCCGCCGAGGTCCGGCCACAGCCCGTCGGGGTCGGGCGGCAGCCGCAGCCGGACCGGGTCGATGCCGGCGCGCTGGGGGAGGGGCGAGGGGGGTGCCTGGGCTCTGCGTCTCATCGGGGGACAGGCTATGCGGCTACTGCTGCGTGAAGGTGCCCAGGCCATTGGCGTCGAGGTATTCGACGCGCAGGGTGTCGTCGGCGAAGGTCACCCCGGTGCGGCCGACCGCGTTCTCGCCCACTGTCTCGAAGCTGAACGTGTCCCCGTCGTAGTGGGTGAGCGGGAAGCGCAGGGGCTGGGGGCCGAGGGCGAGGGTGAGCGCGCCGTCGTCGTTCGCGGTCACGGTCGCCCTGCCGTAGTACGGGCTGTCGTAGGTGCCGGTGTACGCGGCGCTGTCCTGGGCGGGCTTCGCGCCGGAGGGCGGACGGGCGTAGTCGGTGGGGGAGCGGCCCTCTTCGCCCAGCTGCGCGTAGAGCGCGCCGGCCAGACCCAGCCAGTCGGCGGTGGTCTTGCCGTGCTCGGCGAAGTCGAAGAAGTCCAGGGCGACGGCGTCGGCCAGGCCGACGGGGGCGCCGTTGGTGAGGACGACGATGCCGAGCCGCTCCAGCGGGAGCATGGTGACGTTGGTGTTCGCGCCGAGCTCGAAGGCGCCGGAGTGGCTCAGACGCAGGCGGCCGGCGTCGTCGTAGGAGACGTTCCAGCCGAGGCCGTAGAAGCCGGTGCGGGCCGTGGGGGTCGCGGGCGGCTGCGAGACGATCTCGGGCAGGTGCGTGCGGGCGAGGGCGTCGGCCGGGATGATCCGCTTGCCGTCGAGGACGCCGCCGGCGAGCTGGAGCCGCAGCCAGCGGGACATGTCGCGGGCCGTGGAACTGACGCCGCCGGCCGGGGCCTGGGCGTCGGGGTCGCGGACGTAGCGGGGGCTCCAGGTGCCGGCCGGGTTCTTGACGTGGGTGGCGGCGTGGTCGGGGGCGTTGACGAACGCGGAGAACTCGGTGCTGGTGCGGGTCATGCCGGCGGGCTTGAAGAGGGTGTCCTCGCTGAGCTTCTGCCAGCTGGTGCCCTTGGCCCGGGCGACGGCCTCGGCGGCCGCGGTGAACCCGAAGTTGGTGTAGGCGTAGCTCGCGCGGAACGGGGTGAGGGGTTCGAGCCGCAGGTGGTCGAGGATGTACGACTGGTCGTAGCCGAGGTCTTCGAGGAGGTCGCCGGCGTGGTCGGGCAGGCCGCTGCGGTGGGAGAACAGGTCGGCGGTCGAGACGTGGCCGGTGACCCAGGGGTCCTTGAGGGAGAACCCGGGGAGGGTGGTGTGGCGGTCCCACCCGTCGGGGTCGGTGAGGGTCCCGGCGACGACGGTGGAGGAGACCGGCTTGGAGAGGGAGGCGATCTGGAAGACGGTGTCGGGGTCGACGGCCGCGCTCTGGCCGGTGCGGCGGACGCCGAAGCCCTTCAGGTGGACGACCTCGTCGTCGTGGACCACGGCCACGGAGACGCCGGGGACGCCGGTGCGGCGCATCATGTCCGCGACGGTTTGATCGAGGCGGGCGACGGCCTTGTCGACTGCGTCGTCGCTGATCGAGGGCTGGGGTGGGGGTGGCGGGCTGGGGGCGGAGGTCACCGTCGCGGTGGTGGTCGTGGTGGCGGTCGCCGCTGTTGCCGCCGTCGCGGCGAGGAGGGCCGCGGCGCCGGCTGCCCCGAGGCCGCGGAGCGTACGCATGGGGTCATTGTCCCGCCGGACGGGTGAAGCCGCGCGGGCTGGCTCCGCCGGGGGTGGGTCGGCAGCGGCGCCGCTGCCGGGGGCGCCGCCCCCGGACCCCCGCGCCTCAAACGCCGGCGAGGCTGAAAGACCGGGGCTCCGCCCCAGGCCCCGCGCCTCAAACGCCGGCGTGAAAGACCGGGGCTCCGCCCCAGGCCCCGCGCCTCAAACGCCGGCGAGGCTGAAAGACCGGGGCTCCGCCCCAGGCCCCGCGCCTCAAACGCCGGCGGGGCTGGGATGGTGCGGCGAGGGTGGAGGACCGGGGCTCCGCCCCAGGCCCCGCGCCTCAAGCGCCGGCGGGGCTGGGATGGTGCGGCGGCGGGGCTGGATTGCCTATGCGGCCGCTGCGTGGTCCTGTTCGGCTTCGACCGTGGCGTTCCAGTCGCGCTTGATCGCGCGCCAGCCCTCGTCCGTCTCGCCCAGGCGCCAGTAGCCCGAGATCGACAGGCGTTCGCGGGGGATGCCGCGCTCCAGGCGGAGGTGGCGGCGCAGGTCCTTGACGAAGCCGGCCTCGCCGTGGACGAAGGCGTGGACGTCCGTGGAGGGGAACGTCAGGGCGGTGACCGCCTCCACCAGGGCTTGGCCCGTCGGGCGGCCCGCGCGGTGGAGCCAGACCGGGACGACGCCGTCCGGGGTGGAGACCTTCAGCTCGTCCTGCGGGCCCTCGACCTCCACGAGGGCGTGGACCTCGGCGCCCACCGGCATCCGCTCCATCGCCGCGGCGATCGCCGGCAGCGCGCTCTCGTCGCCCACCAGGAGGTGCCAGCCGGCCGTCGGGTCGGGGGCGTAGGCGCCGCCGGGGCCGAGGAAGCGGACGAGCTCGCCCGGCTGGACCCGCGCGGCCCAGGGGCCGGCCACGCCCTCGTCGCCGTGGACGACGAAGTCGAGGGTCAGCTCCCGGTGCGCAGGGTCCCAGCTCCGTACCGTGTACGCGCGCTGGCGCGGCCACTGCGCCCGCGGGAAGTCGGCGCGGATCCGCTCCAGGTCCCAGGGCGCGGGATAGGTGACGTCTTCCGGGGGGAAGAGGATCTTGATGTAGTGGTCGGTGAACTCGCCCGCGCAGAACTCCGCCAGGCCTTCACCGCCCAGCACGAGCCGCACCATGTGCGGCGAGAGCCGCTCGGTGCGTACGACGACGGCGGTGCCGACGGTGCGGGCGCGTCCTTCTGCCACGGTGTCTCCCCTGACTCCCCTGAAACTTAGCCTTACCTAAGTTAGCACCTCAAGAGTGTAGGGCGCCGCTCAGGCGGGAGACCGCTCCACCCAAACCCCACCGATGGACTAGTGCGTCCACGAGTTCAGGCTGCGCCGGGGTCTTCGGAAGGGCCGGATCGAACTGCGGCAACGGGACGTCCGAGGCCACCTGGACCACCTTCGGGGCCACCGCCAGATATGGGCGCGACTCGTCGAGCCGCTTGCGCTGGGTGGGGGTCAGCTTCGACTTCGGGTCGTCGATCGCCGCGATGATCCCGGCCAGGCTGCCGTAGGCGTCGAGGAGCTTGGCCGCCGTCTTCTCGCCGATGCCGGGGACGCCCGGCAGGCCGTCGCTCGGGTCGCCGCGCAGCAGGGCCAGGTCCGCGTACCCGGGGCCGTCCACCCCGTACTTCTCCCGGAGCCAGGCCTCGTCGGTGACCTGCAGGGTGCCCACGCCCTTGAGCGGGTACAGCACCCGTCGCTGCCGGGCGTCGTCCACCAGCTGGTACAGGTCCCGGTCGCCGGTGACGATGTCGACCGGGCCGGTCGCGCGGGCGGTGAGCGTGCCGATCACGTCGTCCGCCTCGTACCCGGCGACCCCCACCCGGGCGATGCCGAAGGCGTCCAGCGCCGCCTCGATGATCGGAACCTGCGGGGCGAGGGTGTCCGGGGTCTCCTCCAGGTCGGGACCGGCCTCGGACTCCTGTGCGACCCGGTGGGCCTTGTAGGAGGGGATCAGCTCCACTCGCCAGTGCGGTCGCCAGTCGGCGTCCATGCATGCGACCAGATCGTCAGGCCGGTGGTCCTGGACGAGCCGGCCGATGAAGTCGAGCAGCCCGCGCACGGCGTTGACCGGGGTGCCGTCGGGGGCCTTCACGGAGTCCGGCACGCCGAAGTAGGCGCGGTAGTAGAGGGAGGCGGTGTCCAGGAGCATCAGGCGTCGTGTCGTCACGCAGACGATGATGCCGCAACGCCGATCGGCGGCGCCGTGCACGCGGGGGCACGCGGGGTGACCGCCTGCCGCGCCGGCGGGCAGATCGCCTTACCACGGACAGTGAGCGGACGGGTACGGGAAGGCCCGTGCACGCGAAACCGGAGGCGGTTGCTGCGTAAGGTGCTTACAGCACACCGATGTGCGACGGACAAGGGGAGGGCAGCCCCGACATGAACGACAGGGACGGCACGGACGGCACCGACGGCACCGACGGTCTGAGCGGCAAGCTGAACGACAGGGACGACAAGAGCAAGGACAAGGACGGCAAGGAACCGCTGCGGGTGGGTGTGGCCGTGCGCAAGCGGCGCCGCGCGCTCCACCTGACGCTGGCCGCCGTGTCGGCGCGAAGCGGTCTGTCGGTGCCCTTCCTGAGCCAGATAGAGAACGAGCGGGCCCGGCCCAGCATGCGGTCCCTGGAGCGGGTCGCGGACGCGCTGGAGACCACGGCCGTCGAACTGCTGGCCGCCTCCGACACCGCGCGCACGGTGGACCTCGTACGGGCCGGCGACGAGTCCGGGCTCACCCCGGTCCCCGGCGTACGGCCCCTCGTGCGCGGGCACCACCAGCTGCACGCCCTGGAGTTCACCGGGGACCAGGACGCCGGCCGCGAGTACCAGCACCGCAACGACGAGCTGATGTACGTGGTCGAGGGCGCCTGCCAGGTGGAGGCGGAGGGGCGGGCGTACCGGCTGGAGAGCGGCGACGCGCTGTTCCTGTCCGGAGGGGTCCGCCACCGCTGGCGGGCCGTCACCGAGGACACCCGGATCCTGGTCGTCGCGGTGGGCGAGCACATCCACGCGACGTCCGAGCCCCCGTCGCCGGAGCACTGAGCGGCGTGCGGCGGGTCGTCTCGCTGGTGCCGTCGCTGACCGAGGCGGTGGCCGTGAGCGCGCCCGGGCTGCTGGTCGGGGTCACGGACTGGTGCACGCACCCGGCGGACCTCGGGGATGCGGTGCGGATCGGGGGGACGAAGAACCCCGACGTACGCGGGATCGTGGAGCTGCGGCCCGACCTGGTGATCGCCAACGAGGAGGAGAACCGGGCCCCGGACCTGGCGGCGCTGCGCGCGGCCGGGGTGGAGGTGCTGGTCACCGAGGTCCGCGACCTGCCGCAGGCGCTGCGGGAGTTGGACCGGGTACTGGTGGGGGCGCTGGGGCTGGCGCGGCCGGGGTGGCTGGCGGATGCGGAACGCGCGTGGGCCCGGGCGGAGCCGGTCGGAGAGCTCGCCGCGTTCGTGCCGATCTGGCGGCGGCCGTGGATGGTGCTGGGCCGCGACACCTTCGCGGGGGACCTGCTGGCGCGGCTCGGCGTGCGCAACGTCTACGCCGGGCACGCGGATCGGTATCCCCGGGTGCCCGTGGAGGAACTCGCGGCGGCCGGCTGCGATCTGGTGGTGCTTCCGGACGAGCCCTACCGCTTCACGGCCGAGGACGGCCCGGAGGCCTTCCCCGGCCTGCCGGCGGCCCTGGTCAGCGGGCGGCACCTGACCTGGTACGGCCCCTCGCTGGCCGAGGCGCCGGCGGTGCTCGAAAAGGCCCTGCGCGCGGCGCGCTGAGCGGCATGCCCACCGGGGATGCGCAGAGGACCTACGCGCTCGAGGTCGCCACGTGAACGTACGGGCCGGCGAGCAGTCGGCCTGAGAACAGGCCCCGCAGGGTGTGGGTCGCGGCGAGCAGCCAGGCGGTCAGCAGGGCGAGGAACAGGGCGGTCGCGAGCCAGGCGAAGGCGGTCAGGCCGGTGTGGTGGGCCAGGCCGGCGGCGCCGGTGACGCAGGTGCCGACGGGGAAGGTCAGGGCCCACCAGGTCATGGCGAACCCCATGCCGTTGCGGGCCGCCCGGACCAGCATGGCCGTGGCGAGGGCCAGCCACAGCAGCGCGAAGCCCATCACGGGAACCCCGTAGACGACGGCGAAGGCGCTCAGCGCTCCGGCGTAGGGGGCGCCGATCGACTGGTGGGTGACGTCGGCGAGCTGGTTCACGGCGGTGGTGGACTGGCCGAGGGGACCGAGGACCAGGAACAGGGTCGGGGTCAGGGCCAGGGGGAGGGGGCCGCTCACGAGCAGCCGGCCGAAGATCAGGGGGAGCATCAGCAGGGTGGCGAGCAGGCTGATGCCGAACATGGCGTAGCAGGCGAGCAGCAGGGTCTCGCGGGGCTGGCCGGCGGGCAGGTGGGGTATCAGCAGCGGGCCGAGGGCGGCGGAGACCATGGGGGCGACCAGGGGGAGCAGCCAGACCGGGCCGGCCTGCCGGGGGTCGATCTTGTGGCGCACGACCATCAGGTAGGGCACGACCACGGCCATGGCCAGGCCGATCACGGTGCCGGCGGTGAACAGGACGGCGTCCACGGCGACGGCCGCGCCGGATCCGATCAGGTCCTTGCCGACGATGAGGGTGCCGCCGCCGACGGCCAGCAGCGCCATCGAGAGGCAGCCGTAGAAGGGGGCGACGGCGGGGTCGAGGAGGTGGGCGCGGGCCTGGTCGCGGTGGTGGAGCCAGTGGCCGGCACGGGCGGTGAGCAGGACGGCGAGGAGCACGGCGGACAGTGCCCAGACGAGCTGGCAGGCCACGCGCTGGCCGGGGAGCTGGTACGGGAGGGTCGCGCCGGCGTTGGCGATGATCGCCGTGCCCATGACGGACGCGTACCAGTTGGGGCCGAGGTGCCGGAGCGCGGGAGCCTTGTGGGCGGCGGGCAGCCGGGACATCGTGGTGCGGGGTCGCACGAGGGTGGTGGCCATGGGTCCAGCCTCGCGCCGGGGCGGCCGGGGCGGCAGAGGCCATCCCTCTATGAGGTCATAAACTGATGTTATGGGTAATGAGGAGTGGGTTCCGCTGGCGCACCGGGTGCCGGACCTGGGCGCGCTGGAACTGCTGCTCGAGGTCGCGCGGCTCGGCAGCCTGAGCGGCGCGGCCCGGCGGCTGGGCATCACCCAGCCCGCGGCGAGCAGCCGGATCCGGGCGATGGAGACGCGGCTCGGGGTGGCGCTGGTGGACCGCTCGCCGCGGGGATCGACGCTGACGGCCGAAGGGGCACTGGTCACGGACTGGGCCCGGCGGGTGGTGGAGGCGGCGGAGGCCTTCGACGCGGGGGCGCAGGCGCTGCGCGGGCAGCGGGACTCGCGGCTGCGGGTGGCCGCCAGCATGACCATCGCGGAGTACCTGCTGCCGGGGTGGCTGATCGCACTGCGCGGGCAGCGGCCGGACACGGCGGTGTCGCTGCACGCGGGGAACTCGGCCGTGGTCGCCGAGCGGGTCCTCGCGCACGAGGCGGACCTCGGCTTCGTGGAGGGGCTGACGGTGCCCGAGGGACTGGACTCGGCGGTGATCGCGCAGGACCGCCTCGTGGTGGCGGTGACGCCGGGGCACCCGTGGGCGCGGCGCACGCGGGGGGTGGAGGCGGCGGAACTGGCGGCGATGCCGCTGATTCTGCGGGAGCGGGGATCGGGGACGCGGCAGGTGCTGGACGCGGCGCTCGCGGGGTGCGGGGGGCTGGCGGCGCCGCTGCTGGAACTGGCGTCGACCACCGCGGTGAAGGCGGCGGCGCTGAGCGGGGCCGGGCCGTGCGTGCTGTCGGAGCTGGCGGTGGGGGACGAGCTTGCGGCGCGGCGGCTGGTGGAGGTGCCGGTGTCGGGGGCCGGGCTGGGGCGGGCCCTGCGGGCGGTCTGGCCGGCGGGATCCCGGCCGGCGGGGCCGGCGCGGGATCTGCTGTCGCTGACCCGTCGGTCCTAGGCGGGGCCGGTCGGGTGCGGCGCCGTTGCCGGGGGCGCTGCCCCCGGACCCCCGCGCCTCAAACGCCGGCGAGGCTGAAAGACCGCCTCAAACGCCGGCGGGGCTGGAAGTGCGCCCTGCAGCGCCGGGAAATCCAGCCCCGCCGGCGTTTGAGGCGCGGGGTTTGGGGCGGAGCCCCAAGAAGCCGGCCGCAGGCCGGGCCCGCGCAGCGGTTACGCCACCGGGACCGCCGTGCGGGTCATGGCGGCTTCGATGAGGGACGACATCACGCGCGTGTCCTTGTCGCGTTCCGGGTGCCACTGGACGCCCAGGACCCATCGGTCCGGGTCGGGCAGTTCGATGGCCTCCACCGTGCCGTCGAGCGCGTGGGCCGAGACGACCAGGCCGCGGCCCAGGCGGTCGACGGCCTGGTGGTGGTAGGTCGGGACGTCCGCCTGCTCCGGGACCAGCGCCGCGTACCGGGTGCCCGGGACCGGGCGTACCGGGTGCCAGGACGTGGCGCCCGGGGTGTCGACGTGCCCGTCGATGTGCTGGATCAGCGTGCCGCCCAGGGCCACGTTCAGCGCCTGCATGCCCCGGCAGATGCCGAGCACGGGCACGTCCTCCTCCAGCGCCGCCGCGATCAGGGCCAGCTCCCAGTGGTCGCGTACGGTCGCCGACGCGCCCGTACGGGGATCGCGTGCGGCGCCGTAGTGGACCGGGTCCACGTCCGGGCCGCCCGCGACGATCAGGCCGTCCACGCGGCTCAGCACCTCCGCCGCCGACCCGGGTTCGTCCGGCGGGAGCAGCACGGCCGCGCCGCCCGCCGCCTGGACGAGTTCGTAGTACCCGGTCGGTACGAGGGACGTCGGGAGGTCCCACACCCCGTAGCGGGTGGATTCCTCCACATAGGTGGTGATGCCGATGAGCGGCCTGGGCACGTTCTCTACCTCCAGGGTGGGACGGGGCGGTGCGGCAACAGGGTTTCAGTCGCGGGACAGTTCCGCCTCGGCTTTCGCGAGCGCAGCGAACTCCTCCTCGGGGGCAGAGGCCACGAGGTGGTGCCGACTGTAGATCGCGAAGTAGGCCAGGGCGACGGCGTACACGGCCAGTGCGATGAACGCCGCGTCCTTGTCCACCAGGAAGGTGGCGACCAGGGCCGACAGGGCGAGTGCGAAGGCGACCGAGGAGGTCAGGATCCCGCCCGGGGTGCGGTACGGGCGCTCCAGGTCCGGCTCCCGGCGGCGCAGCACGATGTGCGAGAGGGCCATCAGGGCGTAGGAGATGGTCGCGCCGAACACCGCGATGTTGAGCATGCGGGCGCCGTCGCCGGTGGCCGCCGCGAGGGCGAAACCGATCGCGCCGGGGATGACGAGGCCCAGGTACGGGGCCTTGCGCTGCGAGGTGAGCGAGAGGAAGCGGGGCAGGTATCCGGCCCGGGAGAGGGCGAACAGCTGGCGCGAGCCGGCGTAGATGAGCGAGAAGAAGGAGGCCACCAGGCCGGCCAGGCCCGCGTAGTTCACGAAGCGGCTCAGCGCGGTCGGGCCGTCGTCCCCTTCCAGGGCCACGACGAGCGGGTTGCCGGCCGACCTGACGGCGTCGGCGCCCTGGGCGCCGGTGGCGGCGAAGAAGGTGATCAGGGCCAGCAGGGCGAGGATGCCCATGGAGATGGCGAGCGCCTTCGGCATGGAGCGGACCGGGTCCTTCGCCTCCTCGGCCGCCAGCGGTACGCCTTCCACACCGAGGAAGAACCACATGCCGAAGGGGAACGCGGCCCAGATGCCCAGCAGGCCCATCGGCAGCCAGGAGTTCGAGCCGAAGGCGGTCGTGTCGACGGGGATGTCGTTCAGGCCGTCCGCGCTGAACTCCGTGAAGGCCCCCACCGCGAAGATCAGCAGTGCGGCGACGGCGATGGCGGTCACGACGAGGCTGAAGCGGAGTGCCTCGCCTACGCCCCAGAGGTGGACGCCGATGAAGATCACGAAGCAGCCGAGGTAGACCGGCCAGCTGGAGGTGAGGCCGAAGAGGCCGAGGGATTCGACGTAGTCGCCGATGAAGATGACGATCGCGGCCGGGGCCAGGATGTACTCGATGAGGATGGCGGTGCCGGTGAGGAAGCCGCCCCAGGGGCCCAGTGCGCGGCGGGCGAACCCGTAGCCGCCGCCCGCCGTCGGCAGGATGGTGGACAGCTCCGCGAGGGAGAAGACCAGGCAGGCGTACATCGCGCCCATGAGGACGGTGGCGATGGCGAGACCGCCGAAGCCGCCCTTGTCGAGGCCGACGTTCCAGCCGGAGAAGTCGCCGGAGACGACGTACGCGACGCCGAGGCCGGTGAGGAGCAGCCAGCCGGCGCTGCCGCGGCGCAGCGTGCGGCGCTTCAGGTAGTCGTCGGAGCCGTCTCCGCCCTCGGGTGACGTGGTGGGTGCGGGTACGGCGCTCAGCCGTGCCTCGATGTCGTCGGCCATCGTGCGCTCCTGCCTCAGGGCAATGGTTGTGGCCCGTACCTTTGCGCTAGTGGAGTGGAGAGCGCAAGACCTCTGCGTTAAACAGAAGTTACGAAAACCTCCCGGGCGCCGTCGCCGCCCTCGCCCCGGCCCCTGCCCCGCCCTCGCCCCGGCCCCTGTCCTGCCCTGCCCCAGCCCTTGTCCCGGCCCCGCCTCCGGAGCCGCTCAGGCCAGGAAGCCCCGCAGCAGCGCCGCCGTGCCGCAGCAGTGTTCGCGCATGGTCTCGCGCGCCCCGGCCGCGTCCCGCTCCAGCACCGCCTCCACCAGCGCGGTGTGCTGCTGCTGGGAGTGCTCCAGGTTGCGCACGAGCAGCGGGATGCAGTCCAGCAGGTCGTTGACGGTGGCCCGGACGGCCGCGTACTGGGCCGTCAGGGTGGCGGATCCCGCCAGTTCGCACAAGGTGAGGTGGAAGAGCGTGTCCTGGCGCCGGTAGTCGGCGAGCGGGGCGTCGTGGGTGGCCCCCAGCGCGGCGAGCAGCCGTTCGGCGCCCTCCTCGGTCAGTCCCTGCGAGGCGCACAGTCCGGCCGCGCCCACCTCCAGGACCTCGCGGAACCGCAGGGCGTCCTCGATGTCGACGCCCGCGACGCGCCGGCGCAGCTCCTCCTCGGCGCCCCCGGCCGGGGTGTCGGGACGGGGCAGCACGAACGTTCCTCCGTACCGCCCGCGGCGGGCCTCCACCAGGCCCTGGTCCTGCAGTACCTTCAGCACCTCGCGCAGGGTGACCCGGCTGATCCCCATCCGCTCCGCCAGCTCGCGCTCGGGCGGAAGCCGTTCGCCGCCCGGCACCAGGCCCAGCCGGACCACCTGCAGGATCTGCTCCAGCGCCTCCTCGAAACCGTTGCCCGCCCGCACCTGCCGCAGCACGGGATTCAGTCGCGCGACGGCGTCGCCTTCGCTCGCCGTATCGGTCATCTCGGCTCCTCCCCTTCCCAAGCAATGGTTCTATTCAATACCTTAGGCCTTCTCGGCTCACCGAAGGAGAGATTCCCGTGGTAGACCGCAAGCCGCCGCTCGCGCCCGAGGAGCTCCGTGCCCTCGTCGCCAGCGGTGAGATCGACACAGTCGTCCTGGCCTTCCCCGACATGCAGGGGCGGCTCCAGGGCAAGCGGTTCGCCGCACAGTTCTTTCTCGACGAGGTCCTCGAGCACGGCACGGAGGGCTGCAACTACCTCCTGGCCGTCGACACCGACATGAACACCGTCGACGGATACGAGATGTCCTCCTGGGACCGGGGCTACGGCGACTTCGCCATGCACCCCGACCTGGCCACCCTGCGCCGCATCCCCTGGAACCCCGGCAGCGCCTTCCTCGTCGCCGACCTCGCCTGGAACGACGGCTCGCCCGTCGTTGCCGCACCCCGGCAGATCCTGCGCCGCCAGCTGGAACGCCTGGGCGAGCACGGGTACACCGCGATGGTCGGCACCGAGCTGGAGTTCATGGTCTTCCAGGACACCTACGAGCAGGCCTGGAACGCGGGCTACCGCGACCTGACCCCCGCCAACCAGTACAACATCGACTACTCCGTCCTCGGAACCGGCCGCGTCGAACCCCTGCTGCGCCGGATCCGCAACGAGATGCAGGCCGCGGGCCTGATCGTCGAGTCGGCCAAGGGGGAGTGCAACCTCGGCCAGCACGAGATCGCCTTCCGCTACGACGAGGCGCTGACCACCTGCGACCAGCACTCCGTCTACAAGACCGGGGCCAAGGAGATCGCCTCCCAGGAAGGTGTCTCGCTCACCTTCATGGCCAAGTTCGACGAGCGCGAAGGCAACTCCTGTCACATCCACCTCTCGCTCACCGACGCCGACGGACGCAACGCGATGGCCGGAGACGGGCCAGGCGGAATGTCACCGGTGATGCGGCACTTCCTGGCCGGTCAGCTGGCCGCGCTGCGCGACTTCTCCCTTCTCTACGCCCCCAACATCAACTCGTACAAGCGTTTCCGGCCGGGATCCTTCGCGCCCACCGCGGTCGCCTGGGGCGTGGACAACCGGACCTGCGCGCTGCGCGTCGTCGGCCACGGCCGCTCCATGCGCTTCGAGAACCGCCTGCCGGGCGGGGACGTCAACCCCTACCTGGCCGTCGCCGGCCTGGTCGCGGCCGGGCTCTACGGCATCGAGAACCGTCTGGAGCTGCCCGAGGCGTGCGGCGGGAACGCCTACACCGCCGACTACGCCCACGTCCCCGCCACCCTGCGCGAGGCCGCCGAGCTGTGGGAGAACAGCGAGATCGCCAAGGCCGCCTTCGGGCCCGAAGTGGTCGCCCACTACCGGAACATGGCCCGCGTGGAACTCGACGCGTACGACTCCGCGGTCACCGACTGGGAGCTGCGCCGCTCCTTCGAACGCCTGTAACCCTCCCCCTCCCGAACGTCTGTGAGGCACCACGTGTCCGATGAGCTGGCCCCACTCCACATGCGAGTGCTGAATCCGGCCACCGAGGAAACCGTCGCCCTCGTCCCGGCCGCCACACGGGACGATGTCGACGCCGCCGTCGCCCGGGCCGCCGCGGCCCAGCGCGCCTGGGCGGCGGCCGCCCCCGCCGACCGGGCCCGGCTGCTGCGCCGCTTCGCCGCGGTCGTCGACGGGCACATCGAGGAACTCGCGCAGCTGGAGGTCCGCGAAGCCGGCCACACCATCGGCAACGCCCGCTGGGAAGCCGGCAACGTACGCGACCTCCTCGACTTCGCCGCCGGGGGAGTGGAACGGCTCTCGGGCCGCCAGATCCCCGTCGCCGGCGGCATCGACGTCACCTTCCTCGAACCCCTCGGCGTCATCGGCGTGATCGCCCCCTGGAACTTCCCCATGCCGATCGCCGCCTGGGGCCTGGCCCCGGCCCTCGCCGCCGGCAACGCGGTCATCCTCAAGCCCGCCGAGACCACCCCGCTGACCGCGCTGCGCCTCGCCGAACTCGCCCTCGAAGCCGGGATCCCCGAGCACCTCTTCCAGGTGCTCCCCGGCCACGGGGCGGTCGCGGGCGACGCGCTCGTCGAACACCCCGGCGTGGCGAAGATCGTCTTCACCGGCTCCACCCGCGTCGGCAAGCAGATCATGGCCAAGTGCGCCGACCGGGTGAAGCGGGTGACCCTCGAACTCGGCGGCAAGAGCCCCAACATCGTCTTCGCCGACGCCGACCTCGAAGCGGCCGCGGCCGCCGCCCCCATGGCCTTCCTCGACAACACCGGCCAGGACTGCTGCGCCCGCACCCGGATCCTCGTACAGCGCTCCGTCTACGACCGCTTCCTGGAGCTCGTCGCCCCCGGCATCGCAGCCGTGGCCGTGGGCGACCCGCTCGACGAGAAGACGCAGATGGGGCCGCTGATCTCGCGGATCCAGCTGGACCGCGTACGGTCCTTCGTCACCGACGACCTCACCGCGATCCGCGGCACCGCCCCCGAGGGCCCCGGCTTCTGGTACCCGCCGACCCTCGTCACGGACGTCGCCCCCACGGCTCCCGTGGCCGCGGAGGAGGTCTTCGGCCCGGTCGCGGTCGTCCTGCCCTTCGAGGACGAGGAGGACGCCGTACGCCTGGCCAACGCGACCGAGTACGGCCTCTCCGGCTCCCTCTGGACCCGCGACATCGGCCGCGCCCTGCGCGTCTCGCGCGCCGTCGCAGCCGGCAACCTGTCCGTCAACTCCCACAGCAGCGTCCGCTACTGGACCCCCTTCGGCGGCTACAAGCAGTCCGGACTCGGCCGCGAGCTCGGACCCGACGCCCTCACCGCTTTCACCGAGACCAAGAACGTCTTCATCAGCACGGAGGCCTGAAGAACATGACCGACCACACCGAAGAGATCGTCTGCCGCCGCCTGGTCGGCCGCACCGCCGTCATCACCGGAGCCGGCAGCGGCATCGGCCTCGCCACCGCCCGCCGCCTCGCGTCCGAGGGCGCCAACGTCGTCTGCGGCGACATCGACGAGACGGCCGGCAAGGCCGCGGCGGAGGAGGTCGGCGGCACCTTCGTGAAGGTCGACGTCACCAGCCCCGAGGAGGTCGAGGCGCTCTTCAAGACGGCCTTCGACACCTACGGCTCCGTCGACATCGCCTTCAACAACGCCGGCATCTCGCCCCCGGACGACGACTCGATCCTCACCACCGGCCTGGAGGCCTGGAAGCGCGTCCAGGACGTCAACCTCACCTCCGTCTACCTCTGCTGCAAGGCGGCCCTGCCCTACATGCAGCGCCAGGGTCGCGGCTCCATCATCAACACCGCGTCCTTCGTGGCCATCATGGGCGCCGCCACCTCCCAGATCTCCTACACCGCCTCCAAGGGCGGCGTCCTGGCCATGTCCCGCGAGCTCGGCGTGCAGTTCGCCCGCGAGGGCATCCGCGTCAACGCGCTGTGCCCCGGCCCGGTGAACACCCCGCTGCTCCAAGAGCTGTTCGCCAAGGACCCCGAGCGCGCCGCCCGCCGCCTCGTGCACATCCCGCTGGGCCGGTTCGCCGAGCCCACCGAGATCGCCGCCGCCGTCGCCTTCCTGGCCAGCGACGACTCCTCCTTCATCAACGCCACCGACTTCCTCGTCGACGGCGGTATCTCCGGCGCGTACGTGACCCCCCTGTAGGTCCCGTCCGTACGCGAGCAGCAGGGCACGCCAGCCGGGCGCCGCAAGGTGCCCGGCTGTTCCTTTCCCCCTCCCCGAAGGAGCAGCATGCACAGGAAGTGGGCGGCCCCCCTCGCCCTCATGGCGCTCACCGGCTCCGGACTCCTCTGGGCCCCGCCGGCCCAGGCGGGTCAAGCGGCACCGGCGGGTCACGGCCCCTGTCCCCGCGTCAGCGTCGGCTCCGGCTGGCACGGGGACAACCAGGCCCGCCTCCAGGAACTCGTCGACCGCCACGGCCGCTGCAACCCGTACCGGCCCGGCCGCGCCAAGCCCGTCGCCGTCTTCGACTGGGACAACACCGTCGTCAAGAACGACGTGGGCGACGCCACCATGTTCTGGATGCTGCGCAACGGCAGGATCCGCCAGCCCGCCGCCGGGGACTGGTCCACCACCAGCCGCTTCCTCACCCCCGCCGCGGCCACCGCACTGGCCGGCGCCTGCGCCGCCCTCGCCCGGCCCGGCGCCCCGCTGCCCACCGGGACCCCCGCGGGCGCCGCCTGCGCCGACGAGATCAACGCCGTCTACGGCACCGCCGCGACCCGCGCCGGAGCCCCCGCCTTCGCCGGCTGGGACCGCCGCACCACCGAGCCTTCGTACTCCTGGCTGCCCCAGCTGATGCGGGGCTGGACCGCCCGCGAGATCCGCGGCTTCGCCGCCGCCGCCCGCACCGAGAACCTCGCCGCGCCCATCGGCGCCGCGCAGCGGGTCGGCACCGGTACCGCCACCGGCTGGGTCCGCTACTACGACCAGCAGAAGGACCTGATCGCCGCGCTGCGGAAGGCCGGCTTCGACGTCTGGATCAGCTCCGCCTCGCCGCAGCCGGTCGTCGAGGTGTGGGCCGAGGGCGTCGGCATCGGCGCGGACCACGTCATGGGCATCCGCAACACCACCACCCGCGGCGGGAAGTTCACCGCCCACCTGCAGGGCTGCGGATCCGTCCGCGACGGCGACGACACGATGATCACGTACATCGACGGCAAGCGCTGCTGGATCAACAAGGAGATCTTCGGCGTGCGCGGCGCCGCCGCGGAGCAGGTCCAGCCCGCCGCCCGCCGCCAGGTGTTCGCCGCCGGCGACTCCGACACCGACATCTCGTTCCTGCGCGACGCGACCGCCCTGCGGCTCGTGGTGAACCGCAACAAGAACGAGCTGATGTGCCGGGCCTACGACAACGGCGACGGCCGGTGGATCGTCAACCCCATGTTCATCGAGCCCAAGCCGCAGAAGGCCGGCCCCTACCCGTGCACGACGACCGGCTACGTCGACCACGACGGCGCCAAGGGCCCGGTCCTGCGGGGCGACGGGAGCGTCGTCCCGGACCAGACCGACTCCGTCTTCTGACCTGCCGCAGCGAAGGCCGGACTACCGGACTAGACGAACGTGCGGCCCTCGCCCCGGTACGTCGGGGCGGTGGCCGTCACCCGGTCGCCCTCCACCATGTGCAGCGTGTCGAAGCGCTCGCACAGCTCGCCCGCCTTCGCGTGGCGGAACCACACCCGGTCGCCGATCAGCAGATCGTCGGCCGGGGCGCCCAGCAGCGGAGTCTGCACCTCCCCGGCGCCCTCCTGAGGGTCGTAGCGCAGCCCCTGGGGGAGGTACGGCACCGGCAGGCGGTCGGCGCCCGCCGCGCCGGAGGCCGGGTAGCCGCCCCCGAGCACGGTCACCACGCCCACGCCCGGCCTGCGCACCACCGGCTGGGCGAACAGGGCGGCCGGACGCCCGCTGAAGGAGGTGTAGTTGTCGAAGAGCCGCGGCACGTACAGCCCCGACCCGGCGGCGATCTCCGTCACCGCGTCCTCGGCGGCGGTCTGCTGCACGCTGCCGGTCCCGCCGCCGTTGACGAACTCCAGGTCCGGCACGACGGCCCGCACGGCCCGCACCACCTCGGCCCGCCGCGCCGCCAGCTCCCTGCGGGCCGCGCCCTGCATCAGCCGGATGGCCCGGGAGCGCACGGGGCGGCCCGCCAGCGCGTCCCCGACCCCGGCGACGTGCCCCTCGTACGCCATCAGCCCCACCACCCGGAACCCGGGCCGGGAGGCGACCGTACGGGCCAGGCCGGCCAGCTGCGCGGGCTCGCGCAGCGGCGAGCGCCGGGCCCCGACCCGTACCCGGCCGCCGAACAGGTGCAGGGCGGTGTCCAGTTCCAGGCAGACCCGGATCTCCTCGGTACCCCCGTCCCGGGCCCGGTCCATCAGCTCCAGCTGCGCGGGATCGTCCACCATCACCGTGACGGCGCCGGCCAGTTTGGCGTCGTTCGCCAGCTCGCCGAACCCGCCGCGGTCGGCGGAGGGATAGGCGAGGAGCACGTCCTCGAAACCGGACCGGGCCAGCCAGAGCGACTCGGCGAGGGTGTACGACATGATCCCGGCGAACCCGGGCCGGGCCAGGACCCGTTCGAGCAGCGCCCGGCACCGCACCGACTTGCTGGCGACGCGGACCGGCTTCCCGCCGGCCCGGCGCACGAGGTCGTCGGCGTTGGCGTCGAAGGCGTCGAGGTCCACGATGGCCAGCGGCGCGTCCAGGTGCGCGGTCGCCCGGTCGTACCGGGCGCGGTCGGCGGCGGGGGAGTTCATGGGCGGCAGCTTGCCAGAGGTCTCTACCGGTGGGTAGGGGTGCGCGGCGGGCACCGCGCACCCGTGCCGGCGCCCGCGCCCGCCCCGGCACCCCGCCGGGGACCGGCGCACGGCCCCGCGGAGCCCCTGCCGGGGACCCCGTAGAGTACGGACAGGCAGCCGTACGGAACGGGGGGCGGAGCCGCCGGATGACCACGACGACACCGCGGACCACGATCCAGGGCGAGCCCGATCCCTGGTCCCCGCCGCCCCAGCCCGCGCACGCGCCGCCGCGCCGCCACCCCGCACGCGTCACCGCCGCCGCGCTCTGCGTCCTCCTCGGGGGCGGCCTCGTCGGCGGAGCCGCCGTCACCACCTGGGCCGACCACCGCGCCGCCAACCGCCCGCTGCCCTCCGACGCCGCCTACCGCAAGGCCGAGTCGCTCTGGCGGGCCGCGCCCGTCGACAGCCTCCTGCCGCCCGTGCTGACCGGCCCCTCGGCCGGCCCCGGCGGCGCCGACCGGACCTGGACCCGCATCGCGCTCGCACCCGACGCCGACTGTCCGGCCGCCCTCGCCGCCGACTGGCAGACCCTGCTGGCCGACGCCGGCTGCACCCGCGTGCTCCGCGCCACCTACACCGACGCCACCCGCAGTTCCCTGATCACCGTCGGGCTGGTCTTCACCCCCGCCGACGCCCCCACGATGAGCGCCCTGACCGGCCGGCTCACCGCCCCGCTCGCGTACGGATTCACCGACGGCCAGCGGGCCGCCTGGGCCGCGTCCGTACTCGACGAGGCCCCCGTCGTCGTCTACACCGTCTCCTCCTTCGCCGACGGCCGCCCCCTGGACGCGCCCCGCCCCGCCGAGGACCTGATGAAGAAGGACGCCACGGGAGCCGTCGCCCAGGCGGGCCTCGGCCACGAGGCCAAGGCCCTCGCCGACCGCATCGGGCAGGGCGTGGCCGCCCTCGCCGCCCCGCCCGTCACGCCCGCCCCGGAGGCCACCCGATGAACCTCCGACGGGTGCTCGGGCAGCTGGCCGCCGCCCTGACGGCCGCCACCCTGTTCACGACCGCCACCGCCTCCCCGGCCGCCGCCGACACCGTCCGCGACCGCCAGTGGGGCCTGCTGGCGCTGCGCGCCGAAGAGGCCTGGGGCACCACCCGGGGCGACGGGGTGACCGTGGCCGTCCTCGACACCGGGGTCGACGACTCCCACCCCGACCTCGCCGGGCAGGTCCTCGACGGCACCGACCTCATCGGCATGGGCGCCGGTCGCGGCGACCGCGCCTGGGCCCGCCACGGCACGGCCATGGCCGGCATCATCGCCGGGCACGGCCACGGACCCAGCCGCGGACAGGGCGTCCTCGGCATCGCCCCGCAGGCGCGGATCCTGCCGGTCCGGGTGATCCTCGAGGAGGGCGACCCGGGCCGCGCCCAGGCCCGCGACAGCAAGGGCGGCGCCCTCGCCGAGGGCATCCGCTGGGCCGCGGACCACGGCGCCGACGTGATCAACATGTCCCTCGGCGACGACAGCGACTCCGCCCACCACGAGGCGGGCGAGGACGAGGCCGTCCAGTACGCCCTCGGCAAGGGCGTGGTCGTCGTCGCCTCCGCGGGCAACGGCGGCGAGACGGGCGACCGCGTCTCCTACCCCGCGGCCTACCCGGGGGTCATCGCCGTCACCGCCGTCGACCGCCGCGGCAAGAAGGCGAAGTTCTCCACCCGCAACTGGTACGCCACCGTCAGCGCCCCGGGCGTCGACGTCGTCATCGCCGACCCCGACCGCTCCTACTACGAGGGCTGGGGCACGAGCGCCGCCGCGGCCTTCGTCTCGGGCGCCGTGGCCCTCGTCAAGGCCGCGCACCCGGACCTGTCCCCGGCCCAGATCAAGAAACTGCTGGAGGACACCGCCTCCAACGCCCCGGCCGGCGGCCGCGACGACGCCCGCGGACACGGGATGGTGGACCCCGCCGCCGCCCTCCAGGTCGCGCAGGCGATGCGGCCGGAGGCCTCGGTGCCCGCGCCCGCCGCGGCCGGGCGCACGTACTTCGGCCCCGGCCCCGAACCGGTCCGCCCGCCCGAGCGCGGCGCCCGGCTGGGCGCGCCGGCGGCCGCGGCCGCAGGGGCCGTGCTGCTCGTGGTGGCCGGCGTACTGGCCCGGCGGCCGCGGCGGGGCACCCGGGGCCGGGACCGCCCACCCCTCACGGCGCCGTCGGGCCCGGCACAGTAGGGTCGGGTAACTGTGGCGAACATGGCGAACAAGAACATTCCCGACCCGGGCTTCTCCGACGACGACGGCTCGGCCGATCCCCGGCTGACCGCGGCCCTGGCCGTCTGGGCCGCGGACCGGACGCAGGAACCGCAGGTGCTGGCGGCGCTCAAGGACGCCCGGCTGCTGGTCCCGGTCGTCGCCGTCCTCGGCGAGGTGGAGACCGACCCGGAGACGGGCCTCAAGCGCGAGAAGACCAGCGACATGGCCGTCCCCACCCTGCGCGCGGGGGACCGGCGGGCCCTGCCCGCCTTCACCTCGATCGCCTCGCTCGCGCTCTGGGATCCCGCGGCCCGGCCGGTGGCGGTCCCGCTGCACCAGGCCCTGGCGGCCGCCGCGCACGAGAAGGCCGACACGGTGGTCCTGGACCTGGCCGGCCCCGTCGCCTACCAGCTGACCGGCTCCGCGCTGCTCGCGCTCGCCGAGGGCCGTACGGACGCGGACCCGCTGGCCGATCCCGCCGTACGGGAGGCCGTACGGGCCGCCGTGTCGGCGGAGCCGGCCGTGCTCCGCGCCCACCTCGGACCGGGCGGCGCGGGCGCCGACGGCACCCTCGCGATCGTGCTGGCCGCCGACGCGCACGCCCCCGCCGCGGCCCGTCGCGTCGCCGAGGCCCTGGCGGCGGACACCATCCTGCGGGCCCGGCTGGTGCGCGGCCTGGACCTGGCGCTTCTGCCGTCGGACGCTCCCGCTCCGCCCGGCGAGCCGCTGTTCGCCCGCTGAACGGCCGAACCCGCCGACGGACGAAGTGAAGGAACGCACACGAAGAGGAGAGGCGGATCACACCGTGACGTTCCGGTGTGATCCGCCTCTCCTCTTCGTGTGCGTGGAGCCGTGATGCGTGCGGTGCGGTGCGGTGCGGTGCGGTGCGGTGCGGGACGGGACTCAGGCGAAGACGGGACCCGTGAACTTCTCGCCCGGCCCCTGGCCCGGCTCGTCCGGGACGATGGAGGCCTCGCGGAAGGCCAGCTGGAGCGACTTCAGGCCGTCGCGCAGCGGGGCGGCGTGGAAGGAGCTGATCTCGGTGGCGCTCGCGGTGACCAGGCCGGCGAGGGCCGTGATGAGCTTGCGGGCCTCGTCGAGGTCCTTGTGCTCCGAGTCCGGCTTGTCCAGGCCCAGGTTGACCGCCGCGGCGCTCAGCAGGTGCACGGCCACCGTGGTGATCACCTCGACGGCGGGCACGTCCGCGATGTCGCGGGTCATGGCGTCGTAGTCGGGGGAGGCGTCGGCAGCGGGGTCGGTGGAGGGGGTCGCGTCAGTCATGCGCACCACGATAGGCCGTGCGGCGGGCTTGCAACGCGGGTGCTAGTATGTACATCGACCGGCCGGACACTGTTGTGCCCGGCCCACAAGTGGAGGCTCCGTTCTCCCACCCGACCACCCTCCGGGGCGGCGGGTCATCCGGTCAGGCGGCATCCATCGTTCCGTACGGACGATGGAAAGCGGCCCGAGTCTGCGCCCCGCGGTTCGCACGCGGCGGTGCTCCGGTTGTTTTGGAGCCCCTGCCTGTGCCCGGCGGGGCTTTTTTCATTCTCCCGCTGTGGTCGGTCTGACGGAAATTACACGTCAGCGGCTGTCTGCCAGGCAGTCGTGTGGTGCTACCGAGGAGGATCCATCAGCACCGAGCCCCGCATCAACGACCGGATTCGCGTTCCCGAGGTACGGCTTGTCGGTCCCAGCGGCGAGCAGGTCGGCATTGTGCCGCTTGCCAAGGCGCTCGAGCTCGCGCAGGAGTACGACCTCGACCTGGTCGAGGTCGCGGCGTCCGCACGCCCGCCGGTCTGCAAGCTCATGGACTACGGCAAGTTCAAGTACGAGTCGGCCATGAAGGCCCGTGAGGCGCGCAAGAACCAGGCGCACACGGTCATCAAGGAAATGAAGCTCCGGCCGAAGATCGACCCGCACGACTATGACACCAAGAAGGGTCACGTCGTTCGGTTCCTCAAGCAGGGCGACAAGGTCAAGATCACGATCATGTTCCGTGGTCGCGAGCAGTCCAGGCCGGAACTCGGCTTCCGACTGCTGCAGCGTCTCGCTTCGGACGTCGAGGACCTCGGGTTCATCGAGTCGAACCCGAAGCAGGACGGCCGAAACATGATCATGGTCCTCGGTCCGCACAAGAAGAAGACCGAGGCGATGGCCGAAGCCCGCGAGGCGCAGGCCGCCCGCAAGGCGGAGCGCCAGGGTGTCGCCCACACCGACGACGAGGCTCCTTCGCAGGACGCCGCAGTCGAGGTCGATGACACCACCGAGGTCGCCTCTGCCGAGGTCACCGAGGCCCCCGCCGATGAGGCGAAGGCCGACGAGACGGACGCCGAGGCCTGATCCCGAGGCAGCCCGTCTCGGATCACCGACACAACATGACGCTCCCGTAAGCCGGTCCCGTACCGGACCGGTGGGAGCGCCACCGACGAGGAGATAACGGCGCTATGCCGAAGAACAAGACGCACAGCGGTTCCAAGAAGCGCTTCAAGATCACCGGCTCCGGCAAGGTGCTCCGTGAGCGCGCCGGCAAGCGCCACCTGCTCGAGCACAAGTCGTCCCGTGTCACCCGCCGCCTGACCGGCACCGCGGAGATGGCCCCCGGCGACGCCGCGAAGATCAAGAAGCTTCTCGGCAAGTGACGTCCTCCGCTCCCCTTCCGGGAGCGGGACGTCAAGACCGGGACCCCATCGAATTCGGGCCGTGTGAAGACACCCACGGCCCCGCTACAAGGAGTTAAAAAGTGGCACGCGTCAAGCGGGCAGTAAACGCCCACAAGAAGCGCCGGGCGATCCTCGAGGCGGCCTCCGGCTACCGCGGTCAGCGTTCGCGCCTGTACCGCAAGGCCAAGGAGCAGGTCACCCACTCGCTGGTCTACAACTTCAACGACCGCAAGAAGCGCAAGGGCGACTTCCGTCAGCTGTGGATCCAGCGCATCAACGCCGCTGCCCGCCAGAACGGCATGACGTACAACCGCCTCATCCAGGGTCTGAAGGCCGCCAACATCGAGGTGGACCGCAAGATCCTCGCGGAGCTGGCCGTCAACGACGCCAACGCGTTCGCCGCGCTCGTCGAGGTCGCGCAGAAGGCGCTTCCGGCCGACGTCAACGCCCCCAAGGCCGCTGCGTAAGGCCTGGCCGGCCGCGTAAGCGGTCGGCACCCTCGGACCCGCAGGCGATTCGCCTGCGGGTCCGAGTGCTTTCCCCGCACCGCAGGGGCGCCCGCACGGCCCGCGCTCCGCGCTGTGCGCACCGCCCGCACCGCCCGCGCCCCGCGTGCCCCGCACCCCGAGAGAGAACCGCAGAGACCATGGCTGACCTGGGTCACCCCGCCGAGCTGATCTCCCCCCGATCCCCGCGGGTGGCCGCCGCCAGGCGACTGGCGCGGCGCAACTTCCGTACCAAGGAGCGCCGGTTCATCGCCGAGGGCCCGCAGGCGGTCCGCGAGGCCGTCGAGCACCGCGGGGCCACGGGCGAGTCGACCCTGATCGAGCTGTTCGCCACCGTCGAGGCGGCCGAGCGCTACGCCGAGATCATCGACGCCGCCCTGCACGCGGGCGCCCGCGTGCACTACGCCTCCGACGAGGTGCTCGCCGAGGTCTCGCAGACCGTCACCCCGCAGGGCCTCGTCGGCGTCTGCCAGTTCCTGGACTCCCCGTTCGAGGACATCCTCAAGGCCGCGCCCAAGCTCGTCGCCGTCCTCGCGCACGTCCGCGACCCCGGCAACGCCGGTACGGTGCTGCGCTGCGCGGACGCCGCAGGCGCCGACGCGGTGGTGCTGACCGACGCCTCCGTGGACCTCTACAACCCCAAGTCCGTACGGGCCTCCGTCGGCTCCCTCTTCCACCTCCCGGTCGCGGTCGGCGTTCCGGTGGAGGCGGCCGTCGAGGGGCTGCGGGCGGCCGGCGTGCGGATCCTGGCCGCCGACGGCGCGGGCGAGGACGACCTCGACGCCGAGCTGGACGCGGGCACCATGGGCGGTCCCTCCGCCTGGGTCTTCGGCAACGAGGCCTGGGGCCTGCCGGAGGAGACCCGGGCCCTGGCCGACGCCGTGGTGCGGGTCCCGATCCACGGGAAGGCGGAGAGCCTGAACCTCGCGACGGCCGCCGCCGTGTGCCTCTACGCGTCCGCGCGTGCACAGCGGGCGCCCGGAGGGTGCCGCTCCGTGACCCCCAGCTAGTAATGTGGCGGCCCGGGGGCCCACTGCGCTACTCGGAGATGTGGGGTACGGGGACATGACCGTCGGTACGAACAGCTCACCGGGGGCCGCCACGGCGGCCGGTTCACCGGTGCCCGGCGCCGTCGGCGGCCGCGAGGTCCGCCCGGTGGGCGACGAGCTCGCCGGCGTCCCGTCGCAGGCCCCGCCCCCGTACGCGGCCCGTACGGGCCGCCCCGCGGACCGTGCCGACGGCGCCCGCGCCGATGTCGTCGTCCCCCCGGTTCCCCCCGTCCCCCAGGTGCCCCCGGTGCCCGCGGCCGGGACGCGCCGCCCCGTACCGCCGCAGGCAGGGCCCCCGCCGTCCGAGGCCATCGCGGCGGTCCCCGGCGGCGGCAATCCCGTCGAGGGGCTCGGCTTCGGCATCGACCCCGACAGCCTGCCCGACGGACTCGTCGTCGCCGACGACACCGGTCAGGTGATCTGCTTCAACGCCGCCGCCGCACGGATCACCGCCCTGGCGCCGGAACAGGCGCTCGGCGCCCGCATCGACCTGGCCCTTCCGCTGGAGGACCTCGAAGGCCGCCGCTGGTGGGCGCTGACCGACCCGTACGGGGGCCTCGCCACCCGCCGCGGGCAGCCCGAGCGAAACCTGCTGCTCCCGGGCGGCCGCGAGGTGCTCGTCTCCGCCAGCTACGTCCGCACCCACCCCACCGGCCCGGTGCGCCGCCTCGTGGTCACCCTGCGCGGCACCGAGGCCCGCCGCCGCACCGAACGCAGCCACGCCGAGCTGATCGCCACCGTCGCCCACGAGCTGCGCTCCCCGCTGACCTCCGTCAAGGGGTTCACCGCCACCCTGCTGGCCAAGTGGGAGCGGTTCACCGACGACCAGAAGCGGCTGATGCTGGAGACCGTCGACGCCGACGCCAACCGCGTCACCCGCCTGATCGCCGAACTCCTCGACATCTCCCGCATCGACTCCGGACGCCTGGAGGTGCGCCGCCAGCCGGTCGACATCGCCACCGCCGTCGGCCGCCACGTGCAGGCGCTCACCGCGAACGGGCAGGCACCCGAGCGGTTCCTCGTGAGCGTCAGCCGTCCGCTGCCCGACCTGTGGGCCGATCCGGACAAGATCGACCAGATCCTCGGCAACCTCCTTGAAAATGCGGTGCGACACGGAGACGGAACGGTCACCATCGCAGTAGCGCCGCACGAGAAGGGAACCGCCGTCACCGTGACCGACGAAGGCCCCGGGATCCCCGAGGAGTCGATGGGCCGCGTCTTCACCCGCTTCTGGCGGGGGAGCAAGCGCGGCGGCACCGGCCTGGGCCTGTACATCGTCAAGGGCATCGTGGAGGCCCACGGCGGCACCATCACGGTCGGCCGCGGCCCAGGCGGCGGCGCCGAATTCCGATTTATCCTGCCCGTGAGCGCCCCGGCGTACCTCACGCAGTAGCCCTGCGGAGCGTCTCGCCAGGCGGCCCACGGGCTCCTTCACCCCCAGCGACCTTTAGACTCGACCTTTGGCACCTTTGTGTTGTCCTTGTGCCGATCGAGTCGTACGGGGACCCACCAGCCAGCCATCGGAAGTACGGGAAGAGATGTCGGCACCGAACAAGTCGTACGACCCTGTCGAGGTCGAGGCACTGAAACCGGAAGAGATCGAGCGCATGCGGGACGAGGCGCTCGCCGCCTTCGCGTCCGCCGGCGACCTCGACGCGCTGCGAGAGGCGAAGACCGCGCACATGGGCGACCGCTCGCCCCTGGCGCTCGCCAACCGCGAGATCGGCGCGCTGCCCCCGCAGGCCAAGGCCGAGGCGGGCAAGCGAGTGGGCCAGGCCCGAGGCGCCGTGAACAAGGCCTTCGGGGCCCGCACGGTCGAGCTCGAGGCCGAGCGCGACGAGCGGGTGCTGGTCGAGGAGGCAGTGGACGTCACGCTGCCCTACGACCGCGTCCCCGCCGGCGCACGGCACCCCCTGACCACGCTGATGGACCGCATCGCGGACATCTTCACGGCCATGGGGTACGAGGTCGCCGAGGGGCCCGAGGTCGAGGCGGAGTGGTTCAACTTCGACGCCCTCAACTTCACGCCCGACCACCCGGCGCGCCAGATGCAGGACACCTTCTTCGTCCGGGGGCCCGAGGGCACCGAGGGCGACGAGTCGGGCGTCGTGCTGCGCACCCACACCTCCCCGGTGCAGGCGCGCTCGCTGCTGGAGCGCAAGCCCCCCGTCTACATCGTCTGCCCGGGCCGGGTGTACCGCACCGA
Source organism: Streptomyces sp. NBC_01294 (assembly GCF_035917235.1). NCBI lineage: Bacteria > Bacillati > Actinomycetota > Actinomycetes > Kitasatosporales > Streptomycetaceae > Streptomyces > Streptomyces sp. NBC_01294. The sequence continues at coordinate 6,526,113 of NZ_CP108423.1, forward strand.
CGAGCTCGACGCGACGCACACCCCGGTCTTCCACCAGGTCGAGCTGCTGGCCGTGGACGAGGGCCTGACCATGGCGGACCTGCGGGGCACCATCGACCACATGGTCAAGGAGCTCTTCGGCGAGGAGACCACCACCCGGCTGCGCCCGCACTTCTTCCCGTTCACCGAGCCGTCCGCCGAGATGGACATGCAGTGCTACGTGTGCCGCGGCGAGTCGGTGGGCAACCCCGACCGCCCGTGCCGTACCTGCTCCAGCGAGGGCTGGATCGAGCTCGGCGGCTGCGGCATGGTCAACCCCAAGGTGCTCGTCGCCTGCGGTGTGGACCCCGAGAAGTACAGCGGCTTCGCCTTCGGCTTCGGCATCGAGCGGATGCTGATGTTCCGTCACAACGTTGAAGACATGCGAGACATGGTCGAGGGTGACGTGCGTTTCACCCGGCCGTTCGGGAGTGAGATCTGATGCGCGTCCCGCTTTCCTGGCTGCGGGAGTACGTCGACCTCCCCGCGGGTGCGACCGGCCGCGACGTGGCCGCCAAGCTGGTCGACGCCGGCCTCGAGGTCGAGACCGTCGAGCAGCTCGGCGCCGGGCTCAAGGGCCCGCTCGTCGTCGGCCAGGTGCTGACCATCGAGGAGCTCGAGGGCTTCCGCAAGCCGATCCGGTTCTGCACGGTCGACGTCGGCGGGGCCAACGGCACCGGCGAGCCGCAGGAGATCGTCTGCGGCGCCCGGAACTTCGCCGTCGGCGACAAGGTCGTCGTGGTCCTGCCCGGCGCGGTGCTGCCCGGCGACTTCGCCATCGCCGCGCGCAAGACGTACGGCCGGACCTCTCACGGCATGATCTGCTCCGGCGAGGAGCTGGGCATGGGCGACGACGGCACGCACGGCATCATCGTGCTGCCGCACGAGCACGAGGTCGGCACCGACGCGATCGAGCTCCTGGAGCTCGTCGACGAGGTGCTGCACATCGACGTCACCCCGGACCGCGGCTACTGCATGTCCCTGCGCGGCATCGCCCGCGAGGTGGCCACCTCCTACGGTCTGCCGCTGCGCGACCCTGCGCTGCTCGACGTCCCCGCGCCGAACTCGTACGGCTACCCGGTCGCGATCGACGACCCGGCCGGCTGCGACCTCTTCACCGCCCGCACGGTGACCGGCCTCGACCCCGACGCGCGCTCCCCGATCTGGCTGACCCGCCGCCTGCAGAAGGCGGGCATGCGCCCGATCTCGCTCGCCGTCGACATCACCAACTACGTGATGCTGGAGCTCGGCCAGCCGCTGCACGCCTACGACCGCTCGCGGATCGAAGGCACCATCGGCGTCCGCCGCGCCGAGCAGGGCGAGAAGTTCACCACCCTCGACGGGGTCAAGCGCACGCTCGACGCCGAGGACCTGGTGATCACCGACCAGAGCGGGCCGATCGGCCTCGCCGGCGTCATGGGCGGCGCCAACACCGAGATCGCCGACTCCGTCACCGACCCCGAGACCGGCCAGGTCACGGGGACCACGGACGTCGTGATCGAGGCCGCGCACTTCGACTCCGTGTCGATCTCGCGCACCGCCCGCCGCATGAAGCTCTCCTCCGAGGCCTCCAAGCGCTTCGAGCGGGGCGTCGACCCGCAGGCCGCCGCCGCGGCCGCGCAGCGCACCGTGGACCTGCTCGTGCTCCTCGCCGGCGGCACCGCCGAGGCCGGGGTCACCCAGGTCGTCGCACCGGGCGCGCCGCGCACCATCGCCATGGCCGCGGACCACCCGGACCGGGTCGCGGGCATGGAGTACGGCCGAGAGACCGTCGTGCGCCGCCTCCAGGAGATCGGCTGCGACGTCTACGGCCAGGACGAGCTCGTCGTCACCCTCCCCTCGTGGCGGCCCGACCTCGCCGCGCCCAACGACCTCGCCGAAGAGGTCATCCGGCTGGAGGGCTACGGGAACCTCCCGTCGACCCTCCCGCAGGCGCCGTCCGGCCGTGGTCTCACCGTCCGGCAGCAGCTGCACCGCCGGGTCGGCCGCGCACTGGCCGGTGCGGGCTACGTCGAGGCGCTCAACTACCCGTTCCTCGGCGTGGGCGTCTTCGACCAGCTCCAGCTGCCGGCGCACGACGCGACCCGCCAGGTCGTCACGCTGGTCAACCCGCTCTCCGACGAGGAGCCGGCGCTGCGCACCACGCTGCTGCCGGGTCTGCTCGGCGCGCTGCGCCGCAACGACAGCCGGGGCAGCCACGACCTCGCGCTCTTCGAGACCGGTTCGGTCTTCCGGGCCGCCGCGCGGCCGGGTGTCGCCGTACGGCTGCCCGTCGACCGGCGTCCCACGGACGAGGAGATCGCCACCCTGGACGCGGCCCTGCCCGCGCAGCCGCGGTACGCCGCGGTCGTGCTGGCCGGCGCGCGCGAGCAGGCCGGCTGGTGGGGCAAGGGCCGCCCGGCCGACTGGGCGGACGCGGTCCAGGCCGCCCGCTCGCTCGCCGTCGAGGCCGGCACCGAGCTCGTCGTCCGCCAGGGCCAGTACGGTCCCTGGCACCCGGGACGCTGCGCCGAGCTGGTCGTGACCATCGACGGTGTCGAGCGGGTCATCGGCCACGCCGGTGAGCTGCACCCGCGCGTGGTCAAGGCGATGGGCCTGCCGGCCCGCACCAGCGCGATGGAGATCGACCTCGACCGCCTCGCGGCGGCCGGTGGCGAGGCCCTCAAGGCGCCCCGGATCTCCACCTTCCCGGTGGCGACCCAGGACGTGGCGCTGATCGTGGACGCGTCGGTCCCGGCGTCCTCGGTGGAGGCCGCCCTGCGCAAGGGCGCGGGCGAACTCCTGGAGTCGCTGCGGCTGTTCGACGTGTTCACCGGTGAGCAGGTGGGCGAGGGCAAGAAGTCCCTGGCCTACGCGCTGCGCTTCCGCGCGGCCGACCGGACGCTGACCGCCGAGGAGTCCACGGCCGCGCGCGACGCGGCGGTGGCGCTGGCGGGCGAGCGGACCGGGGCGGTGCTCCGGGGCGCGTAGCCGCCCGGTCCTCGGACCCGTTCGAGGCCTGCTGAGGGGCGCATCCGGACCACCGGATGTGCCCCCTGCGCTCTGGCGGGCGTGGGGGGACCCCTCCTCACTCATTCGGGTGAGAACGCCGGAGGGCCGTGTCCCGGGTGCCGGTCGGTCGACACAATCGATCCGGCCGGAGGGGAGTCCTACGGATGATCACGCGCGGGGAGATGCCCCAGGTGCGCCGGGTGTGCGTCTTGGCCTGGGGCGGCGCCGCGGTGTCCTGGGAGCTGGCCACTCCGGGGCGGCTGGTGCCGAGCCTGGCCACCTGCGCGGCCTTCCTGCTGCTGGCCACGGGGTGCGCCCTGCACATCCGGCGGGGACTGCTGAACGAACTGCGCCGCTCGCAGGAGATCGCGGGCGCCGCGCAACGGGCGCTGCTGAGGCCGCTGCCGGGGCGGATCGACGGCCTGACGCTGGCCGCGGCGCAGCTGTCGGCGAGCCGGGGTGCCGCGGTGGGCGGGGACCTGTACGAGGCCGTGCCGACGGCCCACGGGATCCGGGTGGTCATCGGGGACGTACGGGGCCACGGACTGCCGGCGCTGGGTGCAGCGGCCGCGGTCCTCGGGGCGTTCCGCGAAGCCGCGTACGACGAGGCGTCGCTGGGCGGTGTCCTGCGGCGGATGGAACGGGCACTGGGCCGCCACGTCCGCGACCGGGCCCGCGCGGAGCATCCCGCCGCGTGTTCCGGCGAGCCGGAGTCCCCGGCGGCGGAGGAGTTCGTGACGGTCCTGCTCCTCCAGATCACCCCGGACGGCACCCTGCTGGCCCTGAACTGCGGCCACCCCTGGCCCTACCTCCTGCGCCCGGCCCCGGACCACTGCGCTGCGCGCAGCCGGGGCTCTGCCCCGGACCCCGCGCCTCAAACGCCGGCGAGGCTGGGTAGTTCAGCCTCGCCGGCGTTTGAGGCGCGGGGGCTCGGGGGCGGAGCCCCCGCAACGGCGCCGCAGGGGACCGCCGACCCCGCCATGCACGAGAGGCCCGCGGAAGTACGTCCGCTCGACGGGGGCGAGACGTGGCCGCCGCTCGGGGTGGTGCCCGTACCGGCGGACGTGCAGCCGCACGCGTGCGGGGAACTGCGGCCCGGGGAGACGCTGTTCCTGCACACCGACGGCGCCGAGGACGCCCGGAACCCCGCCGGCGCGTTCTTCCCCCTGCGGAGCGTCCTCGCAGAGGCACCGGCACCGCTCACGCCCGCGCGGATGGTCGCGGGCGTGCACGCCGCTCTGCTCCGGCACACCGGCGGGCGACTCGCCGACGACGTCGCCCTGCTGGTGCTCCGGAACGACCGGTTCTGACCACACGCGCCGGACCCGGTGGATGGGTCCGGCGCGCTCTCGGCCCGGCTCCTGCCGGGGCCCGGCGACCAACCGGGCGCCGGCGGAGCCGGAACGCGCCGCCCGCCTGCCATGGAGTGTCGGGCAGACAGCAGGGCGGGCGGCGCGGTGACGGGTCGTCGCACTGTACGAGGGGGAGCCGACGACCCGAGCCGCCTCTTGGCGAGGCCCTTAAGTGAAGCGCCCGCCGGGGCCCGCGCGGCAGAGTGCGCATCGCATTTATGCGCGTACACGGTTCACACCCCGTGTGAACCGCGCACCCACTAGCCTGAGACCGACGAGCCCCGGGAGCGGCCCATGCAGCCCAATGTCCTGCTCGACGCCCTTCTCGCCGAGGCGGGCATGTCCCATGCCGGACTCGCCGCGTACGTGAACCAGGCAGGCCGCAGCCGCGGACTCGCCCTGCGTTACGAACACACGGCCGTGGCACGGTGGTTGAAGGGCCAGCGGCCGCGGGGCCAGGTCCCCGACCTGATCTGCGAGGTGCTCGGCGGCCGGCTGAGGCGGCCCGTCGGCCTGGACGACATCGGGCTCGGCGTGCCGGACCAGCCCGTCTCCCTGCACGCCTCCCCGCTCAGCGGGTTCGTGGACCGGGCCGCGGCCCTGTGGCGTTCCGACGGCCAGGCCCGGCCCCAACTCCTCACCGCCGAGGCGGTCACCGGGACGCCCGCCGTCATCCCGGTCTGGGAATGGGAGAATCCGCCGGAGGACGCCGACGTCTCCCGCGAGGGCCCGAACCGGATCGGTCCCGAGCACATCGAGACCCTCAAGGCCGCCCGCGCCCACTACGAGCTGATGTACCGCCGGGCCGGCGGCGTGGCCACCCGGGACCGGATCGTCCGTTTCCTCGGCAGCGAGACCGCGCCCATGCTGCGCGGGAGCTACTCCGACGGCCTCGGCCGCCGGCTGCACCGGGCCACCGGGTCCCTCGTGGCCGTGGCGGGGATCTGCGCGTACGACTCGGACGCCCACGGGCTGGCCCAGCGCTACTTCCACCAGGCGCTGCGCCTGGCCAAGGCGAGCGGGGACCGGGGCCTCGGGGCCTACGTCATCGCGCTGATCGTCAACCAGTCGCTGCACCTGCGGGAGTACCGCCAGGCCGTCGCCTTCGCCGAGGCCGCGCTGCGCGCCGCCGGCCGGCACACCACCCCGGCGCTCGCCGCCGACCTGTACGCGATGCAGGCCAAGGCGTACGCCCAACTCGGCGACACCCACGCCGCGCTGGCCTGCATCCGCAAGGCCGAGGCGGCCGCCGAGCGGATCCGCCCGGGCACCGAACCGGACGAGACCGGCTACGTGCAGCCGGGGCTCGTCAACGTCCAGGTCGCCGAGGCGCTGCTCAGTCTGGGCGATCTGGAGGCCGCGCACGTCCAGGCGACCGCCGCCGTCGGCACCCCCGCTCACGACCGCGGCCGGGTGCACCGGCTGGCGATGCTGTGCGAGATCCAGCTGCGCCAGGGGGAGGCGGACCGGGCCGCGGCGGCCGCGGCGGAGATGGCCGAGCGGGCCAAGGGGATGGAGTCGCTGCGGCTGCGCGACCGGCTGCGGGCGGTCCGCGAACAGCTGCTGACCAGCGGTTGTTCGGGCGCGGAGGAGACCGCGCGGATCATCGACGGGGCGCTGCGCGTTCCGCTGTGACCGGTCAGCTGCTGCCATGTTTGCCACCTACTCGAACGGAAGGTGGCACAGCCGTGCAGTGGACGAACCTGAGTGAGCAGACTGTGTACAAGAACCGCTGGTTCGACGTGAACCTCGCCGATGTGGAACTTCCCGACGGCCGGCACCTGGACCACTTCGTGATCCGGCTGCGGCCGGTCGCAGCCGCCACGGCCGTCAACGAGGCCAACGAGGTGCTGCTGCTCTGGCGGCACCGCTTCATCACCGACAGCTGGGGCTGGGAACTGCCCGCCGGGGTCGTCGAGGACGGCGAGGACATCGCGGTCGCGGCGGCCCGGGAGATGGAGGAGGAGTCGGGCTGGAGGCCCGGCCCGCTCCACCACCTGATGACCGTCGAGCCGTCCAACGGGCTGACCGACGCCCGCCACCACCTCTACTGGGCGGACGGCGCCACCTACACGGGCCATCCCGAGGACGATTTCGAGTCCTCGCGCAGGGAATGGGTCCCGCTCAAACTCGTGCCGGACATGATCGCCCGCGGGGAGATCCCGGCCGCCAACATGGCGGCCGGGCTGCTCCTGCTGCACCACCTGCGGCTGGGCCGGCCGTAGGGAACAACGGGGACCAACGGCAGGGACCAACGGCAGGGATCAACCGTAGGGATCAACGGCGCGGAACGTCCGTACGGTCAGCCGTACGGGTAGAAGCCCGCGCCCGTCTTGCGGCCCAGGCGGCCCGCGTCGACCATCCGCTGGAGCAGCGGGGGAGCGGCGTACAGCGGCTCCTTGTACTCGGCGTACATCGAGTCGGCGATCGAGGCGATGGTGTCCAGACCGATCAGGTCGGACAGCTTCAGCGGGCCCATCGGGTGGGCGCAGCCGAGCTCCATGCCGTTGTCGATGTCCTCGCGGCTCGCGATGCCCGACTCGAACATCCGGATCGCGGAGAGCAGGTAGGGCACGAGGAGGGCGTTGACGACGAAGCCGGAGCGGTCCTGGGCGCGGACCGCGTGCTTGCCCAGCACGTCCCGCACCAGGGCCTCCGCGCGCTTGACGGTCTCCTCACCCGTGGTCAGCGCCGGGATCAGCTCGACGAGCTTCTGCACCGGGGCCGGGTTGAAGAAGTGGATGCCGATGACCTGGTCGGGCCGCGAGGTCGCGACGGCCAGCTTGACCAGCGGGATCGAGGAGGTGTTGGAGGCCAGGATGGCGTCCGGGCGGGTGATCACCTGGTCGAGGACCTGGAAGATCTCCGTCTTGACCTGCTCGTTCTCGACGACCGCCTCGATGACGAGGTCGCGGTCGGCGAACTCGCCGAGGTCGGTGGTGAAGCTGAGCCGGGCCAGGGTGGCGTCCCGCTCCTCCTCGCTGATCTTGCCGCGTTCGGCGGCCTTGGTCAGGGAGTTGTGAAGCCGGGTACGGCCGATCTCCAGGGCTTCGCCGGTGGTCTCGGCGACCTTGACCTCAAGGCCACTGCGGGCGCACACCTCGGCGATACCCGCGCCCATCTGGCCACAGCCCACTACGCCGACTCGTGTGATGTCGGAAGGGAGGTCAGTCACTTCGTGCCTTTCGCAGCTCTCCGTCGGCGGGTCCCCCGTACGATTCCGGCGCCCGCCACGCCCCCCGACGTTACTCCCGACCTTGCGCGGGGCGGCGGGCCGGGGCGGGCATGCTGGGCGGACATCATCCGATGTCACTCAGCGAAACGGAGTCGTCACATGGCGTACATCGGTCGACGGGCACTGCTGGCCGGAGCCGCGGGGGTGATCGCCGCCGCCACGGCCGGGCCGGGCGCCGCCGCGGTGCCGCGTGGGTCCGCAGGGATCCCGGCCCGGGCCACCACCGCCGAGTTCCGGGGGATGTGGATCGCCTCCGTGGTGAACGTGGACTGGCCCTCCAAGAGCGGGCTGTCCGCCGCGAAGCAGCGCGCGGAGCTGCTGAAGTTGCTCGACACGGCGGTCGCGCGCCGGCTCAACGCGGTGGTCCTCCAGGTCCGGCCGGCCGCCGACGCGTTCTGGCCCTCCGAGCTGGAGCCGTGGTCGCAGTGGCTGACCGGGGAGCAGGGGGTCGATCCCGGCTGGGACCCGCTGGGCACGGCCGTCGCCGAGGCGCACGCCCGCGGGCTGGAGCTGCACGCCTGGTTCAATCCGTACCGCGTGGCCAACCACACCGACATCGACCGGCTGGTGCCCGAGCATCCGGCGCGGAACCCGGGCTGGACGGTCGAGTACGGCGGCAGGCTCTACTACAACCCCGGTGTGCCCGGGGTGCGGCGCTTCGTCCAGGAGGCCATGCTCGACGCCGTCGCCCGCTACCCGGTGGACGCGGTGCACTGGGACGACTACTTCTACCCGTACCCCGTCGACGGGGAGTACTTCGACGACGACGACGCCTACGAGCAGTACGGGGGATCCTTCGCCTCCCGCGCCGCCTGGCGCCGCGACAACATCGACACCCTGGTCCGCGAGATGTCCGAGCGGCTGCGGACCGTCCGGCCGGCGGCCCGGTTCGGCATCAGCCCGTTCGGGATCTGGCGCAACGCCGACCGGGACCCGCTCGGCTCGCCGACGCAGGGCCTCGGGACGTACGACGACCTGTACGCGGACAGCCGCAAGTGGGTCAAGGAGGGCTGGATCGACTACGTCGTGCCGCAGGCGTACTGGCACATCGGCCACCCGACCGCCGACTACTCCGCCCTCGTCCCCTGGTGGTCGCGGACCGTCGCGGGCACGGACGTGGACCTGTACGTCGGGGAGGCGCTGTACCGCTGCGACGAGGACAGCCCCACGGCGGCCTGGCGCGACCCGGGCGAGCTGTCGAAGCACCTGCGCTTCGCCCGCGGATATCCCGAGGTCCGCGGCCACGTGTACTTCTCGGCGAAGCACGTGGCCGCGGACCCCAACGGAGCCATGGCCCGGGTGGTCGCCGACCACTACGGCTCGGCGGTCCCTCCGCGCTGATTCAGTGGTCGGCCTCCGACGGGTGGCGGACCGTGCAGTCGGGTCCGGGCGCCATCAAAGCCTCGTGTCCGTCCTGGAACCGGACCCGGTACGGGGGGGTTCCGTTTTCGCCCAGGACCTGGGTGATCTCGCCCACCTTGTCGTGCTGTCCGACGATCCTGCCGTGCTGCACCAGCTGGTCGCCCTCGGTCGCGCGCATAGTGACCTCCTCGGTGGCGGTCCGATCCGGTGCTAGCAGTTTAGGTCGTTCCGGGGCTATTTGACCCGTTGAGTCACCGCAATGCAGACCAGCACCGCGCAGGCGGCGGCCGGTGCCGCGGGCGAGAGGTGCTCGCCGAGCAGCGCCACCGACCAGACGAGGGTCAGCAGCGGCTGGGCGAGCTGGAGCTGGCTGGCCCGCGGTGCGCCGATCTCGGCCATGCCCCGGTACCAGACGTACAGGCCGAGGAAGGTGGATCCGGCCGCCGCCCAGATCAGGCCGGCCAGCCCGTGGCCGGTGAGGTGCACCGGCTCGTACGCGAGCCCGAGCGCCGAGCCGGCCAGGCTGAGCGGCAGGCACAGGACCAGCGCCCAGCCGACGACCTGCCAGCCGGGCAGCAGCCGGGCCAGGCGCCCGCCCTCGGTGTAGCCCGCGGCGCACACCAGCAGCGCGGCGAACAGGTAGGCGTCCCCCGCCGAGAGGGAGCCGCCGCTCTGCGCCAGCGTGAAGCCGAGCACGACGACGGCCCCGGCGACCGCCGCGACCCAGAAGGCGCGCGGGGGCCGGGCTCCGGTGCGCAGCGCGGACAGCGCGGCGGTGGTCAGCGGCAGCAGACCGACCACGACGGCCGCGTGCGAGGTCGTGGAGGTCGTCAGCGCGAGCGTGGTGAGCAGCGGGAAGCCGACGACCACCCCGGCGGCGACGACGGCCAGGCCCGCCCAGTGCTCGCGGGCGGGCAGCGGGACCCGCCGGGCCAGCAGGAAGGCGCCCGCGATGACGGCGGCGAGGACGCTGCGCAGGGCGACGAGGGACCACGGGCCGAAGCTCTCCAGTCCCCAGGCGGTGGCGGGGAAGGTCAGCGAGAAGGCGAGGACGCCGAGCGAGGCGAGGGCCGTGCCCCGGCCCCCCGGGCTCTTGACCGCTATCGCCTTCGGGAGAGTAGCGCTATTCTGTGCTGTCATGTATGAGCGTAGCAGTGTGGCGGAACTGGCGGATTCCCTGCGGTCCGAGCTCAACCGCTACTTGGTAGGTGGAAAGCTCCCGTCGAGCAGGGCCCTGGTCGAGCGCTACCGGGTCAGCCCCGTCACCGTCTCCCGGGCCCTGGCCCAGCTCGCCGCCGAGGGCCTGGTCGTCACCCGGCCCGGCTCTGGGGTCTTCCGCGCCTCCCCGCGTACGGCGCCCCCCGCGCCCGGGGACACCTCCTGGCAGGAGGTCGCCCTCAGCGCGGAGGCCCCCGGGGAGATCGTGCCGCGCTCGGTGGACGCCTCCGGGGTGATGGCCTGTCTTGCCGCGCCGCCGCCCGGGGTGATCGGCCTCAACAGCGGTTACCTGCACGCCTCCATCCAGCCCGAGCGGGCCATGGCCGCCGCGCTCGCCCGGGCCGGGCGGCGCCCCGGGGCCTGGGACCGCCCGCCCATGGAGGGGCTGCCCGAGCTACGCGACTGGTTCGCCCGCGAGATCGGCGGGGCCGTCTCGGCCGCCGACGTGCTGGTCACCGCAGGCGGACAGAGCGCGCTGACCACCGCCCTGCGGGCACTGGCCCCGCCCGGGGCGCCGATCCTGGTGGAGTCCCCGACCTACCCCGGCCTGCTGGCCATCGCCCGCGCCTCCGGATGCCGGCCGGTCCCCGTCCCGGTGGACGGCGCAGGGGTCCGGCCGGAGCTGCTGGCCGCCGCCTTCGAGGCGACCGGGGCGCGGGTGTTCGTGTGCCAGCCGCTGTTCCAGAACCCGACCGGCTCGATCCTGGCCCCCGCGCGGCGGGCCGAGGTGCTGCGCATCGCGCGGGCCGCCGGGGCGTTCGTGGTGGAGGACGACTACGCCCGCGCCCTGGCCCACGACGACTCCGGCCCGCTGCCCGCGACGCTGGCCGCCGAGGACCACGACGGGGTGGTCGTACACGTCCGCTCCCTGACCAAGGCCACCTCGCCCAGCCTGCGCGTGGGCGCGCTCGCCGCCCGGGGCCCGGTGGTGGACCGGCTGCGCGCCATCCAGGTCGTGGACAGCTTCTTCGTGCCCCGGCCGCTCCAGGAAGCCGCACTCGAACTGGTCGGCGCGCCCGCCTGGCCGCGCCACCTGCGCACCGTCGCCGCCGAGCTGCGCCACCGGCGGGACGTGCTCGCGGGGGCCCTGCGCCGGGAGCTGCCCGGGCTGACCCTGCCCCATCTGCCCTCCGGCGGATACCAGTTGTGGGCGAGGATGGCCGGGGGCGGCGACGACACCGCCTTCGCGGCGGCGGCCCTGCGCGCCGGGGTGGCAGTGGCGCCCGGCCGTCCGTACTTCTGCGCGGAGCCGCCGGGTCCGCACGTCCGGCTGAGCTTCGCCGGGGTGTCGGGGCCAGGGGAACTGGTGGAGGCGGTCCAGCGGCTGCGCGGGGGCCTGGGGGACGCCCTACCGGGTGGCCCGACGGGGGGTTCGGCAGGCGGTCCGCAGGATGGTCTGCCGGGCGGCGCGGCCGGCGGCCCGGCCGGTGCCCTCGGTCCGGACGCTTGACCGCTCGCTGCTTGCGGCCCACCATCACCGCATGCATGTTCGGGTTTCGCTCGTCGCCGCAGCCCGCAGTTCCTCGCTGCTCGCCGAGCGCTTCGACGACGACCGCCCGCTGGACGGAGCCGGCTGGCGGTCGGTGGAGTCCGCCGCGCGCGACCTGGTCCCCCTGGGCTCGGCCGAGCTGCGCTACTGCTCGCCGACCCCGCGCAGCCGGGCCACGGGCGAGGCCCTCGGGTACGCGCCCCTGGCCCAGCCCGCGCTGCGCGAGTGCGACATGGGCCGCTGGCGGGGACTGACCCTGGCCGAGGTGACCGCACGGGAGCCCGGGGCGGTGGACCTGTGGCTCAGCGATCCGCGCGCCGCCCCGCACGGCGGCGAGTCCCTGCTCGCCTTCATCTCCCGGATCGGCGGCTGGCTCGACACCCGGCCCGCCGACGACGGGGGCGAGATCGTGGCGGTGGCGGAGCCCTCGGTGGTCCGGGCGGCCCTGGTCTACGCGCTGCAGGCGCCCCCGCTCACCTACTGGAACGTGGACGTCCGGCCGCTGTCCACGATCACGCTGACGGGCTGGTCCGGACGCTGGCACCTCTGCCTGCAGCCCCCGGTGTAAACCCGGTTGAGGCCCCGGGGGGCCGCTCATAGCCTGCGGGGATGACCGGAACGCACATCACCACCCTCGCGGAGCGGCCCGAACTGGCCGACCGGCTCTGGGACATGAAGGACTCGTGGCCGCAGTTCGCCCAGCACGACGCGCTGGCCTGGCTGCTGTATCCGCGGATGGTGGCCGAGCTGCCGGAGTACGTCCTGATCGCCACCGACGGCGACGCGGTGGTCGCCCGGGGGTTCAGCGTGCCCTTCGCGCTGCACGCGGCGGGCCGCGACGGGGTGCTCCCCGCGCAGGGCTGGGACCGGATCCTCATGTGGGCCTTCTCCGACCTGCGCCGCGGGGTGCGGCCCGACACCGTGAGCGCGATCGAGATCTCCGTGGCCACCGGCCGGCAGGGCGAGGGCATGTCCGGGCTGATGCTCGCCGCGATGCGGGAGAACGCCCGTGCCCGCGGCTTCGCCGAGGTGGTGGCCCCGGTCCGGCCCAGCGCCAAGTCCGCCGAGCCGGACACCCCGATCGACGAGTACGCGTACCGGACCCGCGGGGACGGCCTCCCGTACGACCCGTGGCTGCGCGTCCACGTCCGCGCGGGCGGGACCGTCGACTCGGTGGCCCCCTGTCGATGACGATCACCGGCTCGCTCGCCCAGTGGCGCGAGTGGACCGGGCTGCCCTTCGACGCCGCCGGTCCCGTGCGCGTGCCGGGCGCCCTGGCCCCGGTCCGGTGCGAACCCGGGCAGGGGTACGCCGTCTACGTGGAGCCGAACGTGTGGGTGCGCCACCGTCTCGCCGGCGGGACCGGACCGGAGCGCCCGTAGGCACCCGCGGGCGACGTGACCGGCGGAATCACCGCCGGGGCGGGGTCTTTCCTGTTAGACATCTTCCCGGGGGCGCCACGCGCCTTGGATCCTTCGGTGAAGTGTGACTGAGCGCTTCAGTTGGCGAGTCTCGACAGATGAGGTGCTCAGTCGCCGTCAGGTCGTTTCGGAGACTTGCTGTTCGTAGGCTGTCGCCAGCTGTGTCTGCACCCTGGCGTGCCGGAACTGGTACACCGCGCCTTCTTGCCGAAGAACTCCGCGACGATGGGCCTCGTTCAGGAAGGTCATCAGGCGCCAGGGCAGTCTTCCGGTGCCGCACAGCCAGAGGCGCGCAGTGAGGAACCAGCCCCAGGCGCTCAGGGCGATGGCGAGGGTTCCGACCAGAGGCCAGATGAGCGTCGAGAGGCTGGCACGCGCCTCAGTCGCCAGTTGTGGGAGAGCCAGGAATAGCAGAATGATGGCGAGGACACCGAATAGGAACACGATGAGGCCTTGGGCGATCGCTGTCGTTCGGTCCGTGTGCAGACTCGCTCGCGGGCTCAGTGCGCGGACGACGTCCACCGGTGAGAACAGCCATCTGTGCAGTGCGGCAACGATGCCGCTGATCAGACCGATGGTCAGTCCGCCTGCGAGGCTGAAGGTCACGGCGTTACTGAACAGCTCCGCCGGGCCTAGGCTATAGAGCCATTGAGTTGTCTGATGGGGCAGTCGCCTGTCGAAGCCCCGATTCGTTACGTCGGTGCCGTCGGGAAATACGGCCACCAAGAAAAGGTGCCCGAAGCGGCGGTCTCGTTCGACGTGAAGCTCGATGAGGCCCCGGAAGGTGGTGCACCGCCCCCTTCTTGCGCACGCATCCGTCGTCCCCGGCGTACCCGCCCAGGCGGATACGCCGTCGAGGCGGACCACCTCAACGTCATGTGAGGCTCGCACGAACCGCTCGCCGCGCGGTGACCGGCACTGGCTCCAGCCATTCGGGGTGCCCGCGCAGCGGATACCCGGACGCAAAGTAGACATGTCGGAGCCTTCGGGAAACGCTTGGTGGATACCAGCCCGGATGGCTTGCGCGGTCCCGGCCGCCAGACCGAGAGGAGCACCGAGACAGAATCCGGCAATCAACCCAGCCGCCAGAGCTCGGCCTACCGCCTGGCCCAGCTGCTGCCACCTTCTGGTTCTCCCGACGGGCCTAGGGCGGGCCGCCTCCGTGCTCCTGACACCTGGATTGACTTTCGCTCCGCGGACAGCTGCCAGTGCATAAAGCAGCGTCATGACCGACACGCAAACGCCGAGCATGAGCGTTTCGAAACTGTGCCAACGCAGGTAGGAGCCGACAGTGGTCAGTACAGCGACCACGGTGAGAATGAGGGCTGTCCTGGACTGGCGCCGGCCGCTGAAGGACGCAGTGGAAGGTACCGGCTCGCCGACGATGCCGATCACAGCCAGGACCACGGCGGTGGCCAGGCCTCCGGTCATGGCCAGCCAGAAGACTGGATACGGCGGCCCTTTCGGCTCGAAATAGAAGGGGCCCCCCTCGTAGACCTGGCCGATGAGGCTTCCTTTGGTGCCGGCGATGACACCGAGGACGGCGGCCGTTCCGGCAACCGCGAAGAACCCTTGTAGGGCGCGGCCCCGTTGGACCAGCGTCAAACCTGGACTATGCGACAGGACTACGTATCCGATGCAGACGCCGACCAGCAAGGCAGTGGCTACCAAGGGCGCCGCCAATCCCTCCGTCGGAGCGACGACGAGGATGATCGTGATAGCGACGGTTCCCAGAAGTAGGATCGGCCCGAGGTGGCGCAGCGGCCACGGCAACGCCAGTCGCAGTCGCCACCAGGCAAGATCACGGGCTTGACGACGTTCCAGGTGTGCGGCGAGGAATCCGAGCCACCGACCAACCCGGCCAGCGTCAGGAGAATCGCTGAAGGCCGCCGGGACGAATCCCTCAAGTAGGTGCTGTTCGAGGTCGGCACGGTCGGTGAAGCGCGGATCGAGTAGCTCCGCGGGGTTGGCCTTGCCATCGCTGTAGACGACACGCGTCATCGCCACCATGAGCGGGGTCTGGAAGACCTGGCGCACCGTGTGGCAGACGGCAGCGTCTGGATCATCTCGTAGGTGGGCGAGGACCGGGTCCCAGCGCGTGGTCCGTTCTCCCGAGGCCCCTCGCACCGGTCGCGCAGTGCGTACGAGGTAAGTGCTCACGTCGTCGAAGGAGGGGGGCCTCAGTTCCACCACCGCAGCCGATGTGAAGGCATCCCCACTCTCGACTTGCTCGGCATAGTCCTGCGTTCGACAGGTCAACAGGACGGGTGTCGTGGTGTCCAGCTCAGCGTTCAGCCTGCTCACTGCACGGATACGCAGGGGTGGGGGAATCTCGTCCAGACCGTCCAGTACTAGCAGCACCCGGTCGTTGGCCAAGAGCTCTTGTACTCGCGCGATCCCTTTGGTAGCCAGCGAGGTCGCCGCCCAGGTCCGGAGGCTCTCACGATCCGGCCGCCAGCTGGAGAGCGAGAGGATCACCGGGACGGGGTCACCGGGTTGGCGCCGCCGTAGTTCGTCCAGAGTGAAGCGCACTGCCAGGACCGTCTTGCCGCTTCCCGGAGCACCAAGTACCACCATCCGCCTGGAAGGTACCCGGTTGAAGACCTCGGCGACGTTCTCCCATCGGTCGCCGGCATCAACCATGTCGTCCCAGTCGCCGCACGCGTCGGACAGCCAAGGCTCCGCCAAGGCCCAGGGCACGGGCAGCGGGTCAGGGTCCTGTAGCCGACGTAGCCGCCACTCCTCCTGCCATTCGTCCTTGACCGCGTCGGCTAGTCGCCCGGCGAGGCGGTCCAGCTGCTCGGGGGATGAAGCCTGGTGCTCGGCTTCGGCAACGTCATGGAGCAGGGTCCGCACCAGTTCGCCGGCGGCCACAAAGAATCCCAGCAGCGCGATCAGGATCTCGGGCTCGGTGAGACCCTTCCCGCTCAGCGCTGTGACGATGACGACGGCAGCGGTAACGATCAACGCCGACACCCAGATACCGAGCCGCATGTACCGCACGTCAATGCCCCCGTGACGACCGTCTTCCTGATAGATGAATACTTTCTGTAACCATTCCGGCACCGGAACACGCCGCGCCGGGCGGCGAGGTGCTTCTGGGCGGGCTGCCCTGGGCGGAGACAGCAGCTCCCTGAGGTCAATCAGGCCCGACATGCAGCAGGGTCTACAAATCAGTCCGAGCGAGTCCGGCCGCAGGGCCGCTGAGTTGCCAGTCTTGACCTGCCAGGGCCATGGGATGGCGCTCAATCCGCCAACTCAACCGCTCACTCGCCAACTGAAGCACTCAGTCACAGGAGGTGAGACTGAGCAGCCGATCTGGCGGACTTAGCACATGACCTGGCAGAGCGGCGTAGGCAGATTCTGCCGGTGTCCCGTCCTAATATGATCTGGCCCTGACTCTGGCTCCTGACGTGCGGCGACCAGCTCAGTTGAGACGTACGGATGCCGGGAATCTCAGGTGATGTGGTCCCGGGTGGGTGAATACCGGATGCTGTCTCAGCCGATCTGGTCCGGCTCGGCTGTTTCGAACTGAAACGAAGCCTGGGTCGTCAGCCACGACTGGTAGTCCCTGAAGATCCTGGTGAGGCCGTCAGACTGTTCTCGTGCGTCAAAAGACTCGCCGAGGAGTTGGGGGAGCGTGGTCACCGCTGCCGTGTGGGATTGCTGTGTGAGCGGGCGGACCCATCCTCCGGGGCGAGGTGGTGGACGAAGGTGGGCCAAGATGGACGTCCAACACGTACCCCAGGAACTGGGGCGGCCTCCCCGCGACCTCAGCAGACGACCGCCGCCCCAGGTCGGAGCAGCCTGGCGCTGGCCGTCGTTGGTCGTCTCTGGGCGCCCTGAGCCACCCTTCGACGGCCCGGCCGGCCACGAATCCAACGTGCCCCATCCCGCCCCCGTCGAGCAAGGTCTTGCGCGTGCGGCAGGACTCACCGAGTGCACTACTACTTGATTGGGCGATGTCGGGTAATCACCTGACAGCTGATGGTCGGGTCCGGTAGGTCTATGCAGGTGAACGCCTCCGACGAGACCCCTGACGTCAACGATCAGGCCAACCCCGAGAACGGCGAGCCCACCTTCTTCGCCGAGACCGCGAGTAACTGGTACAGGAAGCACAAGCCGAAGATCCTCGCCGTCGGCGTCGTGGGCCTGGCCGTCGTCGGCGTGGTCGCCAGTCTCGCCGAGAGACAGGACACCGAGGACATCGAGGATTCCGAGCCAGTCTCCGCCCCTGAAACCATGGACGAGCCTTGTCGGTCCCCCAGCGCCTATACCGTTGACGACTTCCTGCGGAAGCTCCCCGCCGGCCAGCGCGCTAGCGAGGCAAAGCAGGCGAAGTACAAGGAGGAGACAGGGGAAGACCTTCCTCCCGGTCATACCTTCGTCGATGGGTGGTCTTTCCCGGGCGACTCCCCGGAGGATGGGAATCTCGATCAACCCGCGGCCTGACTTCCTGGGCGGGTACCGTCGCCGCTGATCATTCCTGTGCAGTGCCGACGGATCCCCTGCAGGATAATCGGAAAGTCACTGACCTGCGGGCTTCTGTAGCTCTCTCGATCAAATCAGCGAGCCGGATCAATTGATGCACACAAGGTCGACTGAGCCGATTGACCTGGCTGCACCCCGTCAACGCCGCATAAGATGTCACTAATACCAGCGGGGAGGGCGCCATACCTGGATTAATGCCATCCCCGCCAAGAAGGGCGAGACTGTTGAATGAAGTGCGCCAGGGAAGCCGAAACACCCGCGTCAACGCAGTGGAACTTTTCGGCTTTCGGGGGGTTCCCACATCGCTAAGCGTCTCATTTGAAGGGGCTTCTGGGCTTCCATCATCCGTCTTGATTTTTGGAGAGAATGGTTCAGGAAAGTCGTCAATCGTCGACGCCATAGAATGGGCCTGCCAAGGCCGAATCGCCCGCAGTTCAAGCTTCCGCGGCAGTGCCCGACCCGCCCTAATCAATCTGGCTTACGCTGCGCGCGATTGCTCTGTACAGGTCAGGCTGTCAAATGGGTCGATTGTGCGGAGGACGGCATCCCTCGACCCAGAGGAAGCGCTGCAGGTCGGTGGGGATCCAACGCCTGAGGAATTCGGGCGCGTTCCAATGACGCTCAAGCGGGCCGACATTCTGCGATTCCTAGACACGCCTCCTGCGAAACGTGGGTCAATATTCATTGATCACCGATTCGACGGCGAGGCCGCATCGAAACAGATGGAGTTCACCCCAGACCAATTCGCAGTCATGGAAGAACGCAATGAAGTGAAGCGTCGAATGCGAGAGTCGGCAGCAAGGATCGCATCCGCACTCTCTATATCTCCGGCCCCACACGATGCGAACGAGATTGAGCGCATGATTGCCGTTGACGTCTACAAGGGCGTTAAACCAAGCAACCGATTCCACATCTCACTACCTCGCCCAATTCAAGAATCTATCGACGATATTGCAGCATGCCGGACGGAAATCAAGAGGCTCAACAAGGAAGCGCGCCGAATCCAAACTCCAGAAGATGGCCCGGGAGTTGAGCGCATTCGCGCCATGTATAACCTCCTGGGAGAGGTAGGTGGTTGGCTCACAAAATCCTTCCTTTCCGTCACTCAAGCGACTTACGTGAGCAGAGTTCAGCCAGTGTTCGGACGCATAAGCGCTGTCTCGCTTGAAATCGAGGTGGAGCTTTCCGCCGGGCAGACGGTGGCGCCTCAGCAAATCTTCAGTGAGGGATACCAGGACCTCATCGCTCTTCTCTATTTCTTGGCAGTTTCTCGCGCCGCCGGAGAACAGGGCCAGGCGAAGGTTTTGATTCTTGATGATGTGCTACAGAGTGTAGATTCCAGCATCCGTGTCGCCGTGATGGAAGTAATCGCCAGGGAGTTTAAAGAATGGCAGCTCATAATAACGGTCCATGACCGACTCTGGCGAACCCAAGTGAGAGACATATTTCAGCGAACAGGCAATCCGATCACGGAAGTAGAGATTAAGCGCTGGAGCTTCGGTGACGGGCCAAATGTGATTACGGTCGGCCGGGAAGCTGAGTCCGCACTTTGGGTAGCTCTTGACGGAAGCGATCCGTTTGCCGTCTGTGGATTGGCTGGCCGACTCCTAGAGCAGATGTGCGATCGAATGAGCTGGGCCATTCCTATCAGCGTAAAAAGAAAGCGTGGAGATGCCTACACGCTCGCTGACACATGGCCTGGCACGATGAAGGAACTGAAGCGGACCTCATGCGTCAGCCAAGTAACCTCGATTGATCGATGGATTCACCTCCGCAACACGGCAGGCGCGCACTACAATGAATGGGCCGAGGGGGTCAGCTGGACTGAAGCCGAGGCATTCGGGTACGCGGTGCTGGAACTCTATTCCAAGCTCCGCTGCATCAGGTGTGAACAGTGGGTGACCAAACTTGCCGCATATTCCTATAGTTGCAAATGTGGTAGCACCCATCTGGACCCGATATGAACGCTGACTGGCCAGCGAGTTTCCAACAAGATTTCATGAATCAGACCGAGCATACGCCGTCCAACCACGCCGCGTCCCACTGAGGAAGCGGAATCAGCAGAACGTCAGAACTGGAGAGTCTCACGCTGGCAGCGAGGTAGGTCTGCGGGCAGCCCGTCAGTTCCTCGCAGGAAACGATCTTCGGTGACTTCTGCCGGTCTCTCATGACAGTTCGTCTCAGACGATCTTGCGGACCAGATCGTCTGAGCCTTCGGGTATGACCCGGCGGAACGTTCGTGGAATGGTGCGGCGGCTACCTGACCCAGGGGCGTTTCAAAGTCCTGATGATCATGTGAGTCCGCAGGCCAGGCGGTCGGTCCGCCCGTCACGTGCGCAGCGAAGCTCCGGTTGAGCGGGGTGACCTTCCCAAGTCGCCCTGAACCGCCGGAGCTTCGATGTGTCGTCAGTCTGCCACCGTCTGTCTCGTCAAGTCGCCTGCTCTGGAGGGTGTTGCGGGGCTCTCGCTGGTGGAGCGGTTGCGGATGCTGCCCGATCCGCGCCGCCGGCGCGGGGTGCGTCACCCGTTCGTGGCGGTGCTGCTGGTTGCCGCCTCGGCGGTGATCGCCGGCGCTCGCTCGTATGCGGCGATCGGCCAGTGGTCCGCGAATGCTCCGCAGCACGCCCTGGCCCGGCTCGGCGCCCGCGTGACGGGCACGCTCGGGGTGCGCGTCGCCCCGAGCCCCGCCACGATCCGACGGGTCATCGCCCTGGTCTGCCCCGGCGGCCTGGCCGACCTGACCGGTGCCAGTCCCGGTGGCGCGGACTCGGTCGCCGTGGACGGCAAGGCCGCCCGCGGCTCCCGGCACGGCCAGACTCCCGCCGCCCACCTCCTGGCCGCGATGACCGGCGACGGCCAGACCATCACCCAGCTGCGGGTTCCGGACAAGACCAACGAAATCACCTGCTTCGCCGCCCTGCTCAAGCCCTACGACCTGAGCGGCGTCACCGTCACGGCCGATGCCCTGCACACCCAGCGCGACCAGGCGCGCTTCCTGGTGGAAGAGAAGAACGCGCACTACCTGTTGGTGGTCAAGGCCAACCAGCCCGGACTGCACCGCAGGCTCCGCTCGCTGCCGTGGAAGGACGTCACCGCACGCCGCTACGACCGCGAGGTGAGCCATGGCCGCAAGGAGACCCGTGTGACCAGGGCCCTCACCGTCATCGGCCTGGACTTCCCCCATGCCGTCCAGGCCGTGCGGGTCCTGCGTCACCGCACCGACCTCAAGAGCGGAAAGTGCAGCCGCCAGACCGTCTACGCGATCACGGACCTGACCTCACAGCAAGCCTCGCCCCAGCGGCTCGGCCACCTCGCCAGGTCACAGTGGACCATCGAGAAACGGCTCCACCTCGTCCGCGACACCGCCTTCGGCGAGGGCGCCTCGAAGATCCGCACCGGCCGCGGTCCCGAGAACATGGCAACCCTGCGCAACCTGGCGATCAACACGCTCCGGCAACACGGACACCGCAACATCGCCGCCGGCCTCCGCCACGTCTCCTACGACCCCTTCCACCGACCACTGGACCTGCTGAACATCCCCTGACCAGCCGGTCTACGTGAGCACCGCGACTTTGAAACGCCTCTGCCTTATCGGTGGCCAGCTCGAAGAAGCTCACTGTTGTTGTTATGGGTTGGACTGCTTGTGATCCGCAACCTCCGAAGGGCAACGACACGACACGCCACTACTTCCACGGAACCGCCCCTCTACGGCAAGAGCTTTTGACCGGCGCCTCACTAGAGGGTTTACAGAGGCTGCAAGATGGTCACCTGGAAGAACTCCTCCTGTGAGTAACCATCAGGAATTTTCGAATTCCAAGATCTTTTCTCTGACTCGGCCGTCTTCCATATAGGTGATCTCAATTCTCTTGATTCGTCCTTGCGGGTCCTTGCGTCCGAAGGCATCCTTGATTGCATCGGTGGCTAGGTTCGTTAGGACGCCGGCCGGGATGCTAGCGATGAGTCCTACAACAGTCGGCCAGGCTTCGAATGCCCGCTTCTCCTGAAATTGAACGCTCCTCACTTCTTCTGAAATATTGATCTTTTCTTCGGGGTGAGGGTTGGCCGTGCCGAAAATCTCAAAGCACAGCGCGTCAGGGTCGCGTGTTATCAGTTTCAGTTCGACGTCCATTTCTCCTCATTTCAGCTTGGAGAACTCATCGCCATAAAGGCGGACGCTTGGGTCCCCGACGACTAGCCAGGGGGACCACCACGCTGGATGCCACGGCAGTGCGGGAAAGCCCTCAATGAGATCCTTCACACTTTCTGGGACAGGGTAAATCTTCTGCATTGTCTGTTTAGCCCAAGCGACTGCACCACCAACCGTCATCGGCCCGTCTGGTGCAGGCCAAGGGCGGTGCGGCCGGGTGCCTGTGAGGGCGGAAAGGAGTATATCGGCGAAGAGTGGTCCTGCTGCGTCCACGGCGGGAGCGACGCTGGTTACCGCAGCACGCGCGCCGGTCACCACCATCAGCTGGCGGATAATGCCGAGGAACTCGTTGCTTTCTTCCTTGGAGAAGTCGCCGGCGAAGCACCCAGTGAGCAGGAGAATGTCTGCTCCGAAACTGCGGCCCGGGCGCTTGAGGAGATCGACAGGCGTCGTCCAGGTGCCATCCTGAGAGAGTAGAATGCCATGGCGCTCCGCGTGACAAGCAAGGTGAAGCAAGCCAACGTTGCAGCCGCTATTGAGAAATCTGTGGCACTCTTCGGTCGTCAAACTGATCGATCCGGAATCGCTTGCGAAGTAATCTTCTTTAATATTTGTAACTTCCAGGTCGGCGAAACGCAAGGGCTTCTGACGGTCCCCCCTGCAGGACACCCCCATGTAGGCCGCGTCTCTCTGGATGGGAGTATGCTCGTGGAATTCCCTGCGTAGGTGCCGCAGGACCCCAGCTGCTGGGACGATTGCAAGCGTATAGCGATCACCGAGCAGAGCATTAGAATCCGTTGGGCTTGGTGCAGGCAACTGATGCCATGGAATCCCGAGCAAGAGCGAGTCGGGGGATATGATTAGCGTACGAATATCGTCCGGGATACGCCCTATCAGCGCAACTGTGAGCGCTGAATCGATGTCTGAAAGCACTGCCCCCTCTAGCGCTTCAGTGGCAGCTTGTCGGGCAAATGTCGAAAATTCACCTTTGGCGACTTCCGAGGAATAGTGCGTGGGTGTCAGCAGTGTGCGTAGGGGAATGCCGCCATTCCAGCGGTAGGTGAGATAGGCTTCCCCAGCGTTCAAGAACCCCTGCAGAACTGACGGGGCGACAGGAGATGTGCTGACAAGCTCAGTCCGCTCAGGATTTTCGCGCGCCAGTTCCTCAATGCGCCCCTTGATCTTACGCTGCGCCTGTTTGAGTGACTCTTCGTGGCCCCTCAGTTCCTGCTCCGTCGCATTGATATCTTCCACTGGAAGCCCAGAGACCAAGAGCGCGCCGATGTTCCGCTCGAGTCTAGCCTTGTTGAGTTCCGCTTGCTCCTTCGTCTTTATGGCAGTCGACAGTTCCGTGTCGAGCGTTACAAGGCTATTCCATGCCTCATCTTGGAGATGCTGGTCTTGGAATGAACGCGCCTTGGGTGCCTCGATGAGCAGCCAGACAAGCTTGTCCCATAGGGGATGGTCGCTGACTTCGACCGCAACCCGGCACACCTTGCTGGTAAGCGGGCGCATGCCATTGGCGATGATGGTTCGGTCCCATTGTTCTCGGTCATGCGGCATTTGCAGTCCGGGCCGGGCGTCCTCATAGGCGTCCAACGCGCTAACTGCGGTTGGCATCCATTCGTCGGGGCTAGCAGATCTACTCTGTTCCACCGCAACTGTCATCAACGCCCCTGCAGCTTCCAGCGGGCGGTCTGCTCGCTGGAATGAATCCACTGCGCGCTGCAAACTGGGTAGGTTGCGGGGATCTGATGGGCTCCCAACTGCATCCTGACGCAGTGTCTGACCCGCAAGAGACTCAGCCAAGCCTTTGCCCCACCAGTCTCCAGCGATCTCAAAGCGTGCCGCTGCTGTATTGCATGTGGCGAAACACTTCTCGCGGTAATCGGGAAGGATCAGGCCCAACCAATTGTATTCGTATGCTGCATGATACCAAGCCCGGCCCGCCTGCCTGATATCTCCGACACTGTCGAACAGTTCGGCAGCGCGCTCGTATTCAGCAGCTCGTTTTTTCTGAACCTCGTGCATCTCTGCTCTTGTGGAAGCATTTCCAGGATCCATGCACTGGGCCCTTTGGTATCGGCACAGTGCCTCCAGATAGATCTCATGAGAGGCTGCGTACTGGTCCGCGAGATCCGAGAAGAGGTCCGCGCCCGCCTGGCTGCTAGGCACGGAGCGCCTCCCCCAGTCCTCGGACTGCCAGTTCTTTCATATGGGCAGCACCAGACAGATTCCTCGTGATATCAATGACCTGCTTGTACTGCTCGACAGCCTGCGCAGATTTATGCAACAACTGATAGCCATGGGCAGCGAACAATCGAAGTGCCGCCTCTTCGCTACCGATCCCAACATTGTGGGCGACGTCCGCGGCCTCCATTGCCGGGGCCACGGCCCCTCCTACGTCGCGAGCCGCCAACCGCGCCTGGGACCGATACTTGAGTGCCACGATTCGAAGTACCCGAAGCTGCGGGTCGACCACATCATCCGTGCACGACATGATTCGGTCGCTTAGATGAGTCTCATCCCAACGCTCAAGGTCGCCAAGCGCCTCCAGCTTAGCCGCCGAAGCTTCAAGCTCGCCGGGTACGGAATCAACCTCTTTGAAAAGTTTGATGGCTCTTTCGAACCATTCCAGGCTCTCCTCCTGGCGGTCTTGAATAGTGAGCGCGTGCGCGCAGCCGAGGAGTGCGTGAGCGGCCGGGGGACCGGCCCCGTTATCCTCAAAGAGTTTAGCTGCACGGCGAAGCTCAGCTAAAGCTTCCTTACCTTGCCCCATTTGGAACAAAATTCTTCCGAGCTCTGTCCGGGCGGCAGCTTCCTTGACCGGTTCACCAACCCCAGTCCATTTATCGGCTACAGCCTTGGTGACGGCCAACATCTGCTCGTCGTGGGGATCGCTCTTACCCACGTTGATCACCCCTCAGAGAGAAACGCCTTCTCGGAGAGAAACGCCTTATCGGGGGCCGGCGGTTCGCTCTAACCTTCCGTCTCCTTCCATCATGCTCCCCCTTGGTTCATCCGCAATCTTGGCGCGACGGCACCGGAGGCCGAGACTCGCGAGGGCCTGAGCAAGGCAACACACCTGTTGCTGCTACACGGGTCGCCTGGTCGCTCTGGCCAGCGGATGCGCCGCTCGAAGGCGAAACGATACCCGGTCAATGTGGCGAGATTTAGGGCTTTTAGCTGTATATACCTGCAACGCTCCTTGGCCGAGAGCCTCTAGGGCTGATTCAAAGTCGGGGTGATCATGTGGCGTCGCTGGTCACGGCGGGCTGGTGATGTCCTGGAGGGGCGTCACGTACGCAACGAAGCTCCGGTTTACGGGGTGACCTCGCAAGTCGCCCTGAACAACCGGAGCTTCGATGTGCCGCCAGTCTGCCACCGTCTGCCTGATCAAGTCGCCCTCACGTCAACACCGCGAGATCCCACAGGTGGTGGGCCGTCTGGAGACCCTTCCCGACCCGCGTGACCGGCGTGGCCGCCGCCACACCTTGACCTCGGTGCTACTGATGGCCGCCTGTGCGGTGCTGGCCGGCGCCCGCTCCTACCTTGCCATCGGCCAGTGGGCCCGCTCCGCAGGACACCCTCGCCCGCCTGGCGGTCCGCCGCACCGGTGCCCTGGGCCTGCGCACGGCTCCGAGTACCTCCACCATCCGCCGCGTGTTGCTGGCCGTGTGCCCCGGCGGTCTGGCCGACCTGCTCGGATATGCCCCGGCCGGGGTCGAGAGCCTGGCCCTGGACGGCAAGAGCGCGCGCGGTTCGCGCACCAGGGACACCCCGGCCGCACACTTACTGTCCGCGGTCACCGGGACCGGACGCACCGTCACCCAGCTGCGGGTCCCGGACAAGACCAACGAGATCACCGGCTTCGCCCGCCTGCTGGCTCCGTTCGACCTGGCCGGGGTGACGGTGACCGCCGACGCCCTGCACACTCAGCGTGAGCACGCCCGCTTCCTGGTCGAGGAGAAGCACGCACACTACGTGTTCGTGGTCAAAGCCAACCAGCCGGGCCTGTCCGCCGCGCTGCGGTCCCTGCCATGGACCAAGGTCACCGCGCGGCGATACGACCGCGAGCGCGGGCACGGCCGCCGCGAGACCCGCTCGACCCGGGTACTGACCGTCACCGGCCTCGGCCTGGACTTCCCCTACGCAGTGCAGGCCGCGAAGATCCTGCGGCACCGCACCGACCTGCGGACCGGCAAGGTCACCCGGCAGACGGTCTACGTGATCACCGACTTGACGGCCCGCCAGGCATCGCCGCAGCGGATCGGGCACTTGGCCAGGTGGCAATGGGTGATCGAGAACCAGGTCCACTTCGTCAGGGACACCGCATTCACCGAGGACGCCTCGAAGATCCGCACCGGACACGGACCGGAGAACATGGCCACCCTGCGGAACACAGCGATCAACACCCTCCGCGCGGCGGGGCACCTCAGCATTGCCGCCGGCCTGCGCGAGGTCTCCTACGCACCCTTCACCCACCCACTGGACCTACTCGGCGTGGCCTGACCTGCACCCCATCAAGATCACCCAGACATTGAATCAGCCCTGCTACCTGACCCCGGACACCGCCGTCGTCACCGTGGGCGGTTAGGGCGAGGACGAGGAGGAGCGGTTCCGCTACCACCTGGTCGACGGGGACTGTAAAAGAAACGGTGTAACTCCGATCATGGAGGATTGCACCTGTGACCAGCGAGAACATAGCCACGCCGTCTGAGGCGGAGGCCGCGTCGGCGGGCGTGGATGACCGGTTCCTGAACGAGCTCGTGGCCCGGGCTCAGGCCGAGGGCCTGCAGCTGACCGGTGAGGGCGGGCTGCTCCAGCAGCTGACGAAGCGGCTGCTGGAGTCCGCTCTCGAGGGCGAGATGACAGATCATCTCGGCTATGACCGGCACGATCCGGCCGGGAAGAACGGCGGCAACTCGAGGAACGGAAAACGCTCCAAGACAGTCGTCACGGACGTAGGGCCGGTCGAGATCGACGTGCCGCGGGACCGCGAGGGAGCGTTCGAGCCGCAGATCGTCAAGAAGCGTCAGCGCCGGCTGTCCGGCGTCGACGAGATGGTCCTGTCGCTCTCCGCGAAGGGCCTCACCCACGGCGAGATCTCCGCCCACCTGGCCGAGGTCTACGGAGCCGAGGTCTCCAAGCAGACCATCTCCACGATCACCGATTCGGTGATGGAGGGCATGGCCGAATGGCAGGCCCGCCCGCTCGACCGTGTCTATCCGGTCGTGTTCATCGACTGCATCAACGTGAAGATCCGCGACGGCCAGGTCGCCAACCGCCCCATCTATATGGCGTTGGCGGTCACGGCCGAAGGCCACCGCGACATCCTCGGCCTGTGGGCCGGCGGTGAGGGAGGCGAAGGCGCCAAGCACTGGCTCCGGGTCCTGACCGAGCTGAAGAACCGGGGCGTCGAGGACGTCCTCATGCTGGTCTGCGACGGGTTGAAGGGCCTGCCCGACGCGGTCGGCGAGGTCTGGCCCCAGACCGTCGTCCAGACCTGCGTCGTTCACCTGCTGCGAGCGTCGTTCCGCTATGCCGGCCGCCAGGACTGGGACAAGATCGCTAAAGCCCTCAAGCCTGTCTACACCGCTCCGACCGAAGACGCTGCCACCAGCCGGTTCCTCGAGTTCTGCGAGGAATGGGGCGGCAAATACCCGGCGATCGTGCGGTTGTGGGAGAACGCCTGGGCCGAATTCGTCCCGTTCCTGCAGTTCGACGCCGAGATCCGCCGGATCGTCTGCACCACGAACGCGATCGAGTCCGTCAACGCGAGGATCCGCCGGGCCGTCCGTGCCCGCGGCCACTTCCCCTCGGAGAACGCCGCTCTGAAGTGCGTCTACCTCGCGGTGATGTCACTGGACCCGACCGGCGCCGGCCGCAAACGCTGGACCACCCGCTGGAAGCGGGCCCTCCAAGCCTTCGACATCGCCTTCGACGGACGCCTCACCAACAACCGAATCTGAGCCTACAAACCAACCCAGTTACACCGAAAACTTTACAGACCCGGTCGACGTGAGCACGGGCACGCTCGGCGGCGAGATCGGCATCGAGGTCACCAACCCGTACGAACTGGAGCTTGGGTGACGGCTCCTGGCTTACCGACGGCCATTCGTCCGCTGGACCCGCGCTCCGCACCCGCCGGTTGAACGGGTACCTCCATGCCGTCACGGTTGGCCTCACCCTGCTGTCTCGGCTTCCCGAGCGGGAGTGGTACCTGAGTCGATGTCTGCGGTGAGCTGACGAGCGTAGTTGCTAAGCACTTTCCGCAGGTCAGCGTAGTGCCGGAGCGGGTCTGGGCGGGTGAGTTGGAACCAGGTTGTGCTCCGACGCTGCGCCCACCTCCGTCGCAGGTCTGGTGGTTGTCTAGCTGCGATGGTCCGGGGGGCGAAGAGATGCTCCCCCTGTGTCACCTGGGTCCAGACGAAGACTGAAGCCTCCTGGCGTTTACGGTCATCGAAGTCGGGTCGTATCGAGCCGGACAGCGGTGGCATCTCGTTGATCAGAGCGATCCAGGTTGTCCGGTCGAGTGCCCAGTTTCGAAGTGCTTTACGTCTGCGCTGATAGTCGACGAACCGGTGTGGACGCGCCCCCAGCTCCGAAGCGAGTTCCCGGAGTGCCGCATCGAGTTGGGTCGGATCGCATCCAGCTTGTGCCCAAAACCGGGGCTCGCTGGCGACTTTGAACTGGACCTGGCTGGGGTTAATGCCGAGGAATGATGCCGCGTCGCTCTGCGAGCCGCCCATGGACCACTGAACGAGTTGGACAGCAGCGACTCGACGAAGGAACTTCGGAGCATGGCCGGAGAAGCGGGCGAGGTGACGTTGATACCAGTCGTGCTCCAGGAACGCAGGGATGTGCTCGGGCTGGTAGTCGTCTCGAATTGGCGCTCGGGTGCCCTGGCTGCCGCCAACCTTGCGGAAGGCGCGCGTGACGGGCTGGGCGGCTTCCCGTAAACGCTCAGAACACTCGTGCTCGTGTCGAGTCAGGAGCCGGGACCACGGTGTGTGGCTAGGGCTGGTCTGGAAGGCAGCTCGGATGAACCGAGACAAGACCTCGGAGAGGTCCTCGGCTGCAAGGGCGTGGTCTGCGGCCTGTAGCACGGTGGCACAGGCAATTGGATCGCGCGGAAGTGCGTCGTGGGTCTGACGCTCGTGTGAGCCGTGTCGTCCGCGAACGTAGACATCGACCTTCTCCGCTGCGGTGGTGTCCACCAAGTATCGAGCGTGCGGCCAGGAAGCGCTGACTAAGGCAGCAACCACTCGCAGGTCGGTGAAGTACTCGGCTGCCTCTGCCGCGGGAGTCGATGAGGATAAACGGGTGAGGATGGCCTCCTGGAATCTGAGGAGGGCCACCGTAGGCTGCGACTGGCCGCCATGCGAGGCGGCGCCGTTCAGCCATCCGCCGCAGGCTTGGGTCCTTCGCTTTTTCGCAAGAGGTTCAGTGGATGTCCACCGGCACTGCGCGGGATGAAGGGTGTTGTCGTTGACGCGTGGGATTAGGAACTCGGCTCCGGTATCCGGCCAACCACAGTGTCGGCAGAACGGCTCCAGGAACTGCTCATGCCTGACGCAGGCGAAGATCACAGGCAGATGCCACGCCTTCCGCCAAGCCCCACCGTGAAGGCGCTGGGTAGCTGTTGCCTCGCCGGCCAGGCAGGAGGTGCAGAACCTCGGTGAGCTAAGGAACAGCCAGTGGTCTGCCAATGTGCGCTGGGACTGATTCGCGAGGGAACGTGCGATCGGCGGATAGCGATCGGACAAGGACGACAGCGTCAACTGAGTGACTTCTTCGGCGGACAGCCTTGCCAGATCGCCGAAGGCCTCGCGTTGCGACGGTGTGAGGTCCAGCAGCAGGTTGCGGGAGATGTGGTTGCGGTGAAAGCCGTTGGTCAAGCCGGCCATGCGGGCCAGGTGAAGAGGCGGAAGGCTGAGGCGGTGAGAGAGCCGCAGCAGATAGCTGACCAGCGACTCTCCCGAGATCGGGTCCAGGCTTCGGGGCAGTGGAGGCATCACGGGTCCGCTCCTCAGGTGCCTGTGCTCGCGGCGGGGCCGTGATCGTCGAGCACTGTGTTCCTGGAACGTGTGCGCTTAGCCGAGCGGGGGCCCGTTGCGGCGTCGTGCTCGGTCGGTGGCGTATCGGGGATTTCACCGGCTCTCGGGTCACGGGTGGGGTCTCGAAGATTGATGGCGATGCCCTCAAGGAGTGGCTCCGTCAAACATTCCTTCTTTGAGTCGATGGCTTCCTGGCAGCCGTCCTCGATCAGCCGCTCCAGAAGGCCAACCACGCCGTTCGTGCGGTCGAATAGGTACTCGGGCATCCGACCTGCCGTGAGCATGCCGGGTGGGGCCTTCATCAGCCTGAGTTCATCTTCTACTCCGGCGAGATGCTCGACCCACGCAGCGATCTGTAGGTCAGTGTCGTAGTGGAAGCGGCCGAGCTCGACGAGGTCGAAGCGCCGTTCGGTTTGGGTCGCTTCCAGCCCGTGGACCTTGGTCTGAGGGGCGGCCGGGAAGGTCACCTGACCCGTTTGAGGATCGTGCCGGCCTTCCCGTAGCAGGCCTGATCCCGGGATGTCCACGCCGACCAGAACGAGGGTGATGTGCATGCTCATGAAGGCCCGGATCAGATCGAGCGTGTCCTGATCGTCGGCGCGGTGGAGGCGGAGCCTCGTAATATCGTCTAGTAGGAGCGCTTTTGTTCCATGGTCGTGCAGGGAGGCGGCGACCTGCCGGAGCAGGTCGGGCAGGTCCATGCGCGGGTTCAGCTGGGCGCCGTAGAAGTTGAGGATGGCCTTGCAAAGACTCTTCGGCTTGGCGGTAACGGGGGTCTGCACGTAGGCGACGGGGATGTGCAGGTCGCGAGTCCCGGGGACGGCATAGGGGTTGAGATCGTGGTGCAGCTTCCGCCACAGGTCCTCGAACGTCGCCAGGATCTCGCATCCTGTCTCCGTCTTGCCCTGGTAACCCCCGCCCGTGAGCATGACCCCCGCCCGGGTAGTCGGCTTGTGCTTGAGCGCATTGGCCATGACCCGTCCATGCAGGAGCTTGGTGACAGCCCTGGTCATCGGGGTGTCAAGCAGTGGCAGGTTGGCGTGGGTGGCGGCCCGGTGCAGATCGTGCAGCGACTTCTTCCGCGGGCTCAGCAGCCGCCATTCGGCCAGGCTCATGCGCGGAGCGGGCACGAAGTCTTTTCTTGTGCGCCGCCAGCGGTCCCAGCCTTCGGCCGTGTCCCGCATCGGCGGAGGACCCGGCAGGACGAACGGGACGGGGCTGTTGCCTCCCCGGGTGCTCACGATGCCTCCGGACTCGGCCCGTCGGCCTGCTCGGCATCGTCGGCGTCCTCGTCGGGCAGCACGAACATACTGTGGGCCCGAATCGCCTCGCCCAGTAGGGGTGGCGCCGTCGGCGGTTGTTTGACGGTAGCCTCCCGGCGCCGTTGCCGGTCCGCGGTGACAGCGCGACGGGCGCTGGCGGCCAGCTCGGACGGACGTGCGGGAGTGGGAAGCGCGCTCAACGGGACCGGTGGTCGGTCGGAGGCGGCGGCACGGGCCCGTGCGAGTTCGCGAGCCCGCTCGGATTTCTGCTTGGTGGTCATCTGGGTCGGCCAGGCCGACACTGGCGTGCGTGCGGCCACCAACTTCAGGAGAACCGGCAGGAGTTCCATATCGTTGCGCGGCTTGAGTCCAGCCCGTGCCGCGTCGTGCAGCACCTCGCGTACACGCGAGTCAGAGAAGGCCGGGATGTCGTCTCCTGGCGGCAGGCCGTTCCAGCTCAGGGCATGCCAGCGGCCGTGGTGCTCGGGGTCTTCGAAGTAGACCTGGCGGCAGTCCCGGGGGTCGCGGCTGATGACCCACTTGCCCGCGTGCCGCCCACTGCGGCCGGAACGCTGACCACGGTAAGGGTCCAGGGCCGGGTCGGTGCCGCCGTACCAAAGTCCGCCGATCTTCACCCCTCTGCGCCGGTCGATCTTCACGAAGTGGGCAGGCAGGAGCTCATAATACAGACTTGGTTCGGGGATCTCCAGGCTGATTCCGTCGCGAGCAGCCGCTGCCGTGAACAGCGTGTTCGGGCTGTGCCGGCCTCCCGGATCCCAAGCGGGCGCGTACTGGTCAAGTTTCCGGTTCTGCCACACCGCAACGATCCAGGTCGCCAACAGATGTTCCATCTCTGCCAGCGTCCAGACCGCGTCGCCCTCCGGGTCCACCCCACGGTCGGCCACGTCGACGCCTCGGTAGCCGAGCAGGAGCTCCAGCAGCAGCGACTGGACCCCGGCGAATGCTCGTTCGCAGGCGGCCTTGTCGCTCGGTCGCATCGCGCGAGCAGGCAGCAGCTCGATCTTCAACGTACGTGCGACCTGGACGATTTGGTGGTTCTTGTAGACGCTGCCGTGATCGCTGGTCATCGTCTCTGGCGCGAAGAACGGCAGACCCGCCACCCGATACCCAGCGCACTCGGCCACCAGCGCAGCCGGAACACCCGGGTAGGGCCACTCCAATTCCTCACCCCAGTCCGGGCGCATCGGCAGCGGCAGCAGCACATCCCGCAGCAGCATCGCCACCTCCACCGACGAGTCGGACACCGGGGTGAGGCGGAAGGCGACCAGTGAATGGGAATAGGCGTCCAGAGCAAGCGTGAGGTGGACGGAGATCGGCTCGCCGAAGACATCGTCGAGTACCTTCACGGGCAGTGGCGTGGTGTCGAGCACAATCACCTGCCCCGGCCGCAGGATCACCACCTTCGCCTTCCCCGTCTCCACCGCCGCAGCGGAGCGGAGATAACGCTGCCGTGCTCCCTCAGTGCCGAACCACTCCTTCCAGACTCTCGCCAACGTCGAGTAGTGCGGAACGTCCACCACCTTCCCCTTGGCTTTGAACTTCTCCTGCACGTACTGGTGGATCATCCGCTCCTTCGTTTTCATGCTCACCTTCGAGCGGTGCAACGACTCGGCGTGAACAGCGCGGATTGCCTCGGCGATCTCCTCGCTGATGGTCCAGCGGCCCCGCAGGGGCGGCGTCCACCGTCCGTCTGCAAGTCCCATCACCCCGTGCTCGTCGTACTGGGCGGCCAGGCGCTCGAGCGTGCGCTCACTCATCCACTCCAACCCCAGCTGCTTTGCCTCCTGGCGGTCGAGGTCCTTCAACTCGGCCGCCTTCGCCCGTCGGCGCTCGGTCAGCGTGGTCCGCTCCGGGTCGTACTCGGGTTTGGGCTCGCCAGGTCGGGCCCAAGCCCGGCTGCCGCTGCGATAGCCCGTTTCCACCTCCAGCAGATGCGCCATCCGGATCTGGGCCCGTACCAGATCGTGCTCTGCAAGATCTTCATCACGTGACCGCTGCCGGCCACCGTTCATCACGGCCTCCCCACCGGGTAGATCCACGCGGCATCATCCAGCGGCAGAGACAGATCCATCGCCAGTCGGCCGTGCCAGAGCAGGTGAACGGCATGCGCACGGGCCACAGCCGGAAGCGAGGTCTCTTCCACCAGCTCGCCGAACCGTCGCGGGCGTTCCCGGGCCGCCTCCAGGAGTTCGGTTTGGAGCCCGAGCCGGTCGGACATCGGGCGCCGCCGCGCGGACAGCGCATCAAGACCGGTCAGGACCTGGCGGCGCCAGCCGGCCGCCACCAGGTAGTGCCATCCCACTGCAACGGCCGCCCGATCGGTCGCGGCGAACTTCAACAGATCCTTGTCCTTGATCAGGTGTGCGGGCCGGACGTCGATCAACAGAGCCGTTTCGTGTAAGAGCACCAGGAAGTCGGGGGTGTGGTCCTGACTGCGGCCGTCTTTGGTCGTGAACTTCAGCCTGAAAGGCTGTGACAGCACTTCGGTCCACCCGCTGACGAAATCCAAGGCGAGCAGCAGATTGCGCTCGGCCAGACTCTCGAAGCCATGCATCCGTCCTGTGGCCAGCAGGTACTGCAGTCCGGGGCGATGCCGCTGCCCCGCCCGCCAGGTAAATCCGCGCACCGGCACCGATGCGACCGCTGGCACGCTGGCCAGCTCCTGGATTGGGCTGATCACGTCCGCCTTCTCCGTCTTCCACCGCGCCGTCCACCGCCGCGGCCATGCCGGCCCCGTATCCAAGCTCTCCACGGCTGCTGGATCGATGGTGTACGGCGCAACAAGATCGCGCAGGGAACAGCTATGCGACCACACCGGGCGGGATTCGTTTTCCGGCGTACGGGCCGAAGGCTTCATGGCTCCAGCACAGTGCAGACCGTCCCTCTCTGGCGTGGGTTCACGTGAAGACCGCACAGTAGAGAGATGGGGCCGCTACCCTGCCCGTCATCTGAGCTGATCAGACCCGCCAGGTCAGATGCTCAGCCGCCAGATCGGCTGCACAGTCACATGAAGCCGGCCCGCAGAGATCCAGATCGTTGCATAAACGTGCGGAAGTACGTATAGTCATGCCATCGATGAGGAGGGTCCGATGGTGGTACGTGTAGCGGTGGCCGGAGCGAGCGGGTACGCGGGCGGGGAAGTCCTGCGCCTGCTGCTCTCGCACCCCGAGGTGGAGATCGGCGCGCTGACCGGCAATTCCAACGCCGGCCAGCTTTTCGGCTCCCTGCAGCCGCACCTCGTGCCGCTCGCCGGGCGGACCCTGGAGGCGACCACCCCGGAGGTCCTCGCCGGCCACGACGTCGTCTTCCTCGCTCTCCCGCACGGCCAGTCCGCCGCCGTCGCCGCCCAGCTCGGCGACGACGTCCTCGTCGTCGACATGGGCGCCGACCACCGGCTCAAGGACTCCGCCGACTGGGACAGGTTCTACGGCGCCCCGCACGCCGGGACCTGGCCCTACGGACTCCCCGAGCTGCCCGGCGGCCGCGCCGCACTGGAGGGGACCAAGCGCATCGCGGTCCCCGGCTGCTTCCCCACCGCCGTCTCCCTCGCGCTCTTCCCCGCCTACCAGGCGCAGCTCGCCGAGGCGGAGGCCGTGATCGTCGCCGCCACCGGAACCTCCGGCGCGGGCAAGGCCCTCAAGACGCACCTGCTCGGCGCCGAGGTGATGGGCTCGGTGACCCCGTACGGCGTCGGCGGCGGCCACCGGCACACCCCCGAGATGGTGCAGAACCTGAGCCCGCTCGCGGGCCGGCGCGTCTCGGTCTCGTTCACGCCCACCCTCGTACCGATGGCGCGCGGCATCCTCGCCACGTGCTCGGCCAAGGCGCTCCCCGGCACCACCGCCGAATCGCTCCGCGCCGCCTACGAGAAGGCGTACGCCGACGAGCCCTTCGTCCACCTGCTGCCCGAGGGCCAGTGGCCCTCCACCAAGTCCGTCCACGGTTCCAACGCCGTCCACGTCCAGGTCGCCCACGACGAGTCCGCCCAGCGGATCATCGCCGTCAGCGCCATCGACAACCTGACCAAGGGCACCGCCGGTGGCGCGGTGCAGAGCATGAACATCGCCCTGGGGCTCCCCGAGAGCCTGGGTCTTTCGACGATCGGAGTCGCACCGTGAGCGTCACGGCAGCACAGGGATTCACGGCAGCCGGCATCGCTGCCGGGATCAAGGCCAACGGCAACCCGGACCTGGCCCTCGTGGTCAACCACGGGCCGCGTCTGGCCGCCGCAGGCGTCTTCACCTCCAACCGCGTCAAGGCCGCCCCGGTGCACTGGTCCGAGCAGGTCCTGCGGGGCGCCGCCGTCAGCGCCGTCGTCCTGAACTCGGGCGGCGCCAACGCCTGCACCGGCCCCAAGGGCTTCCAGGACACGCACACCACCGCCGAGAAGGTGGCCGACGCCCTGAACCGGCAGGGCCCGGGCGGGGAGTTCAACGCCGGGGAGATCGCGGTCGCGTCCACCGGCCTGATCGGCGTCCTGCTCCCCATGGACAAGCTGCTCCCCGGCATCGAGACCGCGGTCGCGGCCCTGTCCGAGGACGGCGGCGAGGACGCCGCCATCGCGATCAAGACCACCGACACCGTGCACAAGACGGCCACCGTCTCCCAGGGCGGCTGGACCGTCGGCGGCATGGCCAAGGGCGCAGGCATGCTCGCCCCGGGCCTGGCCACCATGCTCGTCGTCATCACCACCGACGCCGACCTGGACAGCGCCACCCTCGACAAGGCGCTGCGCGCCGCCACCCGCACCACCTTCGACCGGGTCGACTCCGACGGCTGCATGTCCACCAACGACACGGTGCTGCTGCTCGCCTCCGGTGCCTCCGGCCAGGTGCCGGCGTACGAGGAGTTCGCCGAGGCCGTGCACAAGGTCTGCGACGACCTGGCCCGCCAGCTGATCGGCGACGCCGAGGGCGCCAGCAAGGACATCCGCATCGAGGTCATCGGCGCGGTCAGCGAGGACGACGCGGTCGAGGTCGGCCGCTCCATCGCCCGCAACAACCTGCTCAAGTGCGCCATCCACGGCGAGGACCCCAACTGGGGCCGGGTGCTCTCCGCCATCGGCACCACCAAGGCCGGCTTCGACCCGGACCGGCTGAACGTCGCCATCAACGGCGTCTGGGTCTGCAGGAACGGATCGGTCGGCGAGGACCGCGGCCTGGTCTCGATGAAGGACCGCGAGGTACGCATCACCGCCGACCTCGCCAACGGCAGCGAATCGGCCGTCATCTGGGCCAACGACCTGACCGCCGAATACGTCCACGAGAACAGCGCGTACTCGTCATGAGCGACGAGAAGGCCGGCCAGCCCGGCACCTCCGGTACCGCCCGCAAGCACACCGCCCTGCCCAAGGCAGAGATCCTCATCGAGGCCCTGCCCTGGCTCACCCGCCACAACGGCAAGATCGTCGTCATCAAGTTCGGCGGCAACGCCATGATCGACGAGGACCTCAAGGCGGCCTTCGCCCAGGACGTCGTCTTCCTGCGCCAGGCCGGCCTCAAACCGGTCGTCGTGCACGGCGGCGGCCCGCAGATCAACGCCCAGCTCGACAAGCAGGGCCTGGTCAGCGAGTTCAAGGCGGGCCTGCGTGTCACGACCCCCGAGGCCATGGACGTCGTACGGATGGTCCTCGCGGGCCAGGTCCAGCGCGAGCTGGTGGGGCTGCTCAACCAGCACGGCCCGCTCGCCGTCGGCATGACCGGCGAGGACGCGCGCACCATCACCGCGACCAAGCACAGCCCGGAGATCGACGGCGAGATCATCGACATCGGCCGGGTCGGCGAGATCACCGCCATCGACACCGGCGCGATCGAGGCGCTGCTGGCGGACGGCCGGATCCCGGTGATCTCCTCCATCGCGGGCAGCGCCGACGACCACCACGTCTACAACGTCAACGCCGACACCGCGGCCGCCGCGCTCGCCGCCGCACTCGGCGCCGAGACGCTGATCATCCTCACCGACGTCGAGGGCCTCTACGCCGACTGGCCCCACAGCGACGAGGTCATCAGCCGGCTCACCGTCGGCGAGCTCGAAAAGCTGCTGCCCGAGCTGTCCAGCGGCATGGTGCCCAAGATGGAGGGCTGCCTGCACGCCGTGCGGGGCGGCGTCGGCACCGCCCGCGTGCTCGACGGGCGGGTCCAGCACTCGATCCTGCTGGAGATCTTCACCGACTCCGGAATCGGCACGATGGTCGTGCCCGACCACCAGCCAGGGGGAACAGCATGACGAAGGGCACCGGCAACCAGGAATACGGCGCGCGCTGGCAGGGTGCGCTGACCAACAACTACGGCACCCCCGCCATCGCCCTCGTCCGCGGTGAGGGCGCCCAGGTGTGGGACGCCGACGGCACGCAGTACACCGACTTCGTCGGCGGCATCGCGGTCAACGCGCTCGGCCACGCGCACCCGGCGATCGTCGAGGCGGTGACCGGCCAGATCACCACGCTCGGCCACGTCTCCAACCTCTTCATCTCCGAGCCGGTCGTCGCGCTCGGCGAGCGGCTGCTCCAGCTCGATGGCCGCCCCGGCAAGGTCTTCTTCTGCAACTCCGGCGCCGAGGCCATCGAGGCCGCCTTCAAGATCGGCCGGCTGACGGGGCGGACCCACATGGTCGCCACCGACGGCGGCTTCCACGGCCGGACCATGGGCGCCCTCGCGCTCACCGGCCAGCCGAAGAAGCAGGCCCCCTTCCTGCCTCTGCCGGGCGAGGTCACGCACGTCCCGTTCGGTGACGCCGATGCCCTGCGGGCCGCCGTCACCGAGGAGACCGCGCTCGTCGTCATCGAACCGATCCAGGGCGAGAACGGCGTCGTCGTGCCCCCCGCCGGATACCTGACGGCCGCCCGCGAGATCACCCGGGCCACCGGCACCCTGCTCGTCCTCGACGAGGTCCAGACCGGCATCGGCCGGTGCGGCCAGTGGTTCGAGCACCAGGCCCACGAGGGGGTCGACCCCGACCTCGTCACCCTCGCCAAGGGGCTGGGCGGCGGACTGCCGATCGGCGCGGTGGCCGTCTTCGGCGCCGCGGCCGACCTGCTCCAGCCCGGCCAGCACGGCACCACCTTCGGCGGGAACCCGGTCGCCTGCGCCGCCGGCCTCGCCGTCATCGACACCATCGCCACCGACGGCCTGCTCGACCAGGTCAAGGCGCTGGGCGAGCGGCTGCGCTCCGGGATCGAGTCCACGGGCCATGCCCTGGTCTCCCACGTCCGGGGCGCCGGACTACTGCTGGGTATCGTGCTGACCGAGCCGCTCGCCGCGCAGGTGCAGCAGGCGGCTCAGGACGCCGGCTTCCTGGTCAACGCGCCCGCCCCCGACGTCGTCCGGCTGATGCCCCCGTACGTACTCACCGAGGCCGAGGTGGACGCGTTCCTCCGGGTACTGCCCGGCATCCTCGACGCAGCCAACGGGGACGGATCCGGAGAATGAGACGACGATGAGCCAGTCGCAGGACAACGAGCACGGCGGACAGGCCGTCCCGCAGACCCGCACCGCGCGTCACCGCCGGATCGTGGACATCCTCAACCGGCAGCCGGTCCGCTCCCAGAGCCAGCTCGCCAAGCTGCTCGCCGACGACGGGCTGAGCGTCACCCAGGCGACGCTCTCCCGCGACCTCGACGAGCTGGGCGCGGTGAAGATCCGCAACACCGGCGGAGAGCTGATCTACGCGGTACCCAGCGAGGGCGGCTTCCGCACCCCGCAGGCGCCGCTCGGCGAGTCCGCGAAGGAGGAGCGCATGCGGCGCCTCTCCGGGGAGCTGCTGATCTCCGCGGAGGCCTCGGCGAACCTCGTGGTCCTGCGCACCCCGCCGGGTGCGGCGCAGTTCCTCGCCTCGGCGATCGACCAGGCCGAGCTCCGCGAGATCCTCGGCACGATCGCCGGCGACGACACCCTGATGCTGATCAGCCGCGACCCGGCGGGCGGCCAGGCCCTCGCCGACCACCTCCTGCGCCTGGCGCAGAAGGAGAGCTGAGCGGGGAGGCCCGCGGGGAGGCCCGGGGCGCCGGAAATCCCGGTGCCGCAGCGGCGTTCGCCGACATAGCCTCGAGGCGTGCGCCAACTCGCCCTCGCCGTACTGGTGTCCGCCGTGACCGCCGCCGTCTACGGGCCCATCGCCCTGCTGTGGTGGCGCCGTGCGCGGGTCCGCAGCCCGGACGCTCCGGCTCGTCGCCGCCGTCGAGCTGGAGCCGTACCACATGGCCCTGTTGCGGCAAGAGGCGACCGAGGCGGCCGCCGCCGAACTCGTCCTCGGCGGGTACCTCCGGATCGACGAAGAGGGTGCCGCGTTCCTGACCGAGCAGGGCCGCGACCCCGCCCGGGCCCCCGCCCACCCGATGCCCGCCGCCCTGCTGGAGGCCGTACGCCGGCACGATCCCGAGCCCGTTTCGATCGGCTGGATCGGCTGGTGCGACGACGGGTACCTGGAGCGGCGCGGCGCGTACCGGAGCGAACGGGACGCTCTGCTGCCCGAGCTCCCGCGGATGCCCCACGGCACGGGGAACCAGTTGCCGGCCTGCTGCAGTTGTGTGGGCATCGTCCTGGTGATGTTCTTCTGGGTCCTGGCGAGCGCGCTGCTGGTGACCGGTCGCCCGCACGGTCTGCGGGAATGGGCCTGCGCCGTGGTGGCCGCCCTCGGTCTGTCGGCGCTGCCGCCGGCCGAGAAGGCCGGCAGGGTGGTCCGGGAGCGCACGGAGCGCGGCGACCCGCTGGGCGACCTGGTGCGCTCCGAGCCGCACCCGGCCTTCGTGGCGCTGGACGAGGAGCAGCGCATGCTGGTGCTGCGGAGCATCGGCGACCGCCACACGTGGCGCGGCGCCGACACGGTCGTCCACGAGGAGGCCGGCGACGAGGCCGACGAGGACGACGAATGGCTGGACGACAAGGTCTGGTGGGAGGACGCGTACGAGTACCGGGCCACCGACGAGGACGAGCCCGAGGCCACCCCTCCTAGTAGCGGGTGACGGCGAGCGGACCCTCCTGCGTGCCGATCGCGATGTGCGGGCGCCGGCGCGGGTCCGCCCAGCGCAGGATCGCCCGCATGGCACGCTCGGGCACCGACACGCAACCGGCCGTCGCCCCCTTGCCGTTGACGTGCAGGAAGATCCCGGCGCCCCGGCCGCGTACGGGCCGGTCGTAGTTGAAGGCGATGAGCAGCGCGTGCGCGTACTGCTTCTCGTACGTCACCAGGTGCTCGGCCTCGCCCGGCGCGCAGTCCGCGGGCAGCGGCTCCACCCAGCGGTTGTAATCGGCGGACGCGTTGTCCTGGCACCACCAGGAGTCGCCCGTCACCCGGCGGTAGCCGTACTCCGTCCCGGCCGGCGCCCGCCGGATCCCGAAGGCGTACGGGAGTTCGTACAGGCCCGTCGGCGTGGTGCTGGTGCCCTGCTCCCGGGTCGCGCCGTCGGTGAGGCCGTTCGCACCGAAACGGGCGGGCGCGCTGCCGGCCTCGTGCCAGCCGCCCGCCCACCGGTCCCACCAGGTCACCCGGCCGGTCGTGGAGCCGGGCGCGGGCGCGACGGCGGTGATCAGCTGACTGCCGCCGCCGGTGTCGGCGAGACGGGCGGGCAGCGGCGCGGGGCCCTGTGGGAGCAGGGCGGTGACGATCAGTGAGCCGGTGACGAGAGCGGTACGCAGCACATGTCAGACGGTACGGGCCGGAAGGGGCAGAGGCAGCGCAGGCAGGCCGTCGACGCTCGTCCCGATGAAATCCTTCTTCTCGCAGTACGCGGCGAACTCCTCGTCCGTCTTGCGGCCGAAGTACTCCGCGTGGAGGGTGCGCTCGCCCTGGTACTCCATGAGCGGGACGGCGTACCCGCACACGTCGGCGATCCGGCGGGCGTGGACGAGGATGATCGCCCGCGCGGCGGGTCCGTCGGCCTCGCCGAAGAGGGCGATCAGCTCGGCCCAGCGCGGGTCGTCGCGGAAGACCGCCTCGCCGTCGCCGTGGATGCGCACGATGTTCGGCGGCCCGCTGAACGCGCACCACATGAGGGTGATCCGGCCGTTCTCGCGGACGTGGGCGATGGTCTCGGCGCCGCTGCCGCCGAAGTCCAGGTAGGCGAGCCGCTCCTCGTCGATGACGACGAGGGTCCCGGCGCGGCCCTTGGGGGACAGGTTGACGTGACCGTCACCCGCGAGCGGGGCGGTCGCCGTGAAGAAGACCGGCTGCTCCTCGATGAACTTGCGCAGCCGGCCGTCTATGCGTTCGTGAAGTTTTCCCATGATTCGATTATCGGCGCAGATGGTCGGGGTGGGCGGACGACTTTCAGTGGGTGAGACCCAGCCGGGCCCGCCGCAGGGCCAGTTCGTGGTCGTCGAAGAGCTTCGCGGAGCGCTTGAGGAGCGCGGCCAGTTCCGCCGTGTCCGCCTGCCGGGTGAAGCGGGTCAGGAGCCAGTCCCAGCCGCGCACCGTCGCCCGGGCCGTCGTGCGTGTCTTCGGGTCCCAGTCGTCGATCAGCGCGACGCTCGCCCGCAGCGCGTGGATCCCGCCCTGCGCGCGCAGCAGGCGGAAGGCGGCCCGCCGGGTGTGCAGGGGCCCGCGCAGGGCCGCTCGCTCGGCGAGGTGCGCGGGGTCCAGTCGGGCGGCCGCGGGCAGCAGGCTCAGGGCGGCCTCGCGGGCCACGGACGCCGCCGGGTCGTCCAGCAGGGCGAGCAGGACGGAGTCCTCGACCGCGGCGTCCCGGCGGCGCAGCCCGGCCAGCGCGGCGGCCCGGACCCGGCCGACGGGGTGTGCCAGCAGCTCCCGCAGCAGGGCCGTGTCCTCGCGGCCGCCGCATTCGGCGAGTCCGGTCACCGCGTACGGGGACGGCCCGGCGGGGTCGGCGATCAGCCAGCGGTACTGCTCGCGAGGGTCGCCGCCGTCCTGGCCGACCAGCCACCGGGCGCACGCGCGGACGAGTTTGGAGCCGTCGGCGAGGTGCCGTGTGCCCTCGGCGGCCCGGCCGGCCCGGCGCAGGGCGGTGACCCCGGCGGCGCGGACGGCCGGAAGCCGGCTGCCGGTCAGGGCGTCGGTGACGGCGTCGGTCACGGCGTAGGCCTGTCCGCCGCCCGGCCCGTCGGCTCCCGGTGCGGCCGGTGCCGGCGGTGCGGCCAGGGCGGCCAGGGCGGCCAGGGCGGCGTCGGTCCAGAGCCCGGCCGTCACCGGGTCGAGCTCGGCGGCGGCCCGCCGGGCGCACTCCAGGGGGTCGACCGGACCCGGGCCGGTGAGGGCAAGCCGGGTGGCGAACCGCCGGGTCTGCGGGTCGGGGCCGGCCAGGAGCGCGGAGAGGACGTCGGCCGCGCCGGCCGGAGCCGCGCGGGGCCGGCGCAGGTGCCACCAGGGGGCGTGCGCCGCGGCCCGCCCGCGCAGCGCGCCCTCGAACCGGTCCAGGATCCACCCGCCGTGTTCACGCCGGCCGAGCCGCAGCGCGAGCGGGGTCAGGGCGAGCAGGGTGTCCTCCGGGTGGGCGGACAGGGCCCGCTCCAGGGCCGCGCGGGCCCGGTCGCGCACAGGCGCCACCGTGTCGGCGGTGCGGATCGCGACCAGCTCCGGCGGGGCCTGCGGATCGTCGAGCGCCGCCTGGCGCGTCCACCCCCGCGCGTGGCAGAGCCGCAGCTCCACGGTCGCCGCGAGCGGGGGCGGCCCGTAGCCGACCGTGTGGCGGACGTGCTGGTCGAAGGCGAGCCAGACCTCCGGTCCGGACCCGGGCGGCGGCCCCCCGGCCGCGCGGCCGTCCACCAGCTCCTGCGCCAGGGCGCGCCCCCTTGCGGCGTCCCCGCTGCGTCCCGCGCCGTCCATCGGCCGTGCCACCCCTCTCCCGTCGATGTTCCGGGCCCGATCGTAGGCGGCGGCCAGGGGGTCGGGCGCGGAATATCCAGCCTGGTCACAGGCGTGCCGAGAGGCATCGATTGACGAAACATACGGAGCAGTGCATAGTTATGCCTGTCGTTGGATGCACTGTGTGGATGCACCGTAAGGAGGAACCCGTGACCGAGCGCGTCGTACTCGCCTATTCGGGCGGACTGGACACCTCAGTCGCCATCGGCTGGATCGCCGAGGAGACGGGTGCCGAGGTCATCGCCGTTGCCGTGGACGTCGGCCAGGGCGGTGAGGACCTCGACGTCATCCGCAAGCGGGCCCTGGCCTGCGGCGCGGTCGAGGCCGAGGTCGCGGACGCCAAGGACGAGTTCGCCGAGGAGTACTGCCTCCCGGCGATCAAGGCCAACGCCCTCTACATGGACCGCTACCCGCTGGTCTCGGCCCTCTCCCGGCCGGCGATCGTCAAGCACCTCGTCGCCGCCGCCCGCAAGCACGGCGCCTCGACCGTCGCCCACGGCTGCACCGGCAAGGGCAACGACCAGGTCCGCTTCGAAGCCGGCATCGCCGCCCTCGGGCCCGACCTCACGTGCATCGCCCCGGTCCGCGACTACGCGATGACCCGCGACAAGGCCATCGCCTTCGCCGAGAAGGCCGACCTCCCGATCGCCACCACCAAGAAGTCCCCGTACTCCATCGACCAGAACGTCTTCGGGCGCGCCGTCGAGACGGGCTTCCTGGAGGACATCTGGAACGCGCCGATCGAGGACATCTACGAGTACACCTCCGACCCGGCCCTCCCGCGCGAGGCCGACGAGGTCGTCATCTCCTTCCGGGCCGGCGTGCCGGTCGCGATCGACGGCAGGCCCGTCACCGTGATCCAGGCCGTCCAGCAGCTCAACGAGCGCGCCGGAGCCCAGGGCATCGGCCGGATCGACATCGTCGAGGACCGGCTCGTGGGCATCAAGTCCCGCGAGGTGTACGAGGCCCCGGGCGCCATCGCGCTGATCACGGCCCACCAGGAGCTGGAGAACGTCACCGTCGAGCGCGAGCTGGCCCGCTACAAGCGGCAGGTCGAGCAGCGCTGGGGCGAGCTGGTCTACGACGGCCTGTGGTTCTCCCCGCTCAAGCGGGCGCTGGACGGTTTCATCAACGAGGCCAACCAGCACGTCACCGGGGACATCCGGATGACCCTGCACGGCGGCCGCGCCGTCGTCACGGGCCGGAAGTCGGACGAGTCGCTGTACGACTTCAACCTCGCGACCTACGACTCGGGCGACACCTTCGACCAGTCCAAGGCCCAGGGCTTCATCGAGATCTTCGGTCTCTCCTCGAAGATCGCGGCCCGCCGCGACCTCGCCTGATCCGCACCGCCGTACGGACCGCCTCCCCGTTACCTCCGCGGCGGGGAGGCGGTTGCACATCCGAAGCCTCGACGGGCCCGACGCCCGTCAGGCAGTCAACGCCATGCAGTCTTGAGGAGCAGTAGCTGTGAGCAGCAACAACGGTGACGTCCGGCTCTGGGGCGGCCGCTTCGCCGACGGCCCCGCCGAGGCCCTCGCGAAGCTGTCCGCGTCGGTCCACTTCGACTGGCGCCTCGCCCCGTACGACATCGCGGGC
Organism: Streptomyces sp. NBC_01294; assembly: GCF_035917235.1. NCBI lineage: Bacteria > Bacillati > Actinomycetota > Actinomycetes > Kitasatosporales > Streptomycetaceae > Streptomyces > Streptomyces sp. NBC_01294. Next base: position 6,570,593 of record NZ_CP108423.1, read on the forward strand.
TCCCGCGCCCACGCACGCGTGCTCCACAAGGCGGGCCTGCTCACGGCCGACGAACTCGACCGCATGATCGCCGGCCTCGACCAGCTCGAAGCCGACGTGACGAGCGGCTCCTTCACCGGCACCATCGCCGACGAGGACGTGCACACCGCGCTGGAGCGCGGCCTGCTGGAGCGCCTCGGCGCCGACCTCGGCGGAAAGCTGCGGGCTGGGCGGTCCCGCAACGACCAGGTGGCCACCCTCTTCCGGATGTACCTGCGCGACCACGGCCGGATCATCGGCGGGCTGATCGCGGACCTCCAGGACGCGCTGGTCGGCCTCGCCGAGACGCACGCGGACGTGGCGATGCCGGGGCGCACCCACCTCCAGCACGCGCAGCCGGTGCTCTTCGCCCACCACGTACTGGCCCACGTGCAGTCCCTGTCCCGGGACGCGGAGCGGCTGCGGCAGTGGGACACCCGGACCGCGGTCTCCCCGTACGGCTCGGGCGCCCTCGCCGGCTCCTCGCTGGGCCTGGACCCGGAGGCGGTCGCCGCCGACCTGGGCTTCGAGCGGGGCTCGGTCGGCAACTCGATCGACGGCACGGCCTCGCGCGACTTCGTCGCCGAGTTCGCCTTCATCACCGCGATGATCGGGATCAACCTGTCCCGGATCGCGGAGGAGATCATCATCTGGAACACGAAGGAGTTCTCCTTCGTGACGCTGCACGACGCCTTCTCGACCGGGTCGTCGATCATGCCGCAGAAGAAGAACCCGGACATCGCGGAGCTGGCGCGCGGCAAGTCGGGCCGCCTCATCGGCAACCTGACCGGCCTGCTCGCGACCCTCAAGGCGCTGCCGCTGGCGTACAACCGGGACCTGCAGGAGGACAAGGAGCCGGTCTTCGACTCCTGCGACACCCTCGAAGTCCTGCTGCCGGCCTTCACCGGCATGATGGCCACCCTCACGGTCAACAGCGAGCGGATGGAGGAGCTGGCCCCGGCGGGCTTCTCGCTCGCGACCGACATCGCGGAGTGGCTGGTCAAGCAGGGTGTGCCGTTCCGGGTGGCGCACGAGGTGGCCGGCGAGTGCGTCAAGGTCTGCGAGGGCGAGGGCATCGAGCTCGACCAGCTGACCGACGAGCAGTTCGTGAAGATCTCGGAGCACCTGACCCCCGAGGTCCGGACCGTCCTCAACGTCAAGGGCGCCCTGGCCTCCCGCAACGGCCGCGGCGGCACCGCCCCGTCGGCCGTCGCGATCCAGCTCACCGAGCTGAAGGCCGACCTGGTCATCCAGCACGCCTGGGCGGAGCACAAGCAGTAGCCGCCCCGGCGCCCACGCCGCCCGCCGCCCTGCGGCCCGCACGCCCGCCGGATTCCCGGCCCGGGCCTGTACGTCCGCACGCGGCGGGATGCCCGGAGGGGCGGTCGGAGCCTTGTGCTCCGGCCGCCCCTCCGGCGCGTCCGCCTCCGGCTCAGTCGAGCGGGTGGTCCGGCTCGTAGTTGGTCAGGACGCAGCCCTCGACCTTGGACTTCTCCAGCCGGTACCCCGACGGGGCGGAGAAGCCGGGAATGCAGTTCAGGTACAGGAACTGCAGCTGGTAGAGGCCGTGACGGGACGAGGGGCTGTTGGTCTCGACGGCGATGTTCTCCCCGACGAGCAGCCGGCTCGCGGTCTGCTTCAGCTTGCCGTCGTCCTTGAAGTCGGCCAACTGGGCGGCCTTCGCCTTGGTCTGGAGCTGCTTCATGTCCCCGACGGTGTCGAGCCAGCTCAGGTTGCGGGCGCGCTGCGCCCCGGCGGGCTCCCCGCACAGGGCGCGGCCCGTCACGCCCCAGTCCAGGGCGTTGCCCTCCACCACCGGCGCGTAGTCGATCGACTGGATCGCGACGGCGTCGGGGTCGGTCGAGAAGTTCTTCTTGCAATCGAGGCTGTTGCCCACGAGCCCCCGCAGCTCGGCGATGCTGCCGGCGCGCGGGAGCCCGAGGCTGCCCGTCTTCGGCTGGCCCAGCTTCTCGCCCCCGCCCGCAGGATCCTGCGGGGTCTCGAGGTTCGGGCTGCCCGATCCGTCCTCGGAGCCGACGAAGTCGCTGAGGTTGCAGTGTTCGACCAGCGGCTTCTCCCGCTTGTAGCCCTTGGGGACGGGAGCGCCCGGGTTGCACGTCAGGACCCGCAGGTCGGAGCGGACCAGCGCGAGCGCCGTCTTGGTGCTCGTCGGGAACGCGACGAAGCCCTTGCCGATCAGGACCCGGCTCTCCAGCCCGTACGCGCCGTCACCGCCGTCCATCCTGTCCAGCACGTACTTCTTGTAGCCCTCCTGGAACTGCTTCATGTCCGCGGGAACGGCGATGACGATCTCGCCCTGCCGGACCTTGTCGCTGCAGACGCCCAGTTCCTTCACCGACCACTGCCCGGCCTTGGGGAAGTCACCCGCGGGCATCCGGGGGTCGCCGGGCTTGTCGCTCAGGTCGTCGCAGTTGGCGAACTGCCGCAGGTACCGCTGTGCCTCGGCGAGCGGGCCCGTGTCGGTGGCGGCGGCCGTGGACGACGCTGCAGCCGGTGCGTCCGGCTGTCCGTCCCCCTTGCACGCGGCGAGTGGGGTGAGACAAGCGAGGGCGGCGGTCGTGGCAAGGATCCGCTGAAGGCGCATGGGTCGCTTTCGTCGGTACGGTCGGGGGGCATGCGCATGCTAAGTCGCGGCTGGAGCATGATCAAAACCCTGGCCCGCGGTGCCCGTTCGCCGCTCCGCCTCACGCGGCCCAGTCCGCCAGTGCGTCGAAGTCGGTGCGGGTCAGGCCGATCTGCTCGTCGATGCGCAGCAGCAGCGTCTGCGCCGGGTGGTACTGGTCGACGTACTCGCGGTCCATGGCCGTGATGTCGTCGTCGATCCACGCGAAGGGCCGCTCGCCCGCGTACTCCAGGATGTACTGGGTCTTCCAGAAGGTGCCCCGCGGCGCCCGGCCGTGCATCACCGGCCAGTCGATGAACGGGAGCCGGGGCAGCCCCAGGTGCGGCGCTATCCAGTCGTTCGCCTCGTCCTTCCACGTGGTGGCCCAGACCAGCTCGTACGCGTCCGCCAGCGCGAGCAGCTCCGCGCCGTGGCCGTGGTTCAGCCAGACCCGCAGGGGCTTCGCGCTCTCGGCCTCGGTCCAGCCCCTCGGGCGCATCCGGTGGGTGGAGTAGCCCCCGGGGCGGCGCTGGGCCTTGGCCGCGTAGGGGTTCAGGGGTCCGTCGACGTCGATCAGCAGCAGGGGCTTCATCTCGGCATGATTCCGTTCCGGCCGCCCCTAGGGCAGCTCATTTATGAAAAGAGTGAGACGCTGATGTCTCATTTGGGGTATGCTTGTCTCATGGCCATGGATCGTGACCAGGTGCTCCGCGACGCGGCGGCCCTGCTCTCCCGCAAATCGACCGCCACGATGGACGAGGTCGCCCGAGCCGCCGGAATCGGCCGCGCGACCCTCCACCGTCACTTCGCCGGGCGCGACGCCCTCGTACGGGCCCTCGAAGAGCTCGGCATCCGGGAGTTCGAGGTGGCCTTCGACAACGCCCGCCTCGACGAGGGCACGGCGGTGGAGGCGCTCAGGCGCCTGGTCGCCGAGGCCGAGTCCAACGCCGGCCTGCTCGCCTTCCTCGTCACCGAGAACCAGCTGTTCGAAGGTGACGAGGTCAACGAGGGCTGGGCCCGGCTCGACGCCCGCGTCACCGCCCTGTTCCGGCGCGGCCAGGAAGAGGGCGACATCCGGATCGACCTGAGCCCCGCATGGCTCACCGAGGCCCTCTACGGCCTCATCGGCAGCTGCGCCTGGGCCGTCATGGACGGCCGGGTCGCCGCCAAGGACTTTCAGTACATGATCATCGAGCTGCTGCTCGGTGGCGCCCGACGGAGTGTGGAGAAATGAGCCGTACCGAACAGCTGAGCCGTCAGACGGGAGTGGAGGGCAAGAGCAGGGGGCGCTGGCTCGCGCTCTCCGTGCTCGTCCTGGCCGTGCTGCTGGTCGCGGTCGACGCCACGGTCCTCGGCCTCGCCACGCCCTCACTCAGCGAGGACCTCAAGCCCTCCGGCACCCAGCTGCTGTGGATCGGCGACATCTACTCCTTCGTCATCGCCGGACTGCTGGTGTCGATGGGCTCGCTCGGCGACCGAATAGGCCGCAAGAAGCTGCTCCTCATCGGCGCCACCGCCTTCGGCGCCGTCTCGGTCCTCAACGCCTACGCGACCAGCCCCGAGATGATGATCGTCGCCCGGGCCCTGCTCGGCGTGGCCGGCGCGACCCTGATGCCGTCCACCCTCGCGCTGATCCGCAACATCTTCCACGACCCCAAGGAGCGCAGCCTCGCCATCGGCATCTGGGGCGCCACCGCCTCGGCCGGCGCGGCCGTCGGACCGGTCGTCGGAGGAGCCCTGCTCCAGCACTTCTGGTGGGGCTCGGTCTTCCTGATCAACCTCCCCGTGATGATCGCACTGGTCCTCGTCGGCATCAAGCTGCTGCCCGAGTCCAAGAACCCGGTCGCCGGCCCCTGGGACCTGGTCAGCGTCGGTCTCTCCCTCGTCGGCGTGATCGGCGTGGTGTACGCCGTCAAGGAAGCCGCCACCCACGGCCTGACCTGGGAAGTCGCACTTTCCGCGCTGCTCGGCGCGGGCGCGCTGTACGCCTTCGTCCGCCGCCAGTTCACCCTGCCGTCCCCGCTGCTCGACATGCGGCTCTTCAAGCACCGCGGCTTCTCCGGCGCGGTCCTCGCCGACCTGCTCACCGTCTTCGGCCTCTCCGGACTGGTCTTCTTCCTCTCCCAGTTCCTGCAGCTCGTCCAGGGCCGCGACCCCCTGGAGGCGGGCCTGGCCGAACTGCCCGCCGCCATCGGCGCGGTGGCCACCGGTCTGGTCGCGGGCCGGTACGCCCGCCGGTACTCGGTACGGACCGTCGTGGCCGGCGGCCTCGCCGCCATCGGCCTGGCCCTCGCCGTCCTGACCGTGGTCCACAAGGAGAGCGGCTACCCGCTGCTCGGCGCGGCCCTGCTCTTCGTCGGCCTCGGCGCCGGCTTCTCCTTCACCGTCACCGCCGACGTGATCCTCTCCAGCGTGCCCAAGGAGCAGGCCGGTTCGGCCTCCGCCGTCTCCGAGACGGCGTACGAACTCGGCGCCGCCCTCGGCATCGCCCTGCTCGGCTCCATCGTCACCGGCGTCTACCAGGGCTTCACCGCCCCGGCCTCCGTCGCGGGCCCGGTCGCCGACGCCGCGCACGAATCCCTCGGCGGGGCCGTCGAGGCCGCCAAGGCGCTGGACCCGCACACGGCCGGGCAGATGGTGGGCGCCGCCCAGGAGGCCTTCGTGGACGGACTGCGGCTCGCCTCCGGCGTCGGCGCGGCCGTACTGCTGGCCACCGCCGCGGCCGCCTGGTTCCTGCTCAAGGGCCAGAGGCTCCAGGACGGCATCGAACACTGACGCCCCGCCGTCTTCGGCCAAGAGGTGGTGTCCCGGACGGAGTTGACAGTCCGTCGAACCGCGGGACACCATCCCGGCGATGGAGATCAACGATCTGACCCCGGCCGAGCGCCGCGTGTGGGAGGCCTTCCCGCGCGGTGACGGCGTCGACTTCCGCGAACACCCCGACGACAGCTCCGTGGACGGAGCCGGCTGGGGGCCGGAGCGCACCGTCCGGGCCGAGGTGCTGCGGGCCCTGCTGCTGGGCGCGGGCCGCGCGGAGGAGGGCCGGGTCGCCGGCCTCAAGATCAAGGGCGCCAGGATCGTCGGCAAGCTCGACCTCCGCTACGCGGTCGTCGACCACCCCATCCGGCTGCGCGACTGCTGGTTCGAGCGCAAGCCCCTGCTGTACGGGGCCCAGCTGAAGGCCCTCGTCCTCGGCTACTCCACCCTGCCCGGCCTCACCGCGGCCACCGTGCGGGTCGACGTGGTCCTGCGGCTCTCCTGCTGCCGCATCACCGGACCGGTCCGGCTGCAGGGCGCCAAGATATCCGGCGGCCTCTTCCTGCAGGGCGCGGTGGTCGGTCCCACGACGGGCGAGGAGGCGGACGAACCCCCGCTCCAGCTCAACCACGTGGAGATCGGCACGGACATCATCGCCAACGACCTGACCGTCCACGGCCAGCTGCGCCTCAACGGCGCCGTCGTCGGCGGCCAGATCAGCCTCGACAACGCCCGCCTGCTCCACCCCGGCGGCATCGCCCTGCACGCCGAGACCCTGGCCGTCGGCACGGACCTGCGGGCCCACCGCCTGGAGGCCCGCGGCATGGTCAATCTCACCGGGGCCCGGATACCCGGCCAGCTCAACCTCGCCCGCGCGGTCTTCGCCAACCCCGGCGACACCGCCCTGCGCGCCTCCAGCTGCGCCGTCGGCGAGGTGTGGCTGCGGGGCTGCGACCGGATCCAGGGCATGGTCAACCTGCGCCGCTCGCAGTTCGACATGCTGCACATACCGCCCGAGACCTGGCCCGAGCAGATCCGCATCGACGGCCTGACCTACCGCACCCTCGCCCCGCACCTGCCCGCCGAGGAGCGGCTGCCCGCCCTGGAGCGCGAGGAGTCGGGCTACCTCCCGTACGCCTACGAACAGCTCGCGGCGGCCTACCGTACGGCGGGCGACGAGGCGGCCGCCCGGACCGTCCAACTCGCCAAGCTGCGCAGGCACCGCCGCACCCTGCCCCGGCACGCCCGCGTGTGGGGGCTGCTCCAGGACGTCACCGTCGGCTACGGGTTCCGGCCGCTGCGCGCGGCGGGCTGGCTCCTGGCGCTGCTGCTGACCGGGACGATCGCCTACTGGATCGAGCGGCCGCGGCCGCTGAAGGCGGGGGAGGCACCGGACTTCAACCCGGTGTTCTATACGCTCGACCTGATGGTGCCGATCATCAGTTTCGGCCAGGAACAGGCCTTCGCGCCGACCGGCTGGCACCAATGGCTGTCGTACCTGCTGATCGTGACCGGCTGGATCCTCGCCACCACCACGGCGGCGGGCGTCAGCCGGTCACTCCAGCGGCAGTGAGGACGACGGGCGCGGGGCGCGGGCTCCGGAGCCGGAGCCGGAGCCGGAGCTACGCGGCCTTCGCCTTGGTCGCGTACATGTCGACGTACTCCTGGCCCGAGAGCCGCATGACCTCGGCCATCACCGAGTCGGTGACGGCGCGCAGGACGTACCGGTCGCGGTCCATGCCCTCGTAGCGGGAGAACTCCATCGGCTCGCCGAAGCGCACGGTGACCCGGCCCGGACGCGGCATGCCGGCGCCGCCGGGCTGGAGCTTGTCCGTGCCGATCATCGCGAACGGCACCACGGGGGCGCCGGTCATCAGGGTCAGGCGGGCGATGCCGGTGCGGCCGCGGTAGAGCCGGCCGTCGGGGGAGCGGGTGCCCTCGGGGTAGATGCCGAAGATCTTGCCCTCTTCGAGGATCCGGCGGCCGGTCATCAGGGCCGCGACGCCGCCGTTGGCCCCGTCACGGTCGACGGGGATCATGCCGGAGCCGGTGAAGAACCAGGCCATGAGCCGGCCCTTGATCCCCTTGCCCGTCACGTACTCGTCCTTGCCGATGAAGTGGACCGTGCGGTCGCACACCAGCGGAAGGATCATGGAGTCGATGAAGGTGAGATGGTTGCCCGCCAGAATCACCGGTCCGGACCCGGGGATGTTCTCGATGCCCTCCACACGGGTGCGGAACATCATGCGCATGACCGGTCCGACAGTGGCTTTGATGAGCGAGGTACGGAACAACGTGGGCCCTCCGGCATCGAAAAGCGATTCGCGCTCCCACCACACGGCGGTAGCGCAGGTGAGGACGATACTCGCGGGTCAGCTCCGAGCGCACATCGGGTTCACGTGTCGGATACGCAGTGTTGACACTCGTTTGCGCCAAGTTCCCCGGATGTGCCGCCGTCGCACCCCCCGCGGCCACCCCCGCTTGCCTACCATCGGCACGCCGATCGCGGGCCGCGAGATGCCGGAGACGTCAGAGATCCCGGGACCGCAGGCCCCTTTCACGACGAGGAGTGGCACTCATGACACAGGGTGGGGCAGCGCGGCGCACGGTCCTGGGGGCGGCCGTCCTGGCGGCGGGGACCGGAATGACCGGACTGGCGGCCGGGTCCGCATCCGCGGCCGGATCGGCGTCCGGATTCGCGTCCGGATCCGGCTCCGAGGCGAGCGGCGGGTACGGCGACGGAGGCCACCGGGACCTCCCCCACCCGACGGTCATCGGCCATCGCGGAGCCAGCGGCTACCGGCCGGAGCACACGCTCGGCTCCTACCAGCTCGCCCTCGACCTGGGCGCCGACGTCGTCGAGCAGGACCTGGTCCCGACCCGGGACGGCCACCTGGTGTGCCGTCACGAGAACGAGATCGGCGGGACCACCGACGTCGCCGACCACCCCGCCTTCGCCTCCCGGCGCACCACCAAGTCCGTCGACGGGGTCTCCGTCACCGGCTGGTTCACGGAGGACTTCACCCTCGCCGAGCTGAAGACCCTGCGCGCGAAGGAACGCATCCCCGCCGTCCGCCAGCGCAACACGCTCTACGACGGCCAGTGGGCCGTCCCCACCTTCGAAGAGGTGCTGCGCTGGGCCGACCGCGAGGGCAAGCGGCGCGGCCGGAAGGTCTGGCTGCACGTCGAGACCAAGCACCCCAGCTACTTCCGCGGCCTCGGCCTCGGCCTGGAGGAGCCCCTCGCCAAGCTGCTGCGGCGATACCGGCGCGACGGCCGGAACGCGGCCGTCTTCCTCCAGTCCTTCGAACCCTCCAGCATCCAGCGCCTGTCCCGGCTGGTCTCCGCACCCCGCGTGGTGCTGCTCTCCGGGGCCGGCACCCGCCCCTGGGACTTCGAAGTGGCCAAGGACCCGCGCACGGTCGCGGACCTGGTCAAGCCCGAGGGCCTCAAGTGGATCGCCGGCTTCGCCCAGGGCATCGGCCCGACCATGGACCTGATCCTCCCGCGCGACGCCGCCGGCCGACTGGGCGCACCGACCACCCTGGTGAAGGACGCGCACGCCCGCGGACTGCTGGTGCACCCCTATACCGCGCGCAACGAGAACAGCTTCCTGCCCGCCGAGTACCGCAGGGGCACGGATCCGGCCGCGTACGGCGACGCCTTGGGCGCCTTCCGGACCTACTTCGAACAGGGCATCGACGGAATCTTCACCGACAACCCGGACACCGGGCTGTACGCGGCGGAGGCCTTCCGTCCCGGCCGGCGCCCCGTCAACCGCTGAGCCCGCCTTCCCGAACGAGTGGGCCGTGCCCGCCGGGGAAACCGGCGGGCACGGCCCACTCGTCCCGCCCGGCATGGACCTGCTGAAAGCTGACCTCTTTGACACGCTCGGCCCGCTGCTCTCCGCCGAGGCGGCCGCGGAGGCCCCGGGCACCGGAGTGGACGCGGCCGACCTGGAACAGGCCGTCTGGGTCAGGCTGCTGGAGAGCGGCCGGCGCGCACCCGATCCGGCCGAGCCAGCGGAGCCGGCGCGCTGGCTGCGCCGGGCGGTACGGGCGGAGGCCCGGCTCGCCCGCCGCCGCGCCCGCCGGGAGATCCCGTACGACCACCGTCGTCCCTCCGCGGACGGACACCGCCACCACTCCGCGGACGGCGGCCCGCCGGCCGGCGCCGCCGCGGGCGCCGAACCGGAAGACGCCCTTCTGCACGGGGAGGAGAACCGCGCACTCCGATCGGCGGTCGCCCGGTTGCCCGGACGCTGCCCCGAGCTGATGAAGGCATTTCTTTCGCCCAGGGACCTCACCTACCGTGAAATCGCAGGAGAGTTGGGTATCTCACAAGGAAGTTTGGGGCCCGTCCGTTCCCGTTGCCTGGGATGTCTGCGCAGAATGCTGGCTGCAGAGGTTGCGGCTCCTGGCCTGCGGGGAAAGGAGCGGTAGACCAACGGGCTACCAGGTGAGCTGGAGGCATGCGCACATGGGCATGAGCGTGACCATTTCGGCGGCGGCTGCCGAGGACGCTGAGCAGATCTTCAAACTGCAGTACCTGGCCTTCCAGCGCGAGGCCGAGCTGTACGGCAACTACCTCATCCAGCCGCTCACCCAGTCCCTGGACTCCCTCAAGGGGGAGCTGGCGACGGACACCGTCCTCGTGGCCCGGCTCGGCGACGAGATCGTCGGCACCGTGCGCGGCAGCGTGGACGAGGACGGCACCGGCAAGATCGCCAAGCTCTGCGTCCACCCGCGCCTGCAGGGCCACGGGCTCGGCGCGCGCCTGCTGCGCGCGATGGAGGAGGCCCTGGCGAGCCCCGGCACCACCACCCGCTTCCGCCTGCACACCGGGCACAAGAGCGAGTCCAACCTGCGCCTCTACCGCAAGGCCGGCTACGTCAAGGTCGGCGGCCGCACGGCCTCCGACGGTGTCCAGCTGGTGATCCTGGAGAAGGAAGCCAAGGACCCGACCGACTTCACGGTCAGCGCCTAGCAGCGCCCGGACGGTTCAGCGCTTGCGCAGCCAGAGCATCCCGGTGATCGGCAGGATCACCGGGATGAACAGGTAGCCCCTCCCGAACTGGGACCACACGGTCGTGTCGGGGAAGGAATCCGGGCTCACCAGCGTCCAGGCGCCCACGGCCAGGACGCCGGCCAGCTCGGCGGCGCAGCAGACCAGCGCCGCCTTGCGGGCCCGCTCCCCGCCGCGCACGAGCGAGTACGTGATGAACGCGTAGGCCAGCGCGGCCACGGCGGACAGCGAGTACGCCAGCGGGGCCCGGCCGAACTCGGTGGAGATCTGGAAGGCCGACCGCGAGACCGCGCCCACCACCATCACCCCGTACAGCCACACCAGCAGCAGCCCCGGGCCGGAGACCAGCCGCTTGCGCCCGGCGGGAGCGGCTGTCGTCGTGTCAGCGTCAGGCACCGGTGGTTCCCCAGATGTCGTAGAGCCGTACTTCGAGGACGGCGAGGACGACCGCGCCGGCGGCCACCGTCACCGATCCCCACCGGGTCCGCTCGGTCAGCGAGAGCATCCCGGCGGCCGGCACCGCGGCGAAGGCGCCCAGCAGGTAGGCCACGAAGATGACCGTGCCCTCGTCGGGCTTCTCGCCCTGGGCCAGCTTGACCAGGCCGATCACCAGCTGGGCCAGGACCAGCACGGTCACGACGGCCATGCCGATGAAATGCCAGTCCTTGGTCGGCTGGTCCCGCCATGCGGCGAAACCGCACCAGGCGGCGAGGGCGAGTGCGGCCACGCCGATGGCGACCGTCAGGGCGTCGAGCATGCAGCGAGGGTATTACGGGCCGAAAGACCCGATGCGCGCACCCCTCTCACCGGCCCCCCGGGCCCCGGTCGGGCGCCCGCTGCGCCGACCGTGGTCTTGACCACAACGACCCTGCCGAGGCCCTCCCGACGCGCCGCGCCGAACGGGCCGTGCGGGCGCTGTCGGTGCAGGTCGGCATCGGGGGAGCAGGGGTCGGGGCGGACGGTGCCGGTGTGTGGTCCCGTCCGGTATGTGGTCGCATTGCGTCCGCTATCCGGACGGTTTTGATCGGTGAGGGGATACGTCTGGTTTACTTGGGCCCATGACCACGACGAGCAACCGCACCCTTGCGACCGAGGCGACGATGACGCCCGGTGCTCGTTGTATGTGTCGAATGTGCGCCTTCTGAGGGCCCCTTACTGAGTCTCGCGCCCCGAAGCGAGACCAGCCGCGCCAGCGCGTCACCCCTTGATGAACTGCACGGCTCACTGCTGCCCCGCGCATGTGTCGAAGCCATCGTTTTCTGACGGTTCGTCCCGTATCGCGTCCCCAGATGTTTGCCCCGTGCCCGGCACCACGCTGCGCCGTGCACTCGACAGCGACGGAAATCCCTTGATCACCACATCGGGCCTCATGAAGGTCTACCAGTCCCGTGGCCGTGAGGTCACCGCCCTGGACGGCGTCGATCTCCACGTCCGCGAGGGCGAGGTCTACGGAGTCATCGGCCAGAGCGGCGCCGGCAAATCCTCCCTGATCCGCTGCGTGAACCTGCTGGAGCGCCCCACCACCGGCACCGTGAGCGTCGACGGCGTCGACCTCACCGCGCTCGCCGGCCGCGGCCGCCGCGCCGGCAAGGAGCTCCGCGAGGCCCGCAGCCGCATCGGCATGGTCTTCCAGCACTTCAACCTGCTGTCCTCGCGCACCGTTCAGGGCAACATCGAGCTGCCCCTGGAGATCCTCGGCGTCTCCGGCCGCGAGCGCTCCCGCAAGGCCCTCGAACTCCTCGACCTGGTCGGCCTCGCCGACAAGGCCAAGGCCTACCCCACCCAGCTCTCCGGCGGCCAGAAGCAGCGCGTCGGCATCGCCCGCGCCCTGGCCGGCGACCCCAAGGTGCTGCTCTCCGACGAGGCCACCAGCGCCCTGGACCCCGAGACCACGCGCTCCATCCTCAAGCTGCTGCGCGACCTCAACCAGCAGCTCGGCCTGACCGTGCTGCTCATCACGCACGAGATGGACGTGGTCAAGTCCGTCTGCGACTCGGCCGCCCTGATGAAGAACGGCCGGATCATCGAGTCCGGCACCGTCGCCGAGCTGCTCGCCACCCCCGGCTCCGAACTCGCCGGCGAGCTCTTCCCGGTCACCGGCGCCGCCACCGGCCCCGACCGCACGGTCGTCGACGTCACCTTCCACGGCGAAGCCGCCGTCCAGCCGGTCATCTCGCAGCTCTCGCGCACGTACAACATCGACATCTCGATCCTGGGCGCCGCGATGGACACCGTCGCCGGCCGGCAGATCGGCCGCATGCGCATCGAACTTCCCGGCCGCTACGAGGACAACGTCGTGCCCGTGGGCTTCCTGCGCGAGCAGGGCCTCCAGATCGACATCGTCGAGGGTGCCGCCGACGCCGACAACGAATTCGCCGTACTGGTCAAGGATGGTGCCAAGTGACCTGGTCCGAGATGCAGCCCCTGCTCACCCAGGGCACCTACGACACCCTCTACATGGTGCTGTGGTCGACCCTGGTGACCGTGCTCGGCGGACTGCCCATCGGCATCCTGCTGGTCCTCACCGACAAGGGCGGCCTGCTGCGGAACCAGCCGTTCAACAAGGTCCTCGGCGTGATCGTGAACATAGGCCGCTCGCTGCCGTTCATCATCCTGCTGATCTTCCTGATCCCGGTCACCACGGCCATCGTCGGCACGTTCATCGGCCCCACCGCCATGATCGTCCCGCTCGCCATCGGCGCCATCCCCTTCTTCGCCCGGCTGGTCGAGACCGCCGTCCGCGAGGTGGACCACGGCCTGATCGAGGCCGTCGAGTCCATGGGCGGCGGGGTCCCCACGCTCGTCGGCAAGGTGCTCCTCCCGCAGGCCCTGCCCTCGCTCGTCGCCGGAGTCACCACCACCGTCATCACGCTCGTCGGCTACTCGGCCATGGCCGGCGCCGTCGGCGGCGAAGGACTCGGCTCCAAGGCCATCACGTACGGCTTCCAGCGCTTCGAGACCGGCTTCATGGTCGCCACCGTCGTGGTCCTGATCGGCCTCGTGTCGGTGATCCAGCTGATCGGCGACGGCGTGGTCCGCATCCTCGCCCGCCGCGGCCGGACCGCCTGACCGGTCGCCCGTACCGGCCACCGGCCACCGGCCACCGGCCACCGGCCACCGGCCACCGGCCACCGGCCGACCCGGCTTCCCCCAGACCTTTTCTCCCAGAAAGCCCGCACTTGTCGTGCTTGGGCCACCACCAGCAAGTCTTCGGTACTTGTTCAGCAAGAAAGGCACTCTTCGTGCGTAAGAACATCAAGCTCACCGTCCTCGCCGCCACGGCCACCGCGCTCACCCTCGGCCTCACCGCCTGCGGCACCTCCTCGGACCCGTCCTCCGCCAAGACGGACGGCGGCAAGGCGGACGAGAGCAAGCCGCTCGTCATCGCGGCCTCCCCGAGCCCGCACGCCGACATCCTGAACTTCGTCAAGGACAAGCTCGCGGCCAAGGAAGGCCTCAAGCTGGACGTCAAGGAGTTCACGGACTACGTCCTGCCGAACACCGCCACCGAGCAGGGCCAGGTCGACGGCAACTACTTCCAGCACAAGCCGTACCTCGACGACTTCAACAAGAAGAACAACACGCACGTCGTGCCCGTCGTGAACGTGCACCTGGAGCCCCTCGGCCTCTACTCCAAGAAGGTCAAGGCCATAGGCGACATCAAGGCCGGCCAGACCATCGCCGTCCCCAACGACACCACCAACGAGGGCCGCGCGCTCCAGCTGCTCGCCGCGAACAACCTGATCACCCTCAAGGAGGGTGTCGGCACCAGCGCCAAGCTGTCCGACATCACCGACAAGAAGGGCCTGGAGTTCAAGGAGCTGGAGGCCGCCACGGTCCCGCGCGCCCTGAACGACGTGGACGCCGCGATCATCAACGGCAACTACGCGATCGAGGCCAACCTGTCGCCCGCCAAGGACGCGCTGATCCTGGAGAAGGCCGAGGGCAACCCCTACGCCAACTTCCTCGCGGTCAAGGACGGCAGCCAGAACGACCCGCGGGTCCAGAAGCTCGCCAAGCTCCTGAACTCCGACGAGGTCAAGAAGTTCATCGAGGAGAAGTACCAGGGCTCGGTCATCCCGGCCTTCGGCACCCCGGCCTCCTGACCCGGCTTCCGGAGCCCGGCCTCCTGACCCCGGCCTCCGGAGCCCCACGGCCCGACCCGTCGGGTCTCCACGGTCATGCATCTCGGCCCCGTACGCCCCTGTCGGCGCGCGGGGCCGAGTTCTGCCCGCTTCCGGGCAACCCGGCCCTGCACATCCCCCGGTCGATGCTGCATGCTGTGGCCTACGACCCGCACCAGCGGTCCCGCACGATCGGTCCCGCACCGCGGTCGCCTCGCAACACGGTCGCACCACGGTCTCAGGCATGGAGCTGCGCAATGACTACCACCTTCCCGGACGTCACCATCAGCACGGACCGGCTGGTGCTGCGCTCCTTCGAGGAAGAGGACGTCACCGCGCTCACCGAGATGATGAACGACGAGAACGTCATCGCCTGGACCCCCGTGCCGCACCCCTACACCCACGCGGACGGGCACGGCTGGGCCACCCGGGACTCCCACACCGAACGCACCGAGGGCCGCGGCATCGTCCTCGCCGTCACCGAGTTCCTTACCCAGCGCCTCGTCGGCATCGTCCACCTCCAGAACACCAACTGGCGCACCCGCTCCACCGAGGTCGGCTACGTCACCGCCCCCTGGGCCCGCGGCGAGGGCTACGCCAGCGAGTCCGTCCTGGCCGTCGCCCAATGGCTCTTCCGCGACCAGGGGTTCGAGCGCCTCGAACTGCGCACCGCCGCCGACAACACGGCCTCCCAGCAGGTGGCCCAGAAGATCGGCTGCATCAGCGAAGGCGTCCTGCGCAACGCGTGGATAGTGCGCACCCAGACGGCCGAGGGCGGCTGGACCGACACCCGCACCGACCTCATCGTCTGGAGCCTCGTCCCCGAGGACCTCGACGACGGCGACGGCTACGAGGGGTACGACGGCTACGACAGCTACGCCGGCAGCTCCGCCTTCGGGCAGCGGGCCGACGCGAACGGCTACGCCGTCGGCGCCGACTGGAGCTGAACCGATGACCAGGTAGTCTCACCGTGCCCGACCCCCTCGACGAGACTTCGCCCCCCACACCAGGAGACTGACGACGATGGCCGACCGGGTCACGGTGATCGGCTGGGACGGTTCGCCCCTGACCGCGGCCGCCCGGTCAGCGCTCTCGGCCGCCACCCTGGTGGCCGGCGCCGCCCACCACCTCGCGCTCCCCGAAGTCCCGCCCACCGCCGAACGCATCCGCCTCGGCAGCCTCGGCCTCGCCGCCCGCCGCATCGCCGGCCACCGCGGCACCGCGGTGGTCTTCGCCGACGGCGACCCCGGCTTCTTCGGCGTCGTACGCACCCTGCGCGCCCCCGAGCACGGCCTGGAGGTCGAGGTCGTCCCGGCCGTCTCCGCCGTGGCCGCCGCCTTCGCCCGCGCCGGCATGCCCTGGGACGACGCCCAGGTCGTCGTCGCCCACCCCCGCACCCTGCGCCGCGCCGTCAACGTCTGCCGCGCCCACGCCAAGGTCGCCGTCCTCACCTCGCCCGGCGCCGGCCCCGCCGAACTCGCCCTGCTCCTCGACGGAGTCCACCGCACCTTCGTCGTCTGCGAGGAACTCGGCACCGACCGGGAGCAGGTGAGCGTCCTCACCTCCGACAAGGCCGCCGACCACAGCTGGCGCGACCCCAACGTCGTCATCGTCATCGGCGGCGGGGGACAGGCACCGACCGCCGACACCGGCTGGCTGCTCGGCCAGAGCGCCGCCCAGTCGGGCGAGCGCGGCTGGGCGCGGCCCCGGCCCGACGCCGGCGAAGGGGAGTCGGCGCAGCTCCGCGCGGCACAACTCGCGCGGCTCGGCCCGCGCACCGGCGACCTCGTCTGGGACATCGGCGCCGGATCCGGCGGCGTGGCCGTCGACGCCGCCGTCCTCGGCGCCGCCGTCATCGCGGTGGACGCCGACCCGCACGCCTGCGAACGCGTAACTGCCGCCGCGCGCAAGCGCGGAGTGCAGCTCCAGGTCGTCGCCGGCCGCGCCCCGCACGTCCTGGAGAACCTGCCCGAACCCGACGTCGTCCGGGTCGGCGGAGGCGGCGCCGAAGTGGTCGCGGCCGTCGCCGACCGCCGCCCCGAACGGATCGTCAGCCACGCCTCCACCCGCGACGACGCGGAGGCCATCGGGCGGGTACTCACCGAACACGGGTACGCCCTCGAGTGCGCCCTGCTCCAGTCCGTCGCCCTGGACCCCCGCACCTGGGCTGAACAGGACCGTTCCGTGGTGTTCCTGCTGTCGGCGCAGCGCCCTGTGACCCGCTGAGACGAGGGCCGGGGTAGGCTGGCCGATCGTCGTACTGCCCCGACGATTCGGGCATCGCGACACCACCCGGACGCGCGACGTGGCGCAGTCCACAGAGGACCGTGGCGGTTCTGGCCGACACGATGGCTAACGGGCGCGACAATGCTTACTGGTTGTCGTGCAGGCGCGTGCGAGACGAACTCGTCGCACCGCAACCCCGCACGGCAACTCCGCTCGGCGGCCTCGTGGGCGTCCGGGCGATCGAAGAGGCAACACCGATGGGCGAGGGGTAAGCATGACTGACACCGGCCAGGTCCCGGGCGAGGGTCTCCCGGACAACGCGGGCATGGTGGATCAGCAGGGCATCCCCGCTCCGGTCCAGATCCCGGCCCCGATTCCCGGGTACGCCTACCAGAACCTCATGGACAACCCGGCCGAGCCGGAGGACGAGGAACTCCTGCTGATGCCGAGCGGCCAGGGCGCGTGGAGCGACCCGCAGGTCGTCCCGCAGGCCCCCGCCTTCCCCGTCGACCCCCAGTTCCCCGAGCCGCAGCTGTACACCGAGTCCGCGTACTCCGAGGCTCCGGTGGCGTACACCGAGCCCGCCGGTTACCCCGACTTCGCCCAGCCTCCGTTCCCCGACGGCTCCTACAGCGCGGGCGCGCACGAGGCGGGCGGCCGCGATTCCGGTGCGCTGGACCTCGGCGGACTCGTCGTCCCGCCGCCCGCGGCCCCCGCCGCACCGGTCGCCCCCGCCGTCCCGTCCCGCCGCCCGCTGCACATGGGTCCGCCCGTGCCCGACGCCACCGGCGGAGTCGTACGCTCCCTCGCCGACCGCGGCCCGGCCGCGGCGCCCGCTCCGGCCGCCCCGGTCGTGGCCGCGCTGAGCACTCCGGCTGCTGCCCCGGTGCGCCTGTCGGGGCCCCCGACCACGGGCCCCGAGTACCTCGACATCCCGCGCGCGGAGGCCGCCCAGGTCCCCGTGCCGCAGCTGGCCGAGATCCCGCCGCAGGCCGGGGCCCCGTGGATGCCGGAGCCGGTCGCCGCGCCGGAGCCGGTGACGGAGGCCGCCCAGGCCCCCGAGCCCGTACAGGCCGCCGCCGTGGAGCCGGAGCCGCTGCCGGTGCCCGCAGAAACGGTGGCTCAGGCTCCGCAGCCCGAGACCGTTCCGGCCGAGCCGCAGCCCGTCGCGGTCGCCCCCGTCGAGGCCCCCGAGCCGGTCGAGCCCGTGGTGGCCGAGCCGGTCCTGGCGGAGCCCGTGGCGGTCGCGCCGGAAGAGCCCGCTGAGCCCGTTGCCGAGCCCGTCGCGGTCGAGCAGGTCGAGCAGGTCGAGCAGGTCGAGCCGGTCCAGCCGGTGCCGGCCGAGGTGGCGCCCGCTCTGGTCGAGCCGGTGGCCGCCCCGCTGCAGCCCGTCGCGGTCGCCCCCGTCGAGGCCCCCGAGCCGGTCGAGCCCGTGGTGGCCGAGCCGGTCCTGGCGGAGCCCGTGGCGATCGCGCCGGAAGAGCCCGCCGAGCCCGCTGCCGAGCCCGTCGCGGTCGAGCAGGTCGAGCAGGTCGAGCAGGTCGAGCAGGTCGAGCCGGTCCAGCCGGTGCCGGCCGAAGCCGCGCCCGCCCCGGTCGAGCCGCAGCCCGTCGCGGTCGCCCCCGTCGAGGCCCCCGAGCCGGTCGAGCCCGTCGCGGCCGAGTCGGACCAGCCGGAGCCGATCGAGGCGCAGCCCGCATCCGAGCCCGAGCCCGAGGCCGTCGTCCCGGCCGAGCAGTCCGCGGGCGAGCCGGCCCCCGGCTACGACGACGCCGAGCGCGAGGCCGTCCTGCGCGTCATGCGCGAGCGCCGTGACATCCGCAAGGGCTTCCGCACCGACCCGATCCCGCACGAGGTGCTGCTCCGCGTCCTGGAGGCGGCCCACACCGCGCCCAGCGTCGGCCACTCCCAGCCCTGGGACTTCGTCGTCATCCGCTCCGCCGAGACCCGCCGGACGATGCACGAGCTCGCCCAGCGCCAGCGCGAGGCCTACGCGAAGTCGCTGCCCAAGGGCCGGGCGAAGCAGTTCAAGGAACTCAAGATCGAGGCCATCCTCGACACACCGGTGAACATCGTCGTCACCGCCGACCCCACCCGCGGCGGCCGCCACACCCTCGGCCGGCACACCCAGCCGCAGATGGCCCCGTACTCCTCGGCCCTCGCCGTCGAGAACCTCTGGCTCGCCGCCCGAGCCGAAGGCCTCGGCGTCGGCTGGGTAAGCTTCTTCGACGAGCGCGAGATGGTCCGCGAGCTCGGCCTGCCGGAGCACCTGGAGGTCGTCGCGTACCTGTGCGTCGGATACGTGGACGAGTTCCCGGAGGAGCCCGAGCTGGCGCAGGCCGGCTGGTCGCAGCGCCGCCCGCTCTCCTGGGTGGTCCACGAGGAGACCTACGGCCGCCGCGCGCTGCCCGGCGAGGAGCCGCACGACCTGCTCTCGGAGACGGTCGCCAGCATCCGCCCGCTCGACGCGAAGGCGCTCGGCGAGGCGTGGGAGCGGCAGAAGCGCATGACCAAGCCCGCCGGGGCCCTGGGCATGCTCGAAATCATCTCCGCCCAGCTCAGCGGCCTCTCCCGGGTCTGCCCGCCGCCGATCCCGGAGCCCGCGGCGGTCGCGATCTTCGCGGGCGACCACGGGGTCCACGCCCAGGGCGTCACCCCCTGGCCCCAGGAGGTGACCACGCAGATGGTCGCCAACTTCCTGGGCGGCGGCGCGGTCTGCAACGCGTTCGCCAACCAGGTGGGCGCCGAGGTCTGCGTGATCGACGTGGGCGTCGCGGGCGACCTGCCCGCCACCCCCGGCCTGCTGCCCCGCAAGATCCGCCCGGGCACCGCCGACCTCTCCGTCGGCCCCGCGATGACCCGCGAGGAAGCGATCGCGGCCATCGAGGTAGGCATCGAAACGGCCCGCGACCTGGTGGCGGCGGGCAACAAGGCCCTGCTCACGGGCGAGATGGGCATCGCGAACACCACGGTCTCCGCGGCCCTCATCTCGGTCTTCACCGGGGTCGACCCCTCCGAGGTCACCGGCCGCGGCACGGGCATCAACGACGAGACGCACGCCCGTAAGGTCGAGGTCGTCCGCCGCGCCCTGGACCTCCACCAGCCCGACCCGGCCGACCCGATCGGCGTCCTCGCCGCGATCGGCGGCCTGGAGCACGCGGCGATCGTGGGCCTCCTCCTGGGCGGAGCCTCCCTGCGCACCCCCGTGATCCTGGACGGCGTCAGCGCCGGAGCCGCCGCCCTGGTGGCCCGCGCCATCGCCCCCGAGTCCCTGTCGGCCTGCATCGCGGGCCACCGCAGCGCGGAGCCGGGCCACGTGGCGGCCCTCAACAAGCTCGGCCTGCGCCCCCTGGTCGACCTGGACCTCCGCCTCGGCGAGGGCACGGGCGCCCTCCTGTCCCTCCCCCTGGTCCAGTGCGCAGCCCGCGCGATGCACGAGGTCGCCACGTTCGACTCGGCAGGCGTCACGGAAAAGTAGCCGCGGGACCGGACCGGCCGCGGGACCGGACCGGCCGCGGGGCCGAATCAGCCCCGCCGGCGTTTGAGGCGCGGCGTCCGGGGCGGAGCCCCGTTCGGTGAGGGGCACCCCCGGGCAACCCAGCCCCGCCGGCGCGTGGGGCGCGCGGGCCCGGGGCCGGCCGCAGCCCCGTCCGCGCTACGGACCGGCCCGCGCCGTATGGTGGACCCGCACCAGGAATCCGCACGTCAGCACCCCGCCGCTCCAAAGCCGCAGCGGCAAGACAGAACGACCGCCGCACCAGGAGCCGCACCGCAATGGCCGAATTCCCCGCGTACCCCGTCGGTCTCCGACTCGCCGGCCGCCGCGTCGTCGTCATCGGCGGTGGCCAGGTCGCCCAGCGCCGTCTCCCCGCGCTCATCGCGGCCGGCGCCGACGTCCTGCTCGTCTCGCCCTCCGCCACGCCCTCCGTGGACGCCATGGCCGAGACCGGCGAGATCCGCTGGGAGCGCCGCCGCTACCAGGACGGCGACCTCGCCGGAGCCTGGTACGCGCTGATCGCCACCCAGAACCGCGAGGCCAACGAGCAGGCCTCCGCCGAGGCCGAGCGCGAGCGCGTGTGGTGCGTGCGCGCCGACGACGCCTCCGCCGCCACCGCCTGGACCCCCGCGACCGGCCGCATCGAGGGCGTCACCGTCGCCGTGCTGACGGGCAACGACCCGCGCCGCTCCGCCGCCGTCCGCGACGCCATCGTCGAGGGCCTGCGGGACGGCAGCCTCGCCGCCCCCGCCCACCGCCACAAGTCCACCCCCGGCGTCTCCCTCGTCGGCGGCGGGCCCGGCGACCCCGACCTCATCACCGTGCGCGGCCGCCGCCTCCTCGCCGAGGCCGATGTCGTGATCGCCGACCGGCTCGGCCCGCGTGACCTGCTCGACGAGCTCCCCCCGCACGTCGAGGTCATCGACGCCGCGAAGATCCCGTACGGCCGGTTCATGGCCCAGGAGGCCATCAACAACGCGCTGATCGAGCACGCCAAGGCCGGCAAGGCCGTGGTCCGGCTCAAGGGCGGGGACCCGTACGTCTTCGGCCGCGGCATGGAGGAGCTCCAGGCCCTCGCCGAGGCCGGCATCCCCTGCACCGTCGTCCCCGGCATCTCCAGCTCCATCTCGGTGCCCGGCGCCGTCGGCATCCCGGTCACCCACCGCGGCGTGGCCCACGAGTTCACCGTGGTCAGCGGCCACGTCGGTCCCGACGACCCGCGTTCCCTCGTGGACTGGGCCTCCCTCGCCAAGCTCACCGGCACCCTGGTGATCCTGATGGGCGTGGACAAGATCGGCCTGATCGCCGAGGCGCTCGTCCGCCACGGCCGCTCCGCGGACACCCCGGTCGCGGTCGTCCAGGAGGGCACCACCGCCACCCAGCGCCGCGTGGACGCCACCCTCGCCACCGTCGGCGAGAGGGTCCGGGCCGAGGCGGTCCGCCCGCCGGCCGTCATCGTCATCGGCGAGGTCGTGCGCGTCGGCACCCCGAGCCTCCCCACCACCAGCGCCTGACAGGCCGTTGGCACCACACCCAGGACAAGGCAGTATCACCCTGTGGCTGATCTCATCACCGTCGAGGACCCCGACGACCCGCGCCTGCGCGACTACACGGGCCTGACCGACGTCGAACTGCGGCGCCGGCGCGAGCCCGCGGAAGGTCTCTTCATCGCCGAGGGCGAGAAGGTCATCAGACGCGCCAAGGACGCCGGGTACGAGATGCGCTCGATGCTCCTCTCGTCCAAGTGGGTCGACGTCATGCGCGACGTCATCGACGAACTCCCGGCCCCGGTCTACGCCGTCACCCCGGAGCTCGCCGAACGCGTCACCGGCTACCACGTGCACCGCGGAGCCCTCGCCTCCATGCAGCGCAAGCCGCTGCCCACGGCCGAGGAGCTCCTCGCCACGACCCGCCGCGTGGCCGTCATGGAAGCGGTCAACGACCACACCAACATCGGGGCCATCTTCCGCAGCGCCGCCGCCCTCGGCATGGACGCGGTGCTGCTGTCGCCCGACTGCGCGGACCCGCTCTACCGCCGCTCGGTGAAGGTCTCCATGGGCGCGGTGTTCTCCGTCCCCTACGCCCGTCTGGAGGCCTGGCCCAAGAGCCTGGACTCGGTGCGCGAGGCGGGCTTCAAGCTGCTCGCCCTCACCCCGCACGAGAAGGCCTCGCCGATCGACGTGGCCGCGCCGCAGTCCCTGGAACGGGTCGCGCTGATGCTCGGCGCCGAGGGCGACGGTCTGTCCACGCAGGCGCTGGTCGCCGCCGACGAGTGGGTGCGGATCCCGATGGCGCACGGCGTGGACTCGCTCAACGTGGGCGCGGCGGCCGCGGTGGCCTTCTACGCGGTGGCGCAGGGCCGCGCGACGACCGCGTAGCCCGCAGCCTTACAGGCGGGCAGCCCCGCAGCGGGGAACCCCGCACCCGGTGGCCGGCGGCCCGGAGGCCTCACAGCTTCTGGGCCGCCGCGATCCCCAGGGCCACGATCAGCGTCACCACGACGAACACGATCAGCCGCTGCCGCATCAGCTTGGGATCCGGCCGCGAAGGGCGCCGCCCCGTCCCCGTCGTCCTGGGCGCCGGACGGCCGCCCGTACGTCCCGCGGTCGGCCGGGAGGACGGTCCGCCGGGTTGCCGCGGGTTGCGGGAGGACGAGGGCCGCGAGTGCGGTCCGCTCGGGGCCCCGCCCTGGGCCCGGGGCACGGTGTTGCCGCCCGTACGGCGCTCCGTGCGCTGCTCCGGGTACTCGTCGGCGCCGCCGGCCCGGCCGGGCCCCTCGGGGAGCCGTCCGGTCGGCCGCTCGGTCCGGGCCCGCTGCGCCGGCGGGCGACCGTCCGCGAGCCCCTGTGCCTCGCGGGCCGCGATCTCCTTGAGCCGCATCGACAGCTGGAGCGTGCTGGGCCGCTCCTCGGGGTCCTTGGCCAGGCAGGCCCGTACCAGGGGCGCCAGCGCGTCCGGGACGCCCTGCAGATGCGGCTCCTCGTGCACCACGCGGTACAGCATGACCTCGGAACTGCCGTGCCCGAAGGGCGAGTCGGCGGTCGCCGCGTAGGCCAGGGTGGCGCCGAGGGCGAAGACGTCCGTGGCCGGGGTGACGGCGGCGCCGCGCACCTGTTCGGGCGCGAGGAAGCCGGGGGAGCCGACGGCCGTACCCACATGGGTGAGGGTGCTCGCCCCGGTGGCCCAGGCGATCCCGAAGTCGATGATCCGCGGGCCCTTGGGGGACAGAAGAATGTTCGAGGGCTTGAGGTCGCGGTGGACGACCCCCGCCTCGTGCACGGCGACCAGTCCCTCGGAGAGCGCGGCGCCGACGGCGGCGATCTGCGCGGCCGTCAGGGGGCCTTCCTCGGCCACCTTGTCGTGCAGCGAGGGGCCGGGCACGTACTGGGTGGCGAACCACGGCCGCTCGGCCTCCAGGTCCGCGGCCACCAGGCGCGCCGTGCACCCGCCCCGGATCCGCCGGGCGGCGGACACCTCGCGGGCGAACCGTGAGCGGAACTCCTGGTCCTCGGCCAGATCCGGCCGGATGACCTTGAGCGCGACGCGCTGCCCGCGCCGGTCCGATCCCAGGTAGACCACGCCCATGCCGCCGGCGCCGAGCCGCCGGTGCAGTCTGAACGAGCCGACGACACGCGGGTCCTCGCGCCGGAGCCGCATCATCGCCATGTCCACCCCGCTGACCGGTCGTCCTGTTGACTCGCCACAGCTTACGGACCATCCGGCATGCGTGCTCAGAGGCCGCGCCCTCGCCGGGGGATTCGATTGTCAGTGCGGCACAGCACACTTGAGGGAGTCTCAGCCATTTCCCGAGCGGAAGCGGCGAAGATGGTCCGCACGTCCAATCGGCCCTTCCGCCAAGGGGATTGAAGCTTCCGGGCGGGGCCGGCCCCGCCGAGGTGCGTCCGTACGCCGCCCGCGCCCGAGTCGATCTTCCCGGCGCCCGGTGGACGGACACGCATCAACAGGGAGTGACGGAAGTGAGCGAAGTCACTACCCTCCGGTCATCCCCTCCGGGAAGACCCCGACAGCGGGGGAGCGGCCTCCACCCAGGGGAGTACACGGGGGAGGCCCCGTCATCCTCCTGGAGGCCCGGCAATGGGTACGAAGGCATGAGGCCACGGAACGTCCGCCCGCCTAGTGTTGAAGACAAGCGGCGGGTGGCGCACTCGTCCCCCGAGGTCATAAGCCCGCCGCTGCCAAACGACAGGGAGAGGACCATGGCGGACATCGCACGGCAGGGACGCAAGGCATTCGCGTTCAACGGCCATGAGTCCGGCACCCGCCACCCACTGGTGGCCGCGGCCATGGTGCTCCCCCTGGCCGCCGTGCTGCTCTTCCTCTTCGGAGGTTTCGATCAGCTGGTGGCACAGGCGTCGTCCGTGGGCGTGATGCTGGGGCGCTGAGCGGCGCCCCGGGTCCGGGAGAGCGGCCCGGGCCGGGACATCGGCCTGTCGAACCCCGTGGGGACGGGGGCGCGACGGACGGACGGCAGGTGAAGGGTGCTGCCCGTACGACTGGGGAGTCGGACGGGCAGCACCCTTTTTCATGTCCCGCTTCCCGCTTTCCGCTTCCCGCTTCCCGCGCACTCCCATCCCCTGCGCGGGGAACGCGAAAGCCCCGGCCGTGGAAACGGCCGGGGCTTTCGGGCGGTGCGCGATACTGGGATTGAACCAGTGACCTCTTCCGTGTCAGGGAAGCGCTCTCCCGCTGAGCTAATCGCGCGGGCTCCACGGCTCGAAAGCCGCAGGTCAAACAGGTGGTGCGGTACTGCGAGGTGCTGCGTGCGCGATACTGGGATTGAACCAGTGACCTCTTCCGTGTCAGGGAAGCGCTCTCCCGCTGAGCTAATCGCGCGGGGATCCTTGCGGATCAGTGGACGATACTGGGATTGAACCAGTGACCTCTTCCGTGTCAGGGAAGCGCTCTCCCGCTGAGCTAATCGTCCTTGGAGGTGGAGACGGGATTTGAACCCGTGTAGACGGCTTTGCAGGCCGTTGCCTCGCCTCTCGGCCACTCCACCATGGAGCTGCAGGGGTTCTCGGGAAGATCCCCCACTTCGAGCGGACGACGAGACTCGAACTCGCGACATCCACCTTGGCAAGGTGGTGCTCTACCAACTGAGCTACGTCCGCAGGTCACCGTGTTCACTCCGGGGTTCTCCCCCTTCGCTCCCTGGCGACGAGTTGAACTCTAGCGGATTCCCGGGCCAGCTCAAAAACGCGTTTCCGCAGCGTGCTGCCACTCGTTCACCACGGGTCACCCGGCGGTCACCCCACCGGCGCCGCCGCGTCACCGGTCATAGACTCGCAGCCGTGCACGACCTGCCCCCCTTGGCCCGCTTCGGCGGCCTGCTCGCGACCGACCTCCGAGACGTCACCAGTGATCCCGCCGCCCTCGACTCCACCGGCTTCTGGGCGGTGGCCGCCGACTTCGAGGGGCGGCTCGTCTGCGCCCGCTTCGGGGACGTGCGCCCCGATCCCGTCCCCGCGCCCGTCCCCGGTGCCTGGCGCGGACCCGACGCCGACGCGTGGACCTCCTCGCTCGACCGTGCCGCGTACGTCGAGGGCGTACGCCGCATCCGCGAGCACATCGCGCGCGGTGAGGTCTACCAGGCCAACCTCTGCCGCGTGATGTCCGCGCCGCTGCCCCACCCCGACAGCGCCGACGTCGACGCGCTCACGGCGCTCCTCGCGCGCGGCAACCCCGCGCCCTTCGCAGGAACGATTCGCCTCGCCGCGCACGGCGTCGAGATCGCCACCGCCTCCCCCGAGCTGTACCTGCGCCGGTCCGGCCGCCACGTCGAGTCCGGCCCCATCAAGGGGACCGGCCGCACCGTCGACGACCTGCTCCCCAAGGACCACGCCGAGAACGTGATGATCGTGGACCTCGTGCGCAACGACCTCGGCCGGGTCTGCGCGACGGGCTCCGTCGGCGTCCCCGAACTGTGCGCCGTCGAGGAGCACCCGGGGCTCGTCCACCTCGTCTCCACCGTGAGCGGCGAGCTCGCCGACGGCGCCGGCTGGCCCGAGCTGCTCGCCGCGACCTTCCCGCCCGGATCCGTCACCGGAGCGCCCAAGACCTCCGCCCTGCGGATCATCGAGGCCCTGGAGACCGCCCCGCGCGGCCCATACTGCGGGGGCATCGGCTGGGTCGACGCCGACCGGGGCACCGCCGAGCTCGCCGTCGGCATCCGCACCTTCTGGATCGACCGCGAGACCCCCGGCGGCCCGCGCCTGCTCTTCGGCACCGGCGCAGGCATCACATGGGGCTCCGATCCGGACCGGGAGTGGGCGGAGACCGAGCTGAAGGCCGCCCGCCTGCTGCGGGTGGCATCAGGCCACGAGATGACCCGCGCCCAGGGGGCGGACGGGACGATGGGAAGGACGGCACGATGAGGATCTGGCTCGACGGAGCGCTGCGGAACGTGGACGCCGCGAAGGTGTCCGTCTTCGACCACGGACTGACCGTGGGCGACGGCGTCTTCGAGACGCTGAAGGCGGAGGGCGGCCGGGCCTTCGCGCTCACCCGCCACCTGGAGCGGCTGACCCGCTCGGCCCGGGGCCTCGGCCTCCCGGACCCCGACCTCGACGAGGTGCGCACGGCCTGCGCCGCCGTCCTGGGGGCCAACCCGCTGGAGCACGGGCGGCTGCGCATCACCTACACCGGAGGCGTCTCCCCGCTCGGCTCCGACCGCGGGGACGCCGGCACCACCCTGATCGCCGCCGTCGCGGAGTCCGCCCGCCGCCCGGACACCACCGCCGTCGTCACGGTGCCCTGGGTCCGCAACGAGCGCTCGGCCGTGGCCGGCCTGAAGACCACCTCGTACGCCGAGAACGTGGTCGCCCTCGCCGCCGCGCACCGGGCCGGGGCCTCCGAGGCGCTCCTCGCCAACACCGTCGGCCTGCTCTGCGAGGGCACCGGCTCCAACGTCTTCGTCGTGCTCGACGGGGAACTGCACACCCCGCCCCTGGCCTCCGGCTGCCTGGCCGGCATCACCCGGGCCCTCGTCGTCGACTGGGCCGGCGCCAAGGAGACCGACCTGCCCTTCGAGGTGCTGCGGCAGGCCGAGGAGATCTTCGTGACCTCCTCGCTGCGCGACGCCCAGGCGGTCGTACGGGTCGACGACCGCGAGCTGGGGACCGCCCCCGGACCGGTCACGGCCGAGGTCATGCGGATCTTCGACGCGAAGGCCGGAGCGGACCTCGATCCGTGAACACCGGTGACGCGGGGCCGCAGGACCGGTAGAACTCCAAGTGATGACCACCACCCTGCGGCCCGCGCAGCCGCTCCAGCAGCACGACGACGGCACCCGCTCCCGGGCCTACGAGGTCCGGGTGAACAGTCGGCACGTCGGCACCCTCGACCTGGCCACCCGGTCCGCCGCCCAGCCGGCGATGGGCGTGATCCGGGACCTGTGGATCGACGAACCCGACCGCCGCCGCGGACGCGGCACGGTCGCCGCGCTAGCAGCCGAGGAGGTGCTGCGCTCCTGGCGCTGCACCGGCGTCGCCGTGTCGGTCCCCGCCGACGCGGAGCCGGCGCTGCGGATGGCCACCGCCCTCGGCTACCGGGTGACCGGCCGGATCATGGTCAAGGAACTGCCGGCCGAACCGCCCGCGCTCCCGGCGGGCAGCACCGGGCGCCCCATGACCGGGGCCGAGTTCGACGCCTGGCTGGAGCCGGCCGTCGTGGAGTACGGCCGCCGTCTCGTCGCCCCGGGCATGACCGCCGAGCAGGGCGTGGCCGCGTCCCGCGCCGAACATGCCGTGATGCTCCCGGCCGGCCGGGACACCCCCGGCGCCGCCTTCCACGTCGTGGAGACGCCGCAGGGCGGGGTTGTGGGCAGCGTCTGGGTCGGCGAGCGCGACCTGCCCGGCCTCGGCCGCATCCCGTACGTGTACGACGTCCAGGTCGCGCCCGAGCACCGCGGCCGGGGGCACGGCCGCACCCTCATGCTGCTGGCCGAGCACGCCGCACTGGCCGCCGGCGCCCGCCACCTGGGCCTGCACGTGGTCGAGGGCAACACACCGGCCCGGCGGCTCTACGAGTCGCTGGGGTACCGGGACACCACGGTGAACGCCGTCAAGGAACTCCTCTAGGGCGCGTCTTGCGGCCCGTCGCCCGCCCGGGGGCCTCAGGGCCTCAGGGCCTCAGGAGGCGAGCAGCCGGTCGGCGATCTCCTCGATGCGGGCGCGCAGACCGTCCTGGCTCTTGCCGCCGTCGAGGCGCTGGCCGTCGATCACGTACGTCGGGGTGCCGGTCACGCCGATCGCCTTGCCCTCGGCGTGGTCGGCGTCGACGATCAGGATGTGCCGCCCGTCGATCAGGGCCGTGTCGAACTCCTCGGCGTCGAGACCCAGCTCGCGCGCCACGTCCAGCAGCACCGCCTCGCCGCGCTCGTCCAGCTCCCCGGCGCGCGTCAGCACGGCCTCCGCGTAGGGCCAGCCCTGCCCCTGCTCGGCGGCCTCCTCGGCGGCCTGCGCCGCGGCGAAGGAGTGCTTGTGCTTCTCCAGGGGGAAGTGGCGCAGCCGGATGTCCAGCCGGTCGCCGTAGCGGGCGCGCAGGGCACGCAGGTCGTCCAGGGCGCTGCGGCAGTCCTGGCACTGCAGTTCGCACCAGACGTCGAGGATCACGGAATCGGTCATGTGCACAGTCTCCCAGCCTCCGCCCACCCCGCCGACCTGACCTCAGGGATGAGGCGCGACCCCGAGATGTCCCGGAGATCCGCCCGGGGGAGGCTCGTGACCTGGCCCGTACGGCGGCGTGCGGTGCAGGATGGACAGGGACAGATCGACCTGCCGCCGAGAGTCCGGAGGACCGCATGCTTGCCGAGACCCTTTGCGCCGCGGTGTCCGCGGCCGGCCTGGGCATCGCCGCGCTGACCGCCTACCGCAAGCGGTTCCTGGCCGCCGCGCGGATCACCGCGTACGCGCTGGTGCCGGTCGCCCTCGTGATGACGGGCCTGGTGGAATGGGTGTCCGGGATCGCCTTCAAGCCGACCGTCTGGATCGGCTTCGGGCTGCTGGCACTGGCCTGGCTGCTCTTCATGACCACCCGCGCCGTCGAACGCCGCAGCCTCGGCGCGTCCGGGAAGCCCGCGAAGAAGGTCAAGGGGGGAGCGGCCCCGGAGGCCGTCGCCCCGGCCGCCTCCGCACCGTCCCTCGGCGCCGCCGCAGCCGGTGCGCAGCCCCAGCCCTCCGCGCGCCGGAAGCCGCCGGCCGCAGCGCCCGCGGACGACTTCTCCGACATCGAGGCCATCCTCAAGAAGCACGGCATCTGACGCCGGGGGCCCGGTCCGGGCACTCGGTCACGAGATCGGGCGAACTACCGCGCGGATGTTGGCGTGTTGGACGCCGGGCCCTGGCCCGCTGCGCCATCATCGCCCCGACATGTTCGAGACATCGCAGAGTGACCCCTCGGTGCCCGTGCCCGTGCCGGTACCCGCTCCCGTCGCCGAGGAGCCGCGAGGCTGTCTCTTCGCGCTCTCCCAGCCGCCCCTGATGATCTTCCTAGCGGTGATCGGCATCCTGCTGCTGCTCGCTGCCGTGCACGACCTCTTCATGCTCTGAGGGCCCCGCGTCGGCCTCCTTGCGCCGCGCCCGGTACGCCGCCACGTGCAGCCGGTTCCCGCAGGTCCGGCTGTCGCAGTAGCGCCGCGAGCGGTTGCGGGACAGGTCCACGAAGGCGCGCCGGCAGTCCGGGGCCTCGCAGCGGCGCAGCCGCTCCTGTTCGCCGGAGACCACGATGAAGGCGAGCGCCATGCCGCCGTCGGCCGCCAGGTGGTCGCCCACCGACGCGCCCGGGGCGAAGTAGTGCACGTGCCAGTCGTAGCCGTCGTGGTCGGTCAGCTGCGGGGTGGTGCCCGCGGTCGCCACCAGCTCGTTGATCAGCACGGACGCGGCACGGGGGTGCGGCGAGGCGAAGACCTGGGCGAACTTGCTGCGCACGGTCCGCACGCCGGCCAGGTCGCGGGCGCTGAGCTCGCCGACGTCGCTGATCGAGTACTCCTGGACGAAAGCGCGCAGGGCGCCGATGTCAGAGAGCCCGTCGGGCTGGTCGGCCTCGGCCGCGGTGTTCACCAGCGCGACGACGACGTCGAGCGCGCGACGGGTGTCGTGTGGGATCTGCACGGGGTCTCCCTCAAGGGCCGGGCCTGCGACGACGGACGGTGCCGCCGCTGCCGCCCGACAATAGCGGGTCCCGCGAAATGCACACCGGCGCCGTCCGCGCGGGTGGCTTCCGCGGGAACAGCGCCGGCACTGCCGTATGTGGTTGTCCGACCCGCACCGTCGCCCCGAGTCGGACGGTGTCGAGCGGCTGGAGGCCTGGCTCAGCTTTCGGCCAGGATGTGGGAGAGCTCCTTGTCGAGGTCGAAGTGCCGGTGTTCGGTCCCGGGTGGGACCGCGGCGTCCGTCCGCTTGAGGAACGACTCGAGTGCTCGGGCGGGTGCTTCGAGCAGTGCTTCTCCCTCCGGTGAGCTCAGGGCGATGCAGACGACGCCCTGACCGTGGCTGCGGGACGGCCAGACGCGGACGTCGCCGGTACCGGTGGGCCGGTGGAGGCCCTCCGCGAGGAGGTCGCGGGCGAATACCCATTCGACCGTCTCCTCGGCGCCGGTGTGGAAGGTGGCGTGCACGGCGTAGGGGTCGGCCGTGTCATACCGCAGGCCCGCGGGAACAGGCAGTGAGGACTCGCTCGACACAACGAGGCGCAGGTGCAGCTCGCAGCTGACCGTGGTGTTCATAAGCGCCAGGGCCTTTCGCTCAGTGTGCGCTCGGGGATTCGCACGTCGGCGAAATCGACATGCCACCTACGGTGCCGTTGTAAACCCCTCTGACCGTTTTGCGGACCTCTGGGTCCCTCGGACGGCGGATCCAAACCGTCATTCACGTGTGCTTCGGGCTCGGGTAGATTCGACTCCATGAATACGGGGAGTGACCGCGGAACCAACGAGTCCGCCGCTGACGAATCCGCCGCGGACGCAGCGGCGCAGACGCCGCACGTCTCGAAGGCGCCGGCCTTCATCAAGGCCCGCAAGAGCCTGCACCTCAGCTGGCAGGTCGGCGTCTTCGTCGTCGGTCTCGCGGTGATCGCCGCCGGTGTGGCCATGCTCGTCCTGCCCGGCCCCGGCTGGGTGGCGATCTTCGCGGGCCTGGCGATCTGGGCCACCGAGTTCGCCTGGGCCCACCTCGTGCTGCACTGGACCAAGCGCAAGGTCACCGAGGCGGCGCAGAAGGCGCTCGACCCGAAGGTCCGCCGCCGCAACATCATCCTGACCACCGTCGGCCTCGTCATCGCGGGCGCGCTGATCGGCTTCTACCTGTGGAAGTACGGGCTCATCCTGCCCTGGGACCTCAAGGACCAGTGATGGTCAAAGAGCACCGCTGACATGCGGTAATGTTTGCGGTGCGTCCGGGCGATTAGCTCAGTGGGAGAGCACTTCGTTCACACCGAAGGGGTCACTGGTTCGAACCCAGTATCGCCCACCCGGACCAGAGGCCCGGAGACTTTCACAGTCTCCGGGCCTCTGGCGTTTCACCGGAGCCGGCCGATCGCCTCCCGCAGCCGGCGGGCGTCGCGCAGCCGCTTCTCGTACGTCGCCCCGACCATCAGCAGCAGCAGGCCCGCCAGGGCCGGCGGCACCCAGCGCGGCAGCGCCCCCGCCACCTGCACCACGTACGGGGCCAGCTCGTGCAGCGCCACCGCCGCCAGAACCGCGCCGCCCAGCAGCAGCGGGGCCTGCAGCCGCCGGTGGGCGCCCGCCAGGGTCACCGCCAGCGCGGCCGCGCCCAGCAGCAGCGGACGCGTCCAGCCCGGGTCCCCCCAGGCCGCCACCAGGCTCGGCAGCAGGGTCGCCGCCAGGCCCGGGCCGTACGCCGTCCAGGACGAGGCCTGCGGGTCCCTGCGGCGGCGCAGGAAGCCCACCACGAGCGCCGGCACCGTGACCGGCAGCGTGTAGGCCTCCGGCGCCGTGACCCCGGCCTCGGCCAGCCGCACCCAGGTCGCCGCCGCGAACAGCGCCCCCGCCGCCCAGCCCAGCACGCGCCGCTCCGGCCGCACCGCGGCCCCCGCGCAGACCACCCCGGCCAGCGCCAGGACCAGCGCCAGGGTCCCGGCCCGCCCGGCCGACAGGGCCACCGCCAGGGCGCCCGAGACCGCCGCCGCGATCTCGACGGGCAGCCGTACCCCGCCCAGCCGCGGCCCGAGCGCCGCCACCAGGGCCGGGACCGCGAGCACCGGCAGCGCCCACCAGACCACCGCCAGGTCCGTCACGGCCCCCACCGCCACCAGCACGCCCGTGGCGTACCCGACGGCGCACACGGCCGCCCCGGCGCGGACCGGGTGCGGAGCGGGCCCGTACGCCGCTCCCGCCGCACAGGCCGCGCCCAGCAGGCCCCAGACCGCGAAGGTCGCCGCCCGGCCGTCCAGCGCGCCCACGGACACGTTCGCGGCGCCCACCAGCGCGCACACGGCCGCCGCGATCCCGGCCCCCCGCACCGGCGAGCGCAGTGCGAGGACACCCGCCGCGCCCGTCACCGCGAGCTGCGCGGCGAACTCGGCCGCCACCGGGAACCCGAGCAGCACCGGGGCCGTGAACAGCCCCGCCCAGGCCAGGACCACCGCCACCACCGCGGGCTCCGGCCGCGCCAGTACCCGCGACAGCCACCAGGCCGCCCCCGCCGAGATCAGCAGGGCCACCGCGACCGCGGCCCCCGGCCCGCCGGACTCCCGCGCCGGAGTGGTCGACGCCCAGACCTCCTCCAGCACCAGGAGCCGGGCCGGCAGGGTCGCGGCCGCCGCCACACCCGCCACCAGCGCCGCCAGGGCCGCCGCCAGCGCCCCGGCCCGGGCGAGCCCGCGCCGCACCGCCGCCGGGAGCGCCTGGACCCGTACGGCCGCCAGCAGCGGCAGTGCGACCAGCAGGTGCGCCACCACTGCCCACGCGGGGGTCAGGCCGTGCCGGGCCACACCGCCCAGGGCCACCACCGCCGCCAGACCGCCCGCCAGCGCGGCGGCCCATGCGCGAGGCTCACGCCAGGCCACCGCCGTACCCAGGGCCGCGCCCGCCAGCAGCAGCGCCGCCGGAGCCACGGCCTGCGCCGCCGAAGCAGCCGACCCGGACTGCGCCACCCCGATCAGCAGCGCCGCCGTGCCCAGCACGGCCGCCGGGACCGCCGCCGCCCGGGCCCGCAGGGCGAGCGCCGCGTCCAGCGCCGCCGTCGCCAGCAGCGCCCAGCCGAGCGCCGACGGACCCGGCTGCCAGGCCAGCGCCGCCAGCGGCAGCGGGAGCTGGGCCGCCAGCACGGCCGCCGGCAGCGGGATCCGCAGCGTGCGCAGGACCGAGCCGTACCCGGCCCACACCGCCGCCAGCACCGCGGCCGCGCCCGCCGCGTAGGCGGTGCCGTCGGAGTCCGGCATGCCGACCGCGTACAGCGCGTACGCGTCCAGCACCGTCAGCAGCAGTCCCACCGCGGCGACCGACTCCGCCGTCGACCGCAGCCCGCGGCGCAGCAGCAGCGCCGGTGCGCCGAGCGCCGCCGCCGTCACCGCGGCCAGCACCACCGAGCGGCCGGCGATCCCCAGGGACCCCCAGCTGACCAGAGTGAACGCGAGCGCGGCGACCCCCAGCAGCACGGCGCCCAGGGTGAGCAGCACGTTCTGCGCGCTCGGGGCGGTGGCGTCCTTGGTGGGAGTGGCGGGCGCGGCGGGCCCCCAGTGAGCCGGAGCGGGGCCCGGCTGGTGCAGCAGGCGCAGCAGCCAGTCCCGGCGGCCCAGCAAATACAGCCGGCGGGCATCGAGTTGGGTCAGCTCGCGGTCGATGAGCGCCAGCTCTTCGGCCGGCGGCAGAGGGGTGTTCATATGCGGAGTGTGGCGGCGGTCACGCAGTCAGGACATGGGTGTGCGTACTCAGATGTGCCCTGAGTAGGTACGGGGTGCGCGGCCCGGCCGGCCGCCGCGGGGGAAGCGGTTTGAACCAGCCCCGAGCCTTCTGTATTGTTCAGTGCGTTCCCGGGCGATTAGCTCAGCGGGAGAGCACTTCGTTCACACCGAAGGGGTCACTGGTTCGATCCCAGTATCGCCCACCGGGACAGGCCGGTCCGTCGATGACGGACCGGCCTTCCGCATGTCCGGGGGTCTCGCCGAGAGCCGACGGCCCGCCCCCCGGGGTCCGTTCTACGCGGCCGTCGACAGGTCCGGCCGCAGCGGCCAGTGCGGATCCACCGCCTCCGGCGTCCCCTGCCGCGCGAACCACGCCTGCAGGCCGCGCGCCTGCGCCGCGTGCCACACGGCCTGCAGCGTGTGCAGCTCGGCCGGCGACAGCCGCTCCAGGCGGGCCGCGAACCGCCGCCCCACCGCCCGCACGAGCTCCAGCGAGGCCAGCGCGTCCGCCGCCGCGTCGTGCGCGCCCTCCAGCTCTATCCCGTAGTGCGCGCACAGGTCCGTCAGCGTCCGACGGCCCTTGCGGTACCGGTCCAGGTGCTTGTCCAGCACCCGCGGGTCCAGCACCGTCAGCGGCCGGTTCTCCAGGTACCGTGACAGCGAAGACGCCCGGTGCCGGCGCAACTCCCGGTCCAGCAGCGTCAGGTCGAACGGCGCGTTCATCACCACCACCGGCCGTCCCGCCACCTGCTGCTCCCCGAGCGAACGGGCTATCTCCTCCACCACCGGCGCCGGCCAGCGCCCGTGGCGCTGCAGGTGCTCGTCGGTCAGTCCGTGCACTTCCGTGGCACCCGGGGGGACCGGAATGCCGGGATTGACCAGCCAGCGCGTGGTGCGGACCCGGCCGCCCGCGCACTCCTGGACGACGAGCGCGGCGGACACGATCCGGTCCTGCTCGACGTCCACCCCTGTGGTCTCCGTGTCGAATGCGGCCAGCGGGCCCTCGTACCAGCGTGTCATGGCGAACTCCTCGTCCCCGGTCGGCAGATGGGGCGCATCCGGGCACCGCCGCCTCGGAACGTGCCGCCCCTGCCCGAATCGGTGATACCCGGGCTGTTTGCCCCGTACGCCGTTTGCGGGGACCCGGGTGCGGAGACAACATCCTTGGGGGGCCGTACACATGACCGGTCGTCACCCCACCCACCACCGACGGCAGAGCCGGAAGGCATGGGGAGCCGGCCATGGCGCTCGCGCAGCCCGAACAGGGCGGGGTGCTGGCGGGGCAGATCGATCCGCGGACCGGTACGCCGGACGACGCGCGGAGCGGACCGCTGCGCGGCACACTCGCCACCACCGCCTGCATGGAAACCCTTCAGGTGGGATACCTGCACGCCGTCGCCGCCGCGGCCGGCTGCTCGCTGTCCCAGCCCTTCCCGGACAACGGCATCGACTGGCACGTCAGCCACGGCGCCCCCGAGCACGTCGTCGACGACGAGGTCACCATCAAGGTGCAGCTGAAGGCGACTTACCAGATACCGCCGCGGCCGCCCGGGCCCACCTTCGCCTTCACCCTCGACAACGAGCACCTGGTGAAACTGGCCCGCACCCCGGTCGCCGTCCACAAGATCCTCGTCGTGATGCTCGTCCCGCGGGACCGCGACCAGTGGCTCGCCGCCGGGCACGACCGGCTCGACCTGCGGCACTGCTGCTACTGGACCAATCTCGCCGGACACCCTGTCACCGGCCGGCGCCGGACCACCGTTCGGATCCCGACCACACGGATCTTCGACGACCGGGCGCTGTGCGAGATCATGACCCGGGTCGGGTCGGGAGGGACACCCTGATGCACTGGCATTCGCCGAACCTCGAACCGCTGCCGTCCCCGGAGTACGGCGGATTCGCGGACTCCGCGCACCCCGCCGCACCCGACCCCGCGCAGGTCGACCCCGCCGTGCTCGGTGCGCTGCTGCACCGCCACGGCTGGCTGCGCCGGGGCGGGGCCGCCGGACGCTACGGGCGCTGGACCCCGCCCGCCACCCACCCGACGGCCCGCGAGGGCACCAGCCTGCTCGTCCCCGAGAGCCGGACCTTCCCCGACTGCGCCGACCTGCTCGAAGAGGCGCTCACCGCGCTCTCGCGCAGCGCGCTGCCGTCCGCGCGGGAGGTGCTCTACGGGCTGAGCGTGCCCAGCGACGAGATCCGCTGGGACCGGGAGATCCCGCCGGGGGCGTACGGACTCCAGGGCGAGGCCGCGTGGACGGTGCAGGAACAGCTGCGCTCGGCCGCCCGGCAGCTGCTGCTGGCCGGAGCCCTGGCCGCGCGGGCGAAGGCCGGGTACTACGGGTCCCGGCACCGGGCACAGGCAGAACGGGCCCTGGACGGAGTCCTGGTGGGGCCGCATCCGGGCGGCCGGCGGCTGACCGCGTACGTTCCTGTGGACGGCGGGCGGGGCGTCACGACCCGGCTGCACCACGCGCTGCACGCCGCCCGCGAGGCCGTGGACTACCAGCGGGCCACCGGCGGCATGGAGGCCTTCGACGCCGCCGTGCAGGCCGGGGTCAGCCGGGAGCTCGCGGAGGCGCTGATCGCACTGGTCCGGGGCTCGGAGGGGGCCCGGATCGCGCTGGCCTGGGCGCCGGCGGCGGGGGTCCCGGCGGGGTGCGCGGCCCGGCCGGAGCCGGTGGAGTTCTCGCCGGGCGACCTGCCCGTGCTGCGGGACGCGGCGGCGCGCTACACCCGGGACGAGCCGGCCGTGCAGGTCCGCGTCGCGGGGGCGGTGGTCCGGATGCGGCGCTCGGCCCCGGGGGGCGGGGGCACGGTCCGGCTGCGGGTCCTCGCCGGGGCGGAGGTCCCGTACATCCGGGCGGCGCTCGACGAGGAGGCGTACCGGGTGGCGGGCCACGCGCACCTGGTGGGCCTGCCGATCCGGATCAGCGGGCGGCTGCAGCGGCGGGGCGGGTTCCGTCGGCTGACGGATGCGGTGGATGTGACGCCGGTGCCGATGGACGAGGTCGAGCGGGATCGGTTGATGAAGGCGCTGGACGACGCGTTCGACCCCGAGGACGTGCTGCCGGCCGACGAATGAGGCCGCGGCGCCGCTGCCGGGGGCGCCGCCCCCGGACCCCCGCGCCTCAAACGCCGGCGAGGCTTGAAAGACCGCCTCAAACGCCGGCGAGGCTGAAAGATCGCCTCAAACGCCGGCGGGGCTGGGTGTGGCCGACGGGGCTGGGTGGGCGTTCGGTGGGGCTGGGTGGGCGTCCAGCAGGGCTGGGTGGGTGTCCGGCGGGGCTGGATGGGGAGTCCGGCGGGGCTGGATGGGAGTCCGGCGGGGTGGGAAGGGCGTCCAGCAGGGCGGGGAGGGCGGAGGTGCTGGTAGGGCGCTGCCTCAGACGGAGGTGAACGACGCCATGGTCAGGCCCGGGGCGGGGGAGAAGTCCGGGCCGCGGGTGAAGCCGAGGCGTTCGTAGAGGGTCACCGCGGGGGTGTTGGCGGCGCCCGTGGTGACCTCGACGCGGCGACCGGGGAAGAGCTCGGTCAGCGCGTGGCGCAGCAGCAGGGAGGCGACGCCGCGGCGGAACCAGGCCGGGGCCACGCACAGCCGGTCGATGCAGGCGCCGCCGTCGGCCTCCTCCTCCCAGGCGAGGAAACCGGCGAGCTCCCCGTCCTCGGAGACGGCGCCGACCCAGTTCAGGTCCTGCGCCCGCATCCGAGCCAGGCTCTCGCCCAGCGCCGGGATGCCGTCGAAGCCGATCAACTCCGCCTCGACGGCGTACGCGGCCCTTCCGACTCGGTGCACGGCGGCAGCGGTGGCGTCATCGGCCAGGTCCAGCGGGCGGATCTGCGGGCTCGGCATACGGCCCAGGCTACCGACGGCGAAGCGGGGGCCGGGGCTTCGGGGTGGGGTGGGGACACTCCGGGGTGTCCCCGCAGGTCGAGCGAACCCACCGCCGACCAGCGGGCCGGTCGGGCTCAGGGTTCGCGAGCCGAGGAGACACCCCGGAGGGGCCCCGCCCCACGACCCGTCTGCGTCGGCCGGCCAGCGCCGGGCCCGTCTCTTGACGCACCCCCACGTGGGCCCCGTCCCACGACCCGTCTGCGTCGGCCGACTGGCGCCGGGCCCGTCTTCTGACGCACGTCCGCGCTGGGCCCCGCCCCGCGATCCGTCTGCGTCGGCCAGCCGGCGCCGGGCCCGAGTTCTGACGCACCCCCACGTGGGCCCCGTCCCACGACCCACCTGCGTCGGTCGACCGGCGCCAGGCCGGTCTCCTCACGCACGTCCACGCCGGGCCCCGCCCCGCGCCCCGTCTGCGCCGGCCGGCCCGCGCGGGGCCTGTCTTCTGACGCACCCCCGCGCCGCGGTGCGGCTCGTGCGGCCCCGCGATGGGCCGCGGCCCGCGCGCCTCCGGTCCGGGGGCCCGGGCCCGCAACCTGCGGCCGGCGCAGGTCGGCCGGGGGACCGTGGGGGGTCGACCGGGCCGGCCCGGCAGTAACCGTTTAGCGGCTCAGCCACTCCGCTCGGTACGATTCAGGCGCGCAGTGTTCGCTCGCGCATCCCCTGAGTCAGGAGAGACCGGTGTCAGACGTCCGTGTGATCATCCAACGCGATTCCGAGCGGGACGAGCGCGTGGTGGCCACGGGCACTACGGCGGCGGAGCTCTTCGCCGGCGAGCGCACCATCGTCGCCGCCCGCATCGCCGGTGAGCTGAAGGACCTCGGCTACGCGGTACAGGACGGCGAGACCGTCGAGCCGGTGGAGATCTCCTCCGAGGACGGCCTCAACATCCTGCGCCACTCGACCGCGCACGTCATGGCGCAGGCCGTGCAGGAGCTCTTCCCCGAGGCCAAGCTGGGCATCGGCCCGCCGGTCCGCGACGGCTTCTACTACGACTTCGACGTGGCCCGGCCCTTCACCCCCGATGATCTGAAGACCATCGAGAAGAAGATGCAGGAGATCCAGAAGCGCGGCCAGCGCTTCTCCCGCCGCGTGGTCACCGACGAGGCGGCCCGCGAGGAGCTCGCCGACGAGCCGTACAAGCTGGAGCTCATCGGCATCAAGGGCTCCGCGTCCACCGACGACGGCGCGAACGTCGAGGTGGGCGGCGGCGAGCTGACCATCTACGACAACCTGGACGCGAAGACCGGCGAGCTGTGCTGGAAGGACCTCTGCCGAGGCCCCCACCTGCCCACCACCCGCAACATCCCGGCCTTCAAGCTCATGCGCAACGCGGCCGCCTACTGGCGCGGCAGCGAGAAGAACCCGATGCTCCAGCGCATCTACGGCACCGCGTGGCCGTCGAAGGAGGAGCTGAAGGCCCACCTCGACTTCCTCGCCGAGGCCGAGAAGCGCGACCACCGCAAGCTCGGCAGCGAGCTGGACCTCTTCTCCATCCCGGACGAGATCGGCTCCGGCCTCGCCGTCTTCCACCCCCGCGGCGGCATCATCCGCCGGACGATGGAGGACTACTCGCGCCGCCGGCACGAGGAGGAGGGCTACGAGTTCGTCTACTCCCCGCACGCCACCAAGGGCGCCCTCTTCGAGAAGAGCGGCCACCTGGACTGGTACGCGGAGGGCATGTACCCCCCCATGCAGCTCGACGGTGGTACCGACTACTACCTCAAGCCCATGAACTGCCCGATGCACAACCTGATCTTCGACGCGCGCGGCCGCTCCTACCGCGAACTGCCGCTGCGCCTGTTCGAGTTCGGCACCGTGTACCGGTACGAGAAGTCGGGCGTCGTGCACGGCCTGACCCGCGCCCGTGGCTTCACCCAGGACGACGCGCACATCTACTGCACCCGCGAGCAGATGGCGGAGGAGCTCGACCGCACGCTCACCTTCGTGCTGAACCTGCTGCGCGACTACGGTCTGACCGACTTCTACCTGGAGCTGTCCACCAAGGACCCGGAGAAGTTCGTCGGCTCGGACGAGGTCTGGGAGGAGGCCACCGCCGTCCTCCAGCAGGTCGCCGAGAAGCAGGGCCTCCCGCTGACCCCCGACCCGGGCGGCGCGGCCTTCTACGGCCCGAAGATCTCCGTGCAGGCGCGCGACGCCATCGGCCGGACCTGGCAGATGTCGACCGTCCAGCTCGACTTCAACCTGCCGGAGCGCTTCAACCTCGAGTACACCGCCCCGGACGGCTCGCGCCAGCGCCCGGTCATGATCCACCGTGCGCTGTTCGGCTCGATCGAGCGGTTCTTCGCCGTGCTGCTGGAGCACTACGCGGGCGCCATGCCGCCGTGGCTGGCCCCGGTCCAGGCCGTCGGCATCCCGATCGGCGACGGGCACGTCGAGTACCTGCAGGAGTTCGCCGCGGCGGCGAAGAAGCAGGGCCTGCGGGTCGAGGTGGACGCCTCCTCCGACCGCATGCAGAAGAAGATCCGCAACCACCAGAAGCTCAAGGTCCCGTTCATGATCATCGTCGGTGACGAGGACATGGCCGCGGGCACGGTCTCCTTCCGCTACCGCGACGGTTCGCAGGAGAACGGCATCGCCAAGGAGGAGGCGCTGGCCAAGCTGGCCAAGGTCGTCGCGGACCGCGTCCAGGTCTGATCCAGGCCCGGTCCGTACGACGAGGGCCCCCGGGAAGTGATCACTTTCCGGGGGCCTTCCTCGTCCGTGAAGGCAAGGTCATATGCTTGCCGCCATGACGACTGAGCCGGAGCAGCAGATCGGTGTGGGCACGCAGGACGCGTTCCAGCGTCTGTGGACGCCCCACCGGATGGCCTACATCCAGGGGGAGAACAAGCCGACCGGCCCGGAGGCCGGGGACGGCTGTCCCTTCTGCGGGATTCCGGAGATGTCCGACCAGGACGGCCTGGTCGTGGCCCGGGGCCGGCACGTCTACGCCGTGCTGAACCTCTACCCGTACAACGGTGGCCACCTGATGGTCGTCCCGTACCGGCACGTCGCCGACTACACCGAGCTGGACTCCCCGGAGACGGCCGAGCTCGCCGACCTCACCAAGCGGGCGATGGTCGCGCTGCGCAAGGCGTCGGGGGCGCACGGCTTCAACATCGGCATGAACCAGGGCGCGGCCGCCGGGGCCGGCATCGCCGCGCACCTGCACCAGCACATCGTGCCCCGCTGGGGCGGGGACACGAACTTCATGCCGGTCGTCGGCCACACCAAGGTGCTGCCCCAACTCCTGGCGGACACGCGCCAGATGCTCTCCGACGCCTGGCCCGTCGACTGATCAGTCCGTGCGCGCCGCGCGCCACGCCGCCAGTACGGCGTCGACGTCGAACTCGGTCAGGCCCAGCGGCGGCCCCGGCGGGGGGCGGCGCAGGGCCGCGCGGATCTTCTCGTTGACCGTCGTGAGGATGTCCCGCACCTGGCGCTCGGAGCGGGCCGCGAGGGCGGCCTCCCGCGCGTCCTCCGCCTCCTTGCGCAGCGCGAGCGCCGGAGGCAGGACGGCGAAGCCCTCGCGGTGCATCTTGCCCTTGATCCACCACAGCTCGTCGTAGGGCGCGTCGAGCGAGGCCAGCGGCTTGCCGTAGCCGGGCAGGCTCTCGAAGTCGCCGCGCTCGGTGGCCTGTCGGATCTGCCGGTCGACGAAGGACTCGAAGCTGACGCCAGGCGGTTTGCGCTCGGTCACGGCCGCTCCTCCCGATCGTGCGGATGACCTTCCCCGCGCCTCCAGCCTACCTACGCGTCGTAGACGTCGGCCTTGCGCGGCGACGGTTCCTGGATGAGGCCGCTCATGATCGACGAGCGGTTGGTGAAGCGGTCCGTGTCGACGCCGTTCTCCTCCAGCACCTTGAAGGTCGCCGCGTGGATCGACCGCAGGACCGGGGCCACCGTGCGCAGGGCGTCGTCCGCCATGAAGCGGTGGCGCCACATCGAGCTCGCCCAGACGTGCCGCAGTCCGAAGGGCTCGGGCAGGACCAGCTTGCCGCCGAAGAAGTCGAGGACCGGCGGGTACCAGGTCAGCGGGGCCCGCACGGCCAGGCGGACCACCTCCTGGGTGTCCACCAGGGGCAGCGGGCGCTCCACGGTCTCCCAGAAGCGGATGCTCTTGGGCACCTCCACCACCGGGGCCTTGGACTTGGTGGTGAACAGGCCGTGCACGGGGCCCAGGGCGTGCGCGGTGACGTCGACGCGCAGGGTCTTGTAGAGCACGGTGACGGTGACCAGCATGTTGATGACCAGCTGGCCGTCCCAGAGCGGGTACTGGATCCCCAGGTAGTGCCGGTTGCCGGCGTTGAACTGCTGCTCGTTGCAGATCCGGGTGATCTCGTGCGGCTTGATGAGGAAGGCGTCGACGTTCTCGCCGGTGGGGCGGGCCACCTCGCCGGCGCCCTCGCCGACCGGGGTGACGATCCAGTGCTGGATCGCGGCCGGCGGGAAGCCGCCGGTGTGCAGGGGGCCCCGCTCCAGCTTGCGGAGCTGGGCGTCGATCGCGCGGACCACGTCCCAGCTGCGGAAGGGGTGGATCTCCATGCCCTCGCTCTTGGGGGCGAGCTCCTCGGCCATCTGCCAGCTGCCCCAGCGGGTGCCCATGCCGAGGATGCCCTTGGGGCCCGCGTAGAAGACCTGGTTGCTGCGGTCCTCCGCGGTGAGCTTGGCGAGCTGGTGGCGCAGGTCCTCGCGCGCCTTCTCGTCGGGGTTGCCGGGCACGGCCTCGGGGATCTTGGCGCCGACCCCGTCGCCGGACAGCAGCCCGTCCCAGCGGGCGCGCAGGTCCCGGGCGGTGGCCTCGCAGGTCCGGCGGGCGAGCAGCCAGCCCAGGACCGGGGCGATGATCATGCCGCGGGTGTAGAGGCCGAGGAAGCCGGTGAGCGGCAGCCGGAACATCAGGACGGCCACCACGATGCCGACGCCGACCAGGAGCACGGTGCCCAGCCACGAGCTGTGCTTGCCGCCACTGGAGGACAGGCTCTTGCGGAGCTGGAAGAGGCCCAGCCACAGCAGCAGACCGGGCAGGAACAGCAGGCCGCAGACCAGCATGATCAGCCGGAGCCTGCGGTCGCGGTCCTTGCGGATGTGGGAGGCGGCCAGGCAGTGCTCGACCACGGTCTGCGGATCGGCGCCGAAGGACTGGATGAGCGCCTTGCGGCCCGGGCCCAGGGTGCGGGCCTCGACGGCCCGGCAGAAGGCCTCGCCGAGGCTCGGCTCGAAGAGGGAGAGCTTCGGGAGCTTGACCGTGGCCGGGTGGTTCTCGCTGTTCGCGCCGAGTATGGCGTCCAGCTTCGTGTCCTTGCCGCCGTCGCGGTACGCGGCCGAGGCGAGGGCGTTGGTCGCCGCCGTCTGCCCCCCGCCGCCCTGCAGCGGAATCTGCGCTCCGGGCCTGAAGTCGAATCCGTCGTCCGCCACCGCTGCCCCCATCGCTGTGCGTTCGTGCTCTTTTGGTGCGCCGATGAGCCTATCGGCGGATCTCGCCCCGTGGTCATGGGACAGGGAAATGCCGCCCACCGCAAGCTGGTTGGGTGGGCGGCCTCCCCGGTCCTATGTCAACTAGCTTCCCTTCTCGGCCTGTTCACGCACCTTTTCCGCGATCTGGGGCGGCATCGGCTCGTGCCGGGCATAGGCCCGGGCGAAGCGGCCGGTGCCGTGCGACACGGAGCGCAGCTCGACGGCGTAGCGGCCGATCTCGATCTCGGGGATCTCGGCGCGGACCCGGGTGCGCCCGGGGCCGGCCTGGTCGGTGCCCACGACGCGGCCGCGACGGCCCGCGAGGTCGCTCATGACGGGGCCGACGTACTCGTCGGGGATCAGGACGGCGAGTTCGGCGACCGGTTCGAGCAGGTCGATGCGGGCCTCGGCGGCGGCTTCGCGCAGGGCGAGGGCGCCGGCGGTCTGGAAGGCCGCGTCGGAGGAGTCCACCGAGTGCGCCTTGCCGTCGAGGAGGGTGATGCGCACGTCGACGAGCGGATAGCCGGCCGCGACCCCGCGGGCGGCCTGGGTGCGTACGCCCTTCTCCACGGACGGGATGAACTGGCGGGGCACCGAGCCGCCGACGACCTTGTCGACGAACTCGATGCCGCTGCCCGGCGGGAGTGGCTCCACCTCGATCTCGCAGATGGCGAACTGGCCGTGGCCGCCGGACTGCTTGACGTGCCGGCCGCGCCCGGCGGCCTTGGCGCCGAAGGTCTCGCGCAGGCTCACCCGGTGCGGGACGGGGTCGACCTGGACCCCGAAGCGGGTGCGCAGCCGCTCCAGGGCGACGTCCTGATGGGCCTCGCCGAGGCACCACAGGACGACCTGGTGCGTGTGCGGGTTCTGCTCCAGCCGCATGGTGGGGTCCTCGGCGACGAGCCGGGCCAGGCCCTGGGAGAGCTTGTCCTCGTCGGCCTTGCTGTGGGCCTCGATGGCGAGGGGGAGCAGCGGGTCGGGCATGGTC
This sequence comes from Streptomyces sp. NBC_01294, assembly GCF_035917235.1. NCBI lineage: Bacteria > Bacillati > Actinomycetota > Actinomycetes > Kitasatosporales > Streptomycetaceae > Streptomyces > Streptomyces sp. NBC_01294. The sequence continues at coordinate 6,615,083 of NZ_CP108423.1, forward strand.
CAGGGCTCCATCAGGAGCGGGTCGTCCTTGGCGGAGAGGGTGTCGCCGGTCTCGGCGCGGGTGAGTTTGGCCACGCAGGCGAGGTCCCCGGCGATGCACCGGGTGAGGACGCGCTGCTGTTTGCCGAAGGGGGAGCTGAGGGTGCCGATCCGCTCGTCGACGTCGTGGTCCTCGTGTCCGCGGTCGGCGAGGCCGTGCCCGCTGACGTGGACGGTCTCGTCGGGTTTCAGGGTGCCGGAGAAGACGCGCACGAGGGAGACGCGGCCGACGTAGGGGTCGGAGGAGGTCTTGACGACCTCGGCGACGAGCGGGCCGTCGGGATCGCAGGTGGCGGCGGGCCGGGCGGTGCCGTCGGGGCGGGTGACGGTGACGGCGGCGCGTTCCAGGGGGGTGGGGAAGCCGCCGGTGATCAGTTCGAGGAGCTCCACGGTGCCGAGGCCCTGGCGGGCGCCGTCGGCGGCGGGAGCGGCCATCAGGACGGGGTGGAAGGTGCCGCGCGCGACGGCCCGCTCCAGGTCGTCGACGAGGGTCTTGATGTCGATGTCCTCGCCGCCGAGGTAGCGGTCCATGAGGCTCTCGTCCTCGCTCTCGGCGATGATCCCCTCGATGAGGCGGGCGCGCGCGTCCGTGATGAGGGAGAGCTCGGCGGGGTCCGGGTCGCGCTCCACGCGCTCGCCGGAGGAGTACGCGTAGACGCGCTGGGAGAGCAGGCCGAGCAGGCCGGTGACCGGGGCGTGCCCGTCGGGACCGGCGGGGCCGTGCAGGGGCAGGTAGAGCGGGACGACCGCGTCGGGGTCGTCCGCGCCGAAGATCTCGCCGCAGACGGTGGTCATCTGCGCGTAGTCGGAGCGGGCGGCCTCCAGGTGGGTCACGACGATGGCGCGGGGCATGCCGACGGCCTCGCACTCGTCCCAGACCATGCGGGTGGCCCCGTCGACCCCGTCCGAGGCCGAGACGACGAAAAGGGCCGCGTCCGCGGCGCGCAGACCGGCCCTGAGTTCCCCGACGAAGTCGGCGTATCCGGGGGTGTCCAAGATGTTGATCTTTATCCCGCCCCATTCGACGGGGACGAGGGACAGCTGGACGGAACGCTGTCGGCGGTGCTCGATCTCGTCGTAGTCGGAGACGGTGGCGCCGTCCTCGACCCGGCCGGCCCGGTTGACCGCTCCCGCTGTCAGGGCGAGCGCTTCGACCAGCGTGGTCTTGCCGGATCCGCTGTGGCCGACCAGCACGACATTCCGGATGGCGGAGGGGCGGTCGGCCGTCGGTGCCCTGCCGGCGGCTCCGGCTTGGTGTGATGTGGCTCCCATGATGATCGTGCCTCCCGGTGGTGACGGTGAGGAGGGTGGGTTCCTTGATCGGTTCCTTGATCGGTCTTCGATCCGCATGCCCGGGCTGATGCCCGGCGGACTCCCCGGCGGAGGAAACCGGGGTTCTTCGAGCTTTGCACTGGTGTCACACCGCGTCCATACGTCGTACCGGAGGCGTACCCGGGGTGTACCCGGGGCGCTCCGGAGGCGGTCCGTGGCGTGAAGTACGTCTTACGCGGCACGAACCGGTGGGTGCGCGGCGTGGGGGCGGCGGCGTGCTGGCTACGATGGGCCAGCCGGTGGCCGTGGTGGCCGTGCGGCCCAGCGACCCTCCGGGAAGGCCATGCTGAACAAGTACGCGCGTGCATTCTTCACGCGTGTTCTCACGCCATTCGCCGCTTTTCTGCTCCGGCGGGGGGTGAGCCCGGACGCGGTCACCCTGATCGGCACGGCCGGAGTGGTGGCCGGAGCGCTGTTCTTCTTCCCCCGGGGAGAGTTCTTCTGGGGCACGATCACCATCACGCTCTTCGTCTTCTCCGACCTGGTGGACGGGAACATGGCCCGCCAGGCCGGGATCTCCAGCCGGTGGGGAGCGTTCCTCGACTCCACCCTCGACCGGGTGGCGGACGCGGCGATCTTCGGCGGTCTCGCGCTCTGGTACGCGGGCTCCGGCAACGACAACGCGCTGTGCGCGGTGGCGATCTTCTGCCTGGCCAGCGGCCAGGTGGTCTCCTACACCAAGGCCCGCGGCGAGTCGATCGGGCTGCCGGTCGCCGTCAACGGGCTCATCGAGCGGGCCGAGCGGCTGGTGATCTCGCTGGTCGCGGCCGGCCTGTCCGGCCTGCAGATCTTCGGCGTGCCGTCCTGGATCGGGGTGCTGCTGCCGATCGCGCTGTGGATCGTCGCCGTGGGCTCGCTCGTCACGCTGATCCAGCGCGTGGTGACCGTGCGCCGGGAGTCGGCGGAGGCCGACGCCGCGGCCGCGGCCGCCGAAGGAGGCGCGGCCTGATGGGCGCCGCACAGGACAAGCTGGTCGACGGGCTCTACGGGCTCGGCTGGGCCGGCGTCAAGAAGCTGCCCGAACCGGCCGCGGTGGCCCTGGGCCGGCGGATCGCCGACTTCGCCTGGAAGCGGCGCGGCAAGAGCGTGCTGCGGCTGGAGTCGAACCTGGCCCGGGTGGTGCCCGAGGCCGGTCCGGAGCGGCTGCGCGAGCTGTCCAAGGCCGGCATGCGCTCGTACATGCGGTACTGGATGGAGTCCTTCCGGCTGCCCACCATGGACCCGCGGCGGTTCAGCACGGACGTCGAGTTCAAGGACGAGCACCTGCTGCGCGAGGCCCTCGACTCCGGACGCGGGGTCATTGTCGCGCTGCCGCACCTGGCCAACTGGGATCTCGCCGGGGCCTGGGCCATCGGCCACATGGACGCCCCGTTCACCACGGTCGCCGAGCGGCTCAAGCCCGAGACCCTCTACGACCGCTTCGTGGCCTACCGGGAGAGCCTCGGCATGGAGGTCCTGCCGCACAGCGGCGGCGCCGCCTTCGGCACCCTCGCGCGCCGGCTCCGCTCCGGCGGCATGGTCTGCCTGGTCGCGGACCGGGACCTGTCCGCCTCCGGGGTCGAGGTGGACTTCTTCGGCTCCACCGCGCGCATGCCGGCAGGGCCGGCTCTGCTGGCCCAGCAGACGGGCGCGGTGCTGCTGCCGGCGACCCTGCACTACGGGGACACGCCGAAGTTGTACGGCCGGATCCACCCCGAGGTGGACGTGCCGAAGACCGGGACGCGGACCGAGAAGACCACCGTCATGACACAGGCGCTGGCGGACGCCTTCGCCTGGGGGATCGCCGAGCACCCGGAGGACTGGCACATGCTGCAGCGACTGTGGCTGGACGACCTGGAGGAGCGCGCCTAGTGAAGATCGGCATCGTGTGCCCGTACTCGTGGGACGTGCCGGGTGGCGTCCAGTTCCACATCCGTGATCTGGCGGAGCACCTGATCCGGCTCGGCCACGAGGTGTCGGTCCTGGCTCCGGCGGACGACGAGACCCCGCTGCCGCCCTACGTGATCTCGGCGGGACGGGCGGTGCCGGTGCCCTACAACGGCTCGGTGGCCCGCCTCAACTTCGGCTTCCTCTCCGCCGCCCGGGTGCGGCGCTGGCTGCACGACGGCACCTTCGACGTGATCCACATCCACGAGCCGGCCTCGCCCTCGCTGGGGCTGCTGTCCTGCTGGGCGGCGCAGGGGCCGATCGTGGCCACCTTCCACACCTCGAACCCGCGGTCCCGGGCGATGATCGCCGCGTACCCGATCCTGCAGCCGGCGCTGGAGAAGATCAGCGCCCGGATCGCGGTGAGCGAGTACGCCCGGCGCACGCTGGTGGAGCACCTCGGCGGGGACGCGGTGGTGATCCCGAACGGCGTGGACGTCGACTTCTTCGCCTCGGCCGAGCCCAAGGCGGAGTGGGGCGGGCAGACCCTCGGCTTCATCGGCCGCATCGACGAGCCGCGCAAGGGCCTGCCGGTCCTGATGGCGGCCTTCCCCAAGATCGTGGAGGCCTGCCCGGACGTCCGGCTGCTGGTCGCGGGCCGGGGCGACGAGGAGGAGGCGGTGGCGTCGCTGCCCGCGGAGCTCCGCGCGCGGGTCGAGTTCCTCGGCATGGTCTCGGACGAGGACAAGGCACGGCTGCTGCGCAGCGTCGACGTGTACGTGGCCCCGAACACGGGCGGCGAGAGCTTCGGCATCATCCTCGTCGAGGCCCTGTCGGCGGGCGCGGCGGTCCTCGCCTCCGACCTGGACGCCTTCGCGCAGGTCCTGGACCAGGGCGGGGCGGGCGACCTCTTCGCGAACGAGGACCCCGACGCCCTCGCGACGGCGGCGATCACCCTCCTGCGCGACCCGGACCGCCGGGCGAAGCTCAGCGCCCGCGGCTCGGCGCACGTGCGCCGCTTCGACTGGTCCACGGTTGGCGCGGACATCCTGGCCGTCTACGAGACGGTGACGGACGGCGCGGCGGCGGTGGCCACCGACGAACGCGTCCCGCTCCGCACCCGCCTGGGCTTCTCGAAGGACACCACGTCCTCCTGACCGGTCGTCACCGGGGGATGGCGGCCCGGTCGGGCCGGCCGCCGGGGGCGATGGTCACCTCGTGGACCTCGCCCTCCCCGGTGGTCATGCGGATCCGGTCGGGGGCCGTCCAGACGGCCTCGCTCAGTGCGACGAAGTCGCCGTCGAAGAAGCCGACGAGCCGGCGGCGCTCCAGGGGCCAGGTCCCCTCGTGGACGTAGACGGACCAGAGCGGGTCGGCGAAGGACGAGCCCTCCACCACGACCAGCCGCCGGTCGCTGCGGCCCGGGGCCGCCTCGTTCTTCGTCTCCTCGGTCGTGCCGATCGACGCGAGGAGGGTGACGAAGAGCATGATCGGGATGCCGGGGCCGAGGAGCAGGGCGCATAGAACGAGGCGCAGCACGGGCCTCGTCACCCCCAGCAGTACCGCCCCGGTCAGCGCGATCAGGATGAGCCACCCCAGCAGGGCGACGTAGTCGTTGATCCGGGCGACCAGGACGAGGCCGCCCGAGTCCCACAGGAAGCCGGCGGTGGCCATGGCCACGAGGGCGATGGCCGTGGCCGGCAGTGCCAGGGCCTTTGGTCTGCCGCGGTGGCGCGTGAGCCGCATGGTTCCCCCCGAACGGTGTTGATCACGAGCCTATGGGTGCCGGTGGCGGCGGGGCGAGCCCGGTGGGAGCCGGGGGCTCGCGGAGCGGTAAGGTCGCGCAGCGTGATCGAAAACCTTGTCTGGATCGCCGTGGCGCTCGCCGTGGTCGGGGTCTACCTCAGCTGGACCGCCGGCCGGCTGGACCGGCTGCACTCGCGGATGGACGCCGCGCGGGCCGCGCTCGACGCGCAGCTCGTGCGCCGGGCCTCCGTCGTGGTGGAGGTGGCCACCTCCGGGGTGCTCGACCCGGCCTCCTCCCTGGTGCTGTACGAGGCCGCGCACGCCGCCCGGCAGGCCGAGGAGGAGCACCGCGAGGTCGCCGAGAGCGAGCTCAGCCAGGCGCTGCGGGCCGTCTTCGCCGACGTCGACCAGGTCGAGGTGCTCAAGGCCGCTCCCGGCGGGGCGGAGGCCACGGAGGAGCTGGCGGCTGCCGTCCGCCGGGTGCCCATGGCGCGCCGGTTCCACAACGACGCCGTACGGGCCGCCCGCGCGCTGCGCAGGCACCGCAAGGTCCGCTGGTTCCGGCTGGCGGGCCACGCACCCTTCCCGCTGGCCTTCGAAATGGACGACGAGCCCCCGGTGGATCTTGCCGATCGGCCCACCTAGGGCCGCGAGGGACAAAAGAGGGAGCCACAGGCTCCACATTGGCCCTTGTAGTGGACTGGTCCGGTGGGGTTTCCTCGGCGGAGTAGTACGCGTAGTACCCGTACGACCTGTGGTACCCGTCTTCCTTTCGAGTGAGGTCAATCCGTGAGCACGCTTCCCACCACCCCCCAGTCCGCTGAGTCGGCCATCGGCACCTCGCGCGTCAAGCGCGGCATGGCCGAGCAGCTCAAGGGCGGCGTGATCATGGATGTGGTCAACGCCGAGCAGGCGAAGATCGCCGAGGACGCCGGCGCCGTGGCCGTCATGGCCCTGGAGCGGGTCCCCGCGGACATCCGCAAGGACGGCGGCGTGGCGCGCATGTCCGACCCCAACATGATCGAAGAGATCATCGAGGCCGTCTCGATCCCGGTCATGGCCAAGTCCCGCATCGGCCACTTCGTCGAGGCCCAGGTCCTGCAGTCCCTCGGCGTCGACTACATCGACGAGTCCGAGGTCCTGACCCCGGCCGACGAGGTCAACCACTCCGACAAGTGGGCGTTCACCACCCCCTTCGTCTGTGGCGCCACCAACCTGGGCGAGGCCCTGCGCCGCATCGCCGAGGGCGCGGCCATGATCCGCTCGAAGGGCGAGGCCGGCACCGGCAACGTCGTCGAGGCCGTCCGTCACCTGCGCCAGATCAAGAACGAGATCGCCCGCCTGCGCGGCTACGACAACAACGAGCTGTACGCCGCCGCCAAGGAGCTGCGCGCCCCGTACGAGCTCGTCAAGGAAGTTGCCGAGCTCGGCAAGCTCCCCGTCGTGCTGTTCTCCGCCGGTGGCGTCGCCACCCCGGCCGACGCCGCCCTGATGCGCCAGCTCGGCGCCGAGGGTGTCTTCGTCGGCTCCGGCATCTTCAAGTCGGGCGACCCGGCCAAGCGCGCCGCCGCCATCGTGAAGGCCACCACCTTCTACGACGACCCGAAGATCATCGCGGACGCGTCCCGCAACCTGGGCGAGGCCATGGTCGGCATCAACTGCGACACCCTCCCCGAGGCCGAGCGCTACGCCAACCGCGGCTGGTAATCACCTCATGACGAACACACCCGTGATCGGTGTCCTGGCTCTCCAGGGCGACGTACGGGAGCACCTGATCGCCCTGGCCGCGGCGGACGCCGTGGCCAGGCCGGTCCGGCGTCCCGAGGAGCTCGCCGAGGTCGACGCCCTGGTGATCCCCGGCGGCGAGTCCACCACCATGTCGAAGCTCGCCGTGCTCTTCGGCATGCTGGAGCCGCTGCGCGAGCGCGTGGCGGCCGGCATGCCCGTGTACGGCACCTGCGCCGGCATGATCATGCTGGCGGACAAGCTCCTGGACGGCCGCGAGGACCAGGAGACCCTGGGCGGCATCGACATGATCGTCCGCCGCAACGCCTTCGGCCGCCAGAACGAGTCCTTCGAGGCGAAGATCGACTTTGCGGGCATAGCGGACGGCCCGGTCGAGGGCGTCTTCATCCGCGCCCCGTGGGTCGAGTCCGTCGGCGGCGCCGTCGAGGTGCTCGCCACGTACGACGGCCACACGGTCGCCGTGCGCCAGGGCAACGTCCTCGCCACCTCGTTCCACCCCGAACTGACCGGCGACGACCGAGTCCACGCGTACTTCGTCGACATGGTGCGCGCAGGGCTGTGACGGGGTCCCGGTAGGATCTGAGGCGAACATTGTTGGTGACGCGAAGGAGACAGGCAGATGTCCGGCCACTCTAAATGGGCTACGACGAAGCACAAGAAGGCCGTGGTTGACGCCAAGCGCGGCAAGCTCTTCGCGAAGCTGATCAAGAACATCGAGGTCGCGGCCCGTATGGGCGGCGCGGACATCGACGGCAACCCGACGCTCTTCGACGCCATCCAGAAGGCCAAGAAGAGCTCGGTCCCGAACAAGAACATCGACTCCGCGGTCAAGCGCGGCGGCGGCCTCGAGGCCGGCGGCGCCGACTACGAGACGATCATGTACGAGGGCTACGGTCCGAACGGTGTCGCGGTGCTCATCGAGTGCCTCACCGACAACCGCAACCGTGCCGCGTCCGACGTGCGGGTCGCCATGACCCGCAACGGCGGTTCGATGGCCGACCCGGGCTCGGTCTCGTACCTGTTCAACCGCAAGGGTGTCGTGCTCCTGCCCAAGGGCGAGCTCTCCGAGGACGACGTCCTGGAGACGGTGCTCGACGCCGGTGCCGAAGAGGTCAACGACCTCGGCGAGAGCTTCGAGATCATCAGCGAGGCCACCGACATGGTCGCGGTCCGCACCGCGCTCCAGCAGGCCGGCATCGACTACGACTCGGCCGACTCCAACTTCCTGCCGACCATGCAGGTCGAGCTGGACGAAGAGGGCGCGCGCAAGATCTTCAAGCTGATCGACGCGCTGGAGGACAGCGACGACGTGCAGAACGTCTTCGCCAACTTCGACGTCTCGGACGAGGTCATGGAGAAGGTCGACGCCTGAGCCGGGCACCGATTTCGACGGGCCGACAGGGACACACCCTGTCGGCCCGTCGCGTTGTCAGTGGCGCCGGATAGCCTGCACCGGACAGGAGATCGAGAGGCAGGGGTGGGTGAGTGCGCGTACTCGGTGTGGACCCGGGACTGACGCGATGCGGTGTCGGCGTCGTCGAGGGTGTCGCCGGCCGTCCCCTGACCATGCTCGGGGTGGGGGTCGTACGGACGCCCGCGGACGCGGAGTTGGGCGACCGGCTCGTCGCCATCGAGCAGGGCATCGAGGAGTGGCTCGACACGCACCGGCCCGAAGTCGTCGCCGTGGAGCGGGTCTTCAGCCAGCACAACGTCAGCACCGTGATGGGCACCGCCCAGGCGAGCGCCGTCGCGATGCTCTGCGCCGCACGACGGGGGATACCGGTCGCCCTGCACACCCCCAGCGAGGTCAAGGCCGCGGTCACCGGCAGTGGCCGCGCCGACAAGGCTCAGGTCGGCGCCATGGTCACCCGGCTGCTGCGGCTGGCCGAACCGCCCAAGCCCGCCGACGCCGCCGACGCCCTCGCCCTCGCCATCTGCCACATCTGGCGGGCCCCCGCCCAGAACCGCCTGCAGCAGGCGGTCGCCCTCCACGCCTCTGGCTCGAAAGGCCGTACCCGATGATCGCCTTCGTCAGCGGCCCGGTGGCCGCGCTCGCCCCCACCCTCGCCGTGATCGAGGTCGGGGGAGTGGGCATGGCCGTGCAGTGCACGCCGAACACCATCGCCGGCCTGCGGACGGGGGAGCAGGCCCGGCTGGCCACCTCCCTGGTCGTACGGGAGGACTCGCTCACGCTGTACGGCTTCGCGGACGACGACGAGCGCCAGGTCTTCGAGCTCCTGCAGACCGCGAGCGGGGTCGGGCCGCGGCTGGCGCAGGCGATGCTCGGGGTGCACAGCCCTGACGCGCTGCGGCTGGCGGTGTCCACCGGGGACGAGAAGGCGCTGATGGCCGTGCCGGGCATCGGCAAGAAGGGCGCGCAGAAGCTCCTCCTGGAGCTCAAGGACAAGCTGGGGGCCCCGCTGGGTTCCAGTGGCCTGGTGGGGGCGCAGCGCGCGGCGGCGGGGCCCGCGCCGTGGACCGAGCAGCTCGCCGCGGCGCTGATCGGGCTCGGCTATGCGTCCCGGGAGGCCGAGGAGGCCGTCTCGGCGGTGACGCCGCAGGCCGAGGCCGCGATTGCCGCCGGCGGTTCGGCCCCGGTTCCGCAGCTCCTGCGCGCCGCCCTCCAGTCCCTGAACCGGGCCCGCTGACCCCGGCCCCCGCGCCTCAATCGCCGGCGGGGCTGGATTTGGTCCGGCGGGGCTGGAAATGCAGCCTCGCCGGCGTTTGAGGCGCGGGTCCGGGCAGAGCCCGGGAAACGGCGAAAGGGCGGGGTGGGGGAAAGCCCCGCGGGGAACGGTCCGCACCCGGTAGACCACCGTACGAACCGAGAAGGCAGACTGACACCGTGAACTGGGACGACGACGACACCACCGCCGAGGACGAGGCCCGCATCGTCGCCGCCGCGGCCGACGGCGAGGACACCGCCGTCGAGGCGGCCCTGCGCCCCAAGGACCTCGGGGAGTTCGTCGGCCAGGAGAAGGTCCGCCAGCAGCTGGACCTCGTCCTCAAGGCGGCCCGCCAGCGCGGCGCCACCGCCGACCACGTCCTGCTCTCCGGCGCGCCCGGCCTCGGCAAGACCACCCTCTCCATGATCATCGCGGCCGAGATGGGCGCGCCCATCCGCATCACCTCCGGCCCCGCCATCCAGCACGCCGGCGACCTCGCCGCCATCCTCTCCTCCCTCCAGGAGGGCGAGGTCCTCTTCCTCGACGAGATCCACCGCATGTCCCGGCCCGCCGAGGAGATGCTGTACATGGCCATGGAGGACTTCCGGGTCGACGTGATCGTCGGCAAGGGCCCCGGCGCCACCGCGATCCCGCTGGAGCTGCCGCCCTTCACCCTGGTCGGGGCGACCACCCGCGCCGGTCTGCTGCCTCCTCCCCTCCGCGACCGCTTCGGCTTCACCGGGCACATGGAGTTCTACGCCCCCGAGGAGCTGGAGCGCGTGATCCACCGCTCCGCCCGCCTCCTCGACGTGGAGATCGACACCGCCGGCGCCGCCGAGATCGCCGGCCGCTCCCGCGGCACCCCGCGCATCGCCAACCGCCTGCTGCGCCGCGTGCGCGACTACGCCCAGGTCCGGGCGGACGGTGTGATCAACCGCGAGGTGGCCGGTACCGCCCTCCAGGTGTACGAGGTGGACGCGCGCGGCCTGGACCGGCTGGACCGGGCCGTCCTGGAGGCCCTGCTGAAGCTCTTCGGCGGCGGGCCCGTCGGGCTGTCCACCCTCGCCGTGGCGGTCGGCGAGGAGCGGGAGACCGTGGAGGAGGTCGCGGAGCCGTTCCTGGTGCGCGAGGGCCTGCTCGCGCGCACCCCCCGGGGACGGGTCGCGACGCCCGCCGCATGGGCTCACCTGGGACTCGTCCCGCCGCAGCACACCGGAAGTGGATCAAGCGGACAACAGGGCCTGTTCGGGGCCTGACGGCGCGGAGGTTCGCCCCCTCAGGAACCGCGGTGCCATGCTGGGCGTTGTTCCATCGGTGCGGACTCGCCTAGACTCCGCCGATGCCGACCCTTCAGGTCGGCATGCCCACCCCCGTAGAAAAGGCCGCCGTCCGCGTGCGGTCGTGCGAAGGATCTCCGTCCCGTGAATCTCGTGACACTCCTCCCGTTCATCGTGCTCATCGGGGCGATGTTCCTGATGACCCGCTCCGCGAAGAAGAAGCAGCAGGCTGCAGCGCAGATGCGCGACCAGATGACGCCCGGCACCGGGGTCCGCACCATCGGCGGCATGTACGCCACGGTGAAGGAGATCGGTGACGACACGGTCACCCTCGAGGTGTCTCCCGGCGTCCACGCGATCTTCGCGAAGAACGCCATCGGCGCCGTTCTCGAGGACGCGGAGTACAACCGCATCGTCCACGGCATCAGCGACGACGTGACGACCGACACGCCGGTCGTCCCGGACGACGCCTCCTCCCTCACCGAGGCTCCGAAGGCGGACCTCACCAAGGACGAGGACGAGGCTCCCAAGCTCGACCTGGGCAAGAAGGACGAGCCCAAGGGCGACGACGAGCCCAAGGACGGCAAGACCGACGGCGAGGCCGGCGCGAAGTAGCGCGCGACCGGGGATCGTGCAGGCGCCGGACCGGCTGCCTTCGCGATCCCCGTCAGTGACACTTCTGCGGGGGGCAGGGGTCCCCACCACACATTTCTTGGCCGTCCGCGCGCTGACCCGGCGCGGGGCGGTTGGACAGGGAGAAACGACAAGGTGGCAGCACCGAAGAAGGGCCGGCGGCCCACGGGGGCTCAGGGGAGGCCGGGGCGTGCCCTGGCAATCATCCTGATCGCGATGGTGGCGCTCACCGCGGGGATGTTCCTCTCCAAGCAGACGACTCCCCGGCTGGGCATCGACCTCGCCGGCGGTACGAGCATCACGCTCAAGGCGAAGAGCGAGCCCGGCAAAGAGAGCGCCGTCAACGAGACCAACATGAACACGGCGGTCGGCATCATCGACCGCCGCGTCAACGGTCTCGGCGTGTCGGAGGCCGAGGTCCAGACCCAGGGCCGCGACCACATCATCGTGAACATCCCCAAGGGGACGAACGAGCAGCAGGCGCGCGAGCAGGTCGGCACCACCGCCCAGCTCTACTTCCGCCCGGTCATCGCGTTCGCGGACGGCACCCCCGTCGCCCCCGAGGGCAGCCCGAGCCCGAGCCCCTCCGCGAGCGGCTCCGGTGCCCCCAAGGCCGAGGACGGCAACAAGGCCAGTCCGTCCGCCACCCCGTCGTCCAGCGCCACTTCCCAGGGCCGTGCGCTCAGCGAGGCCCTCAAGGCCCCGAACGCCCCCACTCCCTCGCCCTCGGCGAGCGAGTCGAAGAAGGCAGACGACACCAAGGCTCCGTCGCCGTCCGCCACCCCCGAGGCCCCCGCGGCCGACCCGGCCGCCGCGGACCTGCAGGCCAAGTTCGCCGCGCTCGACTGCACGGACGAGAAGCAGCGCGCCGCCGTCAAGAACACCAAGCCCCAGGAGCCGACCCTGGCCTGTGGCCAGCGCGGCGACGCGTGGGGCAAGTGGCTGCTCGGCCCGGCCGCGGTCGAGGGCAAGGACGTCAAGACCGCCAAGGGCATCATCGACACCCAGGCGGGCGCCTGGATCGTCACGATGGACTTCAACGACCGCGGCTCCGACGCCTTCGCCAAGGTCACCGGCGAGCTCGCGGCCAAGCAGTCCCCGCAGAACCAGTTCGCCATCGTGCTCGACGGCGACGTCATCTCCGACCCGTCGGTCAGCGGAGCGATCACGGGCGGCAGCGCCCAGATCTCCGGCGGCTTCACCCAGCAGTCCGCGCAGGACCTGGGCAACATCCTCTCCTACGGCGCCCTGCCGCTCTCCTTCAGCGAGGACAGCGTCACCACCGTCACCGCCGCGCTCGGCGGTGAGCAGCTGCGGGCCGGCCTGATCGCCGGTGCCATCGGTCTGCTGCTCGTGGTGATCTACCTGCTGGTGTACTACCGCGGCCTGGCGTTCGTCGCCATCCTGAGCCTCCTGGTCTCCGCGATCCTGACCTACACGATCATGTCGCTGCTCGGGAAGGGCATCGGCTTCGCGCTGAACCTGCCTGCCGTCTGCGGTGCGATCGTCGCGATCGGCATCACGGCGGACTCGTTCATCGTGTACTTCGAACGCATCCGGGACGAGATCCGCGAGGGCCGCACCCTGCGTCCGGCCGTCGAGCGTGCCTGGCCGCGCGCCCGCCGCACGATCCTGGTCTCCGACTTCGTGTCGTTCCTGGCCGCCGCGGTGCTGTTCATCGTCACGGTCGGCAAGGTGCAGGGCTTCGCGTTCACACTGGGTCTGACGACCCTGCTCGACGTGGTCGTGGTGTTCCTCTTCACCAAGCCGATCATGACGCTGCTGGCGCGTACGAAGTTCTTCGCCGGCGGTCACCCGTGGTCCGGGCTGGACCCGAAGCGGCTGGGTGTCAAGCCCCCGCTGCGCCGGGGCCGCCGTACCGGTGCCGTCCCCGCCCCCGTCGACGTAAAGGAGGCGTGAGAGATGTCGAAGCTGGGAGATCTCGGCGCCAAGCTGTACCGCGGTGAGGTCGGATACGACTTCGTCGGAAAGCGCTTCCTCTGGTACGGCGTTTCCATCCTGATCACCATCACGGCGATCGTCGCCCTGGCCGTCCAAGGCCTCAACATGGGCATCGAGTTCAAGGGCGGTGCGGTCTTCACCACCCCGAAGACGGCCGTCGCCGAGGCCAAGGCGCGGGAGTTCGCGGAAGAGGCCTCCGGCCACGACGCGATCGTCCAGCAGCTCGGCACCGGCGGCCTGCGCATCCAGATCTCCGGTCTGGACACCGCCGCCGCGACCGACGTCAAGAAGGTCCTCGCCACCGACCTCAAGGTCACCGAGGCCGACATCAACGCCGACCTGGTCGGTCCCAGCTGGGGCTCCCAGATCGCGAACAAGGCCTGGACCGGCCTCGGCATCTTCATGGTCCTCGTGGTGATCTACCTCGCCATCGCCTTCGAGTGGCGCATGGCGGTCGCGGCGCTGATCGCCCTGATCCACGACCTCACGATCACCGTGGGTGTGTACGCACTCGTCGGCTTCGAGGTCACGCCGGGCACGGTCATCGGTCTGCTGACGATCCTCGGTTACTCCCTCTACGACACCGTCGTCGTCTTCGACGGTCTCAAGGAGGGCTCGAAGGACATCACGAAGCAGACCCGCTGGACGTACAGCGAGGTCGCCAACCGCAGCATCAACGGCACCCTGGTCCGTTCGATCAACACCACGGTCGTGGCGCTGCTGCCGGTCGCGGCCCTGCTGTTCATCGGCGGCGGCTTCCTGGGCGCCGGCATGCTGAACGACATCTCGCTGTCGCTGTTCGTCGGCCTCGCGGCCGGTGCGTACTCCTCGATCTTCATCGCGACCCCGCTGGTCGTGGACCTCAAGGAGCGCGAGCCGGCGATGAAGGCCCTCAAGAAGCGGGTGCTCGCGAAGCGGGCGGCCGCGGCCGCCCGGGGCGAGTCCCCGGACGAGGGCTACGAGGGCGAGGACGAGCCCCAGGTCGCGGGGCAGGGCCGGTCGGGGCGGCGGCGTTGACCGCGCCGCTGTCCGAGGACGTACGGGCCCTGCTGCTCAGCCGGATCAAGGACGTGCCGGACTACCCGAAGCCGGGCGTGATGTTCAAGGACATCACCCCGCTGCTGGCGGACCCCAGGGCGTTCGCCGCCCTGACGGACACGCTGGTGGAGCTGGCCGGGCGGTACGGCGCGACGAAGATCGTCGGGCTGGAGGCGCGGGGATTCATCCTCGCGGCTCCGGTGGCCGTCCAGGCCGGGATCGGCTTCGTGCCGGTGCGCAAGGCCGGGAAGCTGCCGGGCGCGACGCTCGCGCAGTCGTACGAGCTGGAGTACGGCACGGCGGAGATCGAGGTCCACGCGGAGGATCTGTCGGCCGGTGACCGGGTCATGGTCATCGACGACGTGCTGGCCACCGGTGGTACCGCCGAGGCCTCGCTCTCGCTGATCCGGCGGGCGGGGGCGGAGGTCGCCGGTGTGGCGGTCCTGATGGAACTGTCGTTCCTCCCCGGCCGGGCGAAGCTGGGCCCGGCTCTGGACGGGGCTCCGCTGGACGCGCTGATCGTGGTCTGACCCCTGCTGTGCCGAAGCGGCGGGTATCCGGGAAGTCCCGGGTGCCCGCCGCTTCCGTGTCGGGCGCCGCTGCCGGGGACCAGCCCCCGGACCCCCGCGCCTCAAGCGCCGGCGGGGCTGGAAAGAACGGGGCTCCGCCCCGGACCCCCGCGCCTCAAACGCCGGCGGGGCTGGAACCCGGCTCGAGGCGGAGGCTCGGGGAACGGGGTGGCCGAACCCTCGCTACGATGGGTTGTCCGGACCGGACACGGGTACCGGATCCGCTGAGGAGCGCTCTTGCCAGACGAGGTCCAGCCAATCTCCGCCGCGCAGCCCGACCCGCAGGCCGAGCAGGCCAAGGCGGCCGCCGCGACGCCCCCGCCGGCCCCGCCGGTCAAGCCCGCGCCGGCGAAGTCGGCCGGGTCCTCCAACCGGGTGCGTGCCCGGCTCGCCCGGCTGGGCGTCCAGCGCTCGAACCCGTACAACCCGGTTCTGGAACCCCTGCTCCGTATAGTCCGCAGCAACGACCCGAAGATCGAGACGGCGACGCTGCGCCAGCTGGAACAGGCCTACCAGGTCGCCGAGCGCTGGCACCGCGGCCAGAAGCGCAAGAGCGGCGACCCGTACATCACGCACCCGCTCGCGGTCACCACCATCCTCGCCGAGCTCGGCATGGACCCGGCCACCCTGATGGCCGGCCTGCTGCACGACACGGTCGAGGACACCGAGTACGGCCTCGAAGACCTGCGCCGCGACTTCGGCGACGCCGTGGCCCTGCTGGTCGACGGCGTCACCAAGCTGGACCGGGTGAAGTTCGGCGAGGCCGCCCAGGCCGAGACCGTCCGCAAGATGGTCGTCGCGATGGCCAAGGACCCGCGCGTCCTCGTCATCAAGCTCGCCGACCGGCTGCACAACATGCGCACCATGCGCTACCTCAAGCGGGAGAAGCAGGAGAAGAAGGCCCGCGAGACGATCGAGATCTATGCCCCGCTGGCGCACCGGCTGGGCATGAACACGATCAAGTGGGAACTCGAGGACCTCTCCTTCGCGATCCTCTACCCGAAGATGTACGACGAGATCGTGCGCCTGGTCGCCGAGCGGGCGCCCAAGCGCGACGAGTACCTCGCCGTCGTCACCGACGAGGTGATGGTCGACCTCAGAGCCGCCCGGATCAAGGCCACGGTGACGGGCCGCCCGAAGCACTACTACAGCGTCTACCAGAAGATGATCGTCCGAGGCCGCGACTTCGCGGAGATCTACGACCTGGTGGGCATCCGCGTCCTCGTCGACACCGTCCGGGACTGCTACGCGGCCCTCGGCACGGTGCACGCGCGCTGGAACCCGGTCCCGGGCCGGTTCAAGGACTACATCGCGATGCCCAAGTTCAACATGTACCAGTCGCTCCACACGACGGTCATCGGACCCAGCGGCAAGCCCGTCGAGCTGCAGATCCGCACCTTCGACATGCACCGCCGCGCCGAGTACGGCATCGCCGCGCACTGGAAGTACAAGCAGCAGACCGTCGCCGGCACCTCCAAGGTCCGCACCGACGTCCCGCAGGCCGCCAAGGGCAGCGCCGGCCAGGACACGGTCAACGACATGGCCTGGCTGCGCCAGCTGCTGGACTGGCAGAAGGAGACCGAGGACCCGGGCGAGTTCCTCGACTCGCTGCGCTTCGACCTCTCCCGCAACGAGGTCTTCGTCTTCACCCCCAAGGGCGACGTCATCGCGCTGCCCGCCGGTGCCACCCCCGTGGACTTCGCGTACGCGGTCCACACCGAGGTCGGCCACCGGACGATAGGGGCCAGGGTCAACGGCCGTCTGGTCCCGCTGGAGTCCACGCTCGACAACGGCGACCTGGTCGAGGTCTTCACCTCCAAGGCCGAGGGCGCGGGCCCGTCCCGCGACTGGCTGGGCTTCGTCAAGTCCCCGCGCGCCCGCAACAAGATCCGCGCCTGGTTCTCCAAGGAGCGCCGCGACGAGGCCATCGAGCACGGCAAGGACGCCCTCGCGCGGGCCATGCGCAAGCAGAACCTGCCGATCCAGCGCATCCTGACCGGCGACTCGCTCGTCACCCTCGCGCACGAGATGCGCTACCCCGACATCTCCTCCCTGTACGCGGCGATCGGCGAGGGCCACGTGGCCGCGCAGGGCGTCGTACAGAAGCTGGTGTCGGCCCTCGGCGGCGAGGAGGCGGCCAACGAGGACATCGAGGAGTCGATCCCGCCCGCGCGCGCCCGCAGCAAGCGGCGCAGCAACGCCGACCCGGGTGTCGTCGTCAAGGGCGTCGACGACGTGTGGGTCAAGCTGGCCCGCTGCTGCACCCCGGTGCCGGGCGACCCGATCATCGGGTTCGTCACGCGGGGCAGTGGCGTATCGGTTCACCGCGCGGACTGCGTCAACGTCGACTCGCTCTCCCAGCAGCCCGAGCGGATGCTGGAGGTCGAGTGGGCGCCCACCCAGTCCTCGGTCTTCCTCGTCGCCATCCAGGTCGAGGCGCTGGACCGGTCCCGGCTGCTGTCGGACGTCACCCGCGTCCTGTCGGACCAGCACGTCAACATCCTCTCGGCGGCCGTCCAGACCTCCCGCGACCGGGTGGCCACCTCCCGGTTCACCTTCGAGATGGGCGACCCCAAGCACCTGGGCCACGTCCTGAAGGCCGTTCGGGGTGTGGAGGGCGTCTACGACGTCTACCGTGTGACGTCTGCAAGGAGGCCGTGACCACGGCCTGACAGCCGTTCTGCGACGCCACCCGGGGGGATCACGTGGCCGGCAACGACGTCTTCCCCGCGGGGCTCGCCCGCCGCTACCGCCCGATCGACGTCCTCGGGCGGGGCGGCATGGGCGTGGTGTTCGAGGCGGAGGACACCCGGCTGCGGCGCCGGGTGGCGGTGAAGGTGCTGTCGGCCGTCGGCGCGAGCCTTCCGCACGAGATGCAGCGCAGGTTCGTGGCCGAGGCCATCGCGCTGGCCCGGATCCGCCACCGGGGCGTGGTGGGCATCCACGACTCCGGGTTCGACACCCTCAGCGGCACGCCGTACCTGGTGATGGAGATGCTCGACGGGGCCGACCTCTCGGTCCTCGGCGCCGGCGGCGCGCTGTCCGTCCCCGCAGCCTGCTGGATCGCCGCCGAGACCCTCGACGCGCTGGACTCCGCGCACAAGAGCGGGGTGCTGCACCGCGACGTGAAGCCGGGCAACATCCGGGTGAGCCGTACGGGCCACGTGATCCTGTACGACTTCGGGCTGGCCGTGGTGACCGAGCAGCCGCGCAGTACCAGGGGCGACGACCGGCTCATCGGCACTCCGCAGTACATGGCGCCGGAACGGATCGAAGGACTGACTCCGGTGGAGGCCACCGACCTCTACGGGGTCGGGGCCTGCATGCACTTCATGCTCACCGGCCGGCCCCCGTTCGAAAGCGATCCCGAGGAGTTCGGCGATCTCGTCCTGCGGGCCGCCAGGGGAATCCCGTCGCTCGGCAGCCGGGGTGTGCCCCACCTCCCGGACGGGCTGATCGCCACGGTGGACGCGCTGTGCGCCCGGGACTTCCGCGACCGGCCGAAGGACGCGGGCACGGCCGCGGCGCTGCTGCGGCGCTGGGCGGCCGGCGGCAAGGAAATCGTCGGACAGCTCATCACCCGGCACCTGCTGCACGGGGCGCCCGAGCCCGCGCCACCGCCGGAGGCGCCCGAGTACGACTGGTACGAGGTCGACGTCACGGACGCCCCCGTGCGGCCGCTGCCGGACGCACGGCCCTGGGGGAGCCCCCCGCCGGCCCCGGACGAGGAGCCCCGGGCACTGCCCCAGGGACACCACCCCGGTCCGGTCACGCTGAGCGAGGTCACCCGCAAGCTGGTGCACAGCCGGATGACCGTGAGCACCGCCCTGTCCCGCCAGCGCGAGGCGGTCGGCCTGGTGCTGCGGGGCGAGCTCCAGGAAGCCGCACGACTGCTCGCCGGCGTCACCCCGTTCTGCGAGGAGACGCTGGGCCCGGCCCATCCGACCACGCTCGCCTGCCAGTACTGGCAGGCTGTGTGCCTGGCCCGGATGGGGGAGGCCAAGAAGGCGCTGGAACTGTTCGCGCGGGTCAGCGCACACCACGGACAGGGGAGGGACACGCCGGATGCGTGAGTACGACTTACGGGTGGATCCGTACAGCGCGGGGCAGGGGCCGGAGACCGAACTGCGGTCACTGCTGCTCTGGCTGCGCGAGGACGAGACACTGCGCCGCGAGGCACGCGGGCGGATCCGGAGCAGTGCGGCGATCGCGGCGGCCGGCGGCACCGCCATGGGATCCCCCGGCTTCGACCTGCTCCAGCTGACCGTCGGATCCGGCCTGGCCACCGGATCGCTGGTCTTCTCGGTGCTCCAGTGGCAGGCGTCGCGCCACGGCCGGGCTCCCGCCCTCACCGTGCGCCGGGGCCCGTACGAGGTCACGCTCACCGGGGGCGAGGCCGGGGACCCCGAGGCCCTGCAGCGCATCGTCGCGGTGCTGGAGAACGCAGGCGGGGACGCCGGCGGGGACGGGGAAGCACGCCGGGACGGAGACGGAAGCGGGGACGGGGGCGCACGCGGGGACGGAGACGGGGCCGATGACGGGACTGCCTGACCCGGCGGCCTCGCGGGCGGTCCTCATCGGCAGCGCCGGCTACCGGCACCTCGCAGCGCTCCCGGCCGTCGAGGCCAACGTGAAGGACCTCGCCGCCGAACTGTGCGACGCCACCGTCTGGGGACTGCCCGAGCAGCACTGCACCCTCGTACTCGACCCGCAGCACCCCGCCGAACTCCTCGACCCGGTCAACCGCGCGGGGGAGGAGGCCACCGACACGCTCCTGGTCTACTACGCCGGGCACGGGATGCGGGACGCGGCCACCGCCGACCTCTACCTCGCCCTCCAGGGCTCCCGCGAGCACGTCGGCTACACCGCCGTCGCCTACCAGCACCTGCGGTCCGCCCTGCGCGACTCCGCCGCCCGCCGCAAGGTGGTCGTCCTCGACTGCTGCTTCAGCGGCCGGGCCGCCTCCACCCTCGCGGGCGACCAGGACGCGCTCGCCGCACAGGCCGCCGTCGAGGGCGCGTACGTCCTCACCGCCTCCCCGCGCGACCGGGTGGCGCTGGCCCCCGACGGCGAGCGGCACACCGCCTTCACCGGGGAACTGCTCACGATCCTGCGCGACGGGATCCCCGACGGACCCGAGCTGATCGACCTGGAGACGCTCTGCCGCACCATGGAGGCCCGGCTGCGCGCCAAGAACCGTCCGCTGCCGCAGCACGCCCACGAGATGGCCATGGGCCGCCTGCGGCTCGTACGCAACCGGGCGCGCGCCCTGCGCGGCGCCCCGGCCGGTCCCGTCCTCGCCGCCGACGTCCGCGCCGCCATGGTCGTGGCCGGGCTCGGCCTCGCCCGCACGCTGCGCGCCGTGGGCCGCACCCGCGACGCGCTGCCCGTGCTGCGCCTTGCGCTCCAGGAACGGGCGCCCGACGGGGAGGGCGACCTGCTCGCCGCCCAGCTGGAACTCGCCGACATGCTGGAGGAGACCGGACGGCCCCACGAGGCCGTGGAGGTGCTGGAGCAGGCGTTCCAGCAGGTCCACCGGTTCTACGGGCCCGAGGCCGTCCAGGTGTGCCGGCGGCTGGCCGCGCTGCTCCAGGAGTCCGGCAACCACATCCAGGCCTGCGAGGTCCTGGAGCACGCCCTGGACCTGCTCCAGGACGGCAGCCGGGCCCTTCCGTGACACGCAAAGGGGCGGGCCCCACCGGTATCCCGGTGGGGCCCGCCCGCACGCCGGTGTTCGGCCCGGCCTCAGCCGCCGAACTCCTCCAGGCCCTTCAGCGCCTGGTCCAGCAGGGCCTGGCGGCCCTCCAGCTCCCGGGCCAGCTTGTCGGCCTTCGCGTTGTTGCCCGCGGCGCGCGCCGCGTCGATCTGCTCACGCAGCTTGTCGACCGCCGCCTGGAGCTGACCCGTCAGACCGGCCGCACGCGCCCGCGCCTCCGGGTTCGTCCGGCGCCACTCGCCCTCCTCGGCCTCCTGGATCGCCCGCTCGACCGTGTGCATGCGGCCCTCGACCTTCGGCCGGGCGTCGCGCGGCACGTGGCCGATGGCCTCCCAGCGCTCGTTGAGGGAGCGGAACGCGGCACGGGCCGCCTTCAGGTCGGTGATCGGGACGAGCTTCTCGGCCTCGTCGGCCAGCTCTTCCTTGAGCTTCAGGTTCTCCGTCTGTTCGGCGTCACGCTCGGCGAAGACCTCGCTGCGGGCCGCGAAGAACACGTCCTGCGCACCCCGGAAACGGTTCCACAGGTCGTCCTCGGACTCGCGCTGCGCCCGGCCCGCCGCCTTCCAGTCCGCCATCAGCTCGCGGTAGCGGGCGGCCGTCGGACCCCAGTCGGTCGACTTCGACAGCGACTCGGCCTCCGCGACCAGCCTCTCCTTGACCTTGCGGGCATCCTCGCGCTGGGCGTCCAGCGAGGCGAAGTGCGCCTTGCGGCGCTTGGAGAAGGCGGAACGGGCGTGCGAGAACCGGTGCCACAGCTCGTCGTCCGACTTGCGGTCCAGGCGCGGCAGACCCTTCCAGATGTCCACCAGGGCGCGCAGCCGCTCGCCGGCACTGCGCCACTGGTCGCTCTGCGCGAGCTGCTCGGCCTCGACGACCAGCGCGTCCTTGGCCGCACGGGCCTCGTCCGTCTGCTTGGCCTTCTGGGCCTTGCGCTCCTCGCGCCGCGACTCCACGGTCGTGACCAGCTTGTCCAGCCGCACGCGCAGGGCGTCCAGGTCACCCACGGCATGGTGCTCGTCGACCTGCGTGCGCAGGTGGTCGATCGCCGTCTGGGCGTCCTTGGCGGACAGATCAGTGGTCCGCACCCGCTTTTCGAGGAGGCCGATCTCGACCACCAGGCCCTCGTACTTGCGCTCGAAATAGGCCAGGGCCTCCTCAGGGGTGCCCGCCTGCCACGAACCGACGACCTGCTCGCCCTCGGAAGTACGCACGTACACGGTGCCCGTCTCGTCGACTCGGCCCCACGGGTCGCTGCTCACAGCGCCTCCTCCACCTGATGCCTGCGAGGGGTTCACCCCCTGGGCATCGTCCACAGTTTCCTGGGGCGGGCAGCGCCCGCCCTGCACAACGCCAACATAGGCGACCGCCGGGCCGGCTGTCCGCATCCCGCACGACGGAATATCGACGTACGGGCGGCGGGCCGGCAAGGCCCGGGGCTGCCGCATCCCGTCAGTTCTGGGTGACGGTGCCCTTCTCGATCTTGACCTCGGTCTTCGGCGCGCCGTCCTGGCCGCCGTCGACCGTACCGGCCTTGGCGATCTCCTCCAGGACCTTCAGGCCGGCCGCGTCGATCTTGCCGAACGGGGTGTACGACGGCGCCAGCGGGCTGTCCTTGTAGACCAGGAAGAACTGGCTGCCGCCCGAGCCGGGCTGACCCGTGTTGGCCATCGCGACCGTGCCCGCCGGGTAGATCACCTGGCCCTGGTCGTTCGGCTTGCCGAGCGCGTCCAGGTTCTCGTCCGGGATGTTGTAGCCCGGGCCGCCCCTGCCGGTGCCCTCGGGGTCGCCGCACTGGAGCACGAAGATCCCGCCGGCCGTCAGACGGTGGCACTTCGTGTTGTCGAAGTACCCCTTGTCGGCGAGCGACTTGAAGGAGTTCACGGTCTGCGGGGTCTTCGCCGCGTCCATCGTGAAGTTGACGTCACCCGCGCTGGTCTTCAGCGCGAAGGTGTACTTCGCCTTCTGGTCGATCTTCATCTCCGGCGAGGGGGACTGCTTGGGCTCGGGCGCCGAGGCCGAGGCCGACGGGGTCGCCGCCGGGTCCGCCGCCTGGTCCTTCTTGTCCTTGTCGAAGACACCACCCACGATCAGGCCGACCAGCGTCGCGACCACCACGGCCACCGCCGCGCCGATCACCGCCGCACGCTGGCGCGCCTTCTTCCGGGCCTCGGCCCGGCGCGCCTGCTGGCGCTCGTACTTCTCCCTGGCGAGCTGTCGTCGTCGCTGATCGCTCGTGACCACCGGGTCGTCTCCTTGTACGTGTCTGATACTGCTGTCCGGGCTGGGATAGGCCGTACCGTATATGGGTTCGCTGTGTAATGAGCGGCGCCGGTAGGCTCTGAGCAGCAGATTCCGACCTGCAGCCTCCCGCCGGACGACGATTGAGGACGAACGTGCTGATTGCCGGGTTCCCCGCTGGGGCTTGGGGCACCAACTGTTACGTGGTCGCCCCCGCCGCCGGCGAGGAGTGCGTCATCATCGACCCGGGCCACCAGGCCGCCCAGGGTGTCGAGGAGACGCTGAAGAAGCATCGGCTCAAGCCCGTCGCGGTCGTGCTGACCCATGGCCACATCGATCATGTGGCCTCGGTGGTCCCGGTGTGCGGAGCACACGACGTACCGGCCTGGATCCACCCCGAGGACCGCTACATGATGAGCGACCCGGAGAAGGCCCTCGGCCGCTCCATCGGGATGCCCCTCATGGGCGAGCTGACCGTGGGGGAGCCCGACGACGTCCGCGAGCTGACCGACGGCGCCGGCCTGAAGTTGGCCGGAATGGACTTCTCCGTGGCGCATGCGCCGGGGCATACCAAGGGGTCGGTGACCTTCAGGATGCCCGAGCTGGCCGACATCCCGCCGGTCTTCTTCTCGGGCGATCTGCTCTTCGCCGGCTCCATCGGACGCACCGACCTGCCCGGCGGCTCCCACGCCGAGATGCTCGAGTCGCTGGCCCGCGTGTGCCTGCCGCTCGACGACTCGACCGTGGTGCTGTCCGGCCACGGTCCCCAGACCACCATCGGCCGTGAGCGCGCGACCAACCCGTACTTGCGGGAAGTGGCCGCAGGCCGCCATGGGCACGCAGCGGACCCGACGGCCGCTCCACGACGAGGAATGTGACGAGAGTTTCGTGGCTACTTTTCAGGCCCCCAAGGGCACGTACGACCTGATCCCGCCGGTCTCCGTGAAGTACCTGGCGGTACGCGAGGCCATCGCGGCCCCGCTCCGGAATTCCGGCTACGGCTACATCGAGACGCCCGGCTTTGAGGACGTGGGCCTCTTCGCCCGAGGCGTGGGCGAGTCCACCGACATCGTCTCCAAGGAGATGTACGCCTTCGAGACCAAGGGCGGCGACCAGCTGGCCCTGCGCCCCGAGGGGACGGCCTCCGTGCTGCGCGCGGCGCTGGAGGCGAGCCTGCACAAGAAGGGCAACCTGCCGGTCAAGCTCTGGTACTCGGGCTCGTACTACCGCTACGAGAAGCCGCAGGCGGGCCGCTACCGCCACTTCTCGCAGGTCGGTGCCGAGGCGATCGGCGCCGAGGACCCGGCGCTGGACGCCGAGCTGATCATCCTTGCCGACCAGGCGTACCGCTCGCTGGGCCTGCGCAACTTCCGGATCCTGCTGAACTCGCTGGGCGACAAGGAGTGCCGCCCGGTGTACCGGGAGGCGCTGCAGTCCTTCCTGGGCGGGCTGGACCTCGACGCGGAGACCGTGCGCCGTGCCGAGATCAACCCGCTCCGGGTCCTCGACGACAAGCGGTCCGAGGTGCAGAAGCAGCTGGTCGGCGCGCCGCTGCTGCGCGACTACCTGTGCGACGCGTGCAAGGCGTACCACGAGGAGGTGCGGGCGCTGATCACGGCGGCCGGGGTCGCCTTCGAGGACGACGAGAAGCTGGTGCGCGGGCTCGACTACTACACCCGCACCACTTTCGAGTTCGTCCACGACGGTCTGGGCTCGCAGTCGGCGGTGGGCGGCGGCGGCCGCTACGACGGCCTGTCCGAGATGATCGGCGGACCGGCGCTGCCGTCGGTGGGCTGGGCGCTCGGCGTGGACCGTACGGTGCTGGCGCTGGAGGCCGAGGGCGTCGAACTGGAGCTTCCGGCGGCCACGTCGGTGTTCGCGGTGGCCCTGGGCGACGAGGCCCGGCGCGTGCTGTTCGGGAAGGTCACCGAGCTCCGCAAGGCGGGGATCGCGGCTGACTTCTCGTACGGCGGCAAGGGCCTCAAGGGCTCGATGAAGGACGCGAACCGGTCCGGCGCGCGCTTCGCCGTGGTCGCGGGCGAGCGCGACCTCGCCGAGGGCGTCGTCCAGCTGAAGGACATGGAGTCCGGCGAGCAGACGGCCGTGCCCGTCGCCGACCTGGTCGCCACGGTCCGGGCCCGCCTCGCCTGACGGCAGCGGTACGGAGCACACAGGACGGGGCCGGGGACTTCTCCCCGGCCCCGTCCGTTCACAGGCTCATGCGGCACAATGGCCCGTGCTTGATCACCTTGCAGATGTGGAGCGGGCGGTATGACGACACGAAGCGCTGACGCGGACACCGCCCGGGGCAGGACCGTCGGGGGAAGCCGGGCCCTGGCTCTCCTGCTGGTGATCACGGGGGCCGCCGGTCTGCTCGCCGCCTGGGTGATCACCCTCGACAAGTTCAAGCTGCTGGAGGACCCGGACTTCAAGCCGGCCTGCAGCCTCAACCCGATCGTGTCCTGCGGCAACATCATGACGAGCGACCAGGCGTCGGCCTTCGGCTTCCCGAACCCGATGCTCGGACTCGTCGCCTACGGGATCGTGATCTGCGTCGGCATGAGCCTGCTGGCCGGGGCCTCGTTCCGCCGCTGGTACTGGCTGACGCTGAACGCGGGCACCCTGTTCGGCGTGGTGTTCTGCGCCTGGCTCATGTACCAGTCGCTGTACAACATCAACTCGCTGTGCCTGTGGTGCTGCCTGGCCTGGGTCGCCACGATCTTCATGTTCTGGTACGTCACCGCGCACAACGTCCGCGAGGGCCTGCTGCCGGCTCCGGGCTGGCTGAAGGCCTTCCTCGACGAGTTCACCTGGGTCCTGCCGGTGCTGCACGTCGGGATCATCGGCATGCTGATCCTCACGCGCTGGTGGGACTTCTGGACCTCCTGACCGGGCGCGGCGGCAGTGTCGGTGGCCTCGCATAGGCTTCCGGTGTGGAACCAGACCTGTTCACCGCCGCTGCCGAAGACCGCCAGGAGAAGGATCCCTCGACCTCTCCGCTCGCCGTCCGGATGCGCCCGCGCACCCTGGACGAGGTCGTCGGCCAGCAGCACTTGCTGAAGCCCGGATCACCGCTGCGGCGGCTGGTCGGGGAAGGGGCGGGAGGCCCGGCCGGTGCCTCGTCGGTGATCCTGTGGGGCCCGCCGGGCATCGGAAAGACCACCCTGGCGTACGTGGTCAGCCAGGCCACGCAGAAGCGTTTCGTGGAGCTCTCCGCCATCACGGCGGGCGTCAAGGAGGTCCGGGCCGTCATCGAGGGCGCGCGGCGCGCGGCCGGTGGCTACGGCAAGGAGACCGTCCTCTTCCTCGACGAGATCCACCGCTTCAGCAAGGCGCAGCAGGACTCGCTGCTCCCGGCCGTGGAGAACCGCTGGGTGACGCTCATCGCGGCCACCACCGAGAACCCGTACTTCTCGATCATCTCCCCGCTGCTCTCGCGCTCGCTGCTGCTGACGCTCGAACCGCTGACGGACGAGGACCTGAGCGCGCTGATGCGGCGCGCGCTCACCGAGGAGCGGGGACTGGGCGGGGCCGTGTCCCTCCCGGCGGACGCGGAGGCGCACCTGCTGCGGATCGCCGGCGGCGACGCCCGCCGGGCGCTGACCGCGCTGGAGGCGGGGGCCGGATCGGCCATCGCCAAGGGCGAGGACGAGATCAGCCTCCAGACGGTCGAGGAGGCGGTCGACCGGGCGGCGGTGAAGTACGACCGGGACGGCGACCAGCACTACGACGTGGCGAGCGCCCTGATCAAGTCGATCCGCGGCTCGGACGTGGACGCCGCGCTGCACTACCTGGCGCGGATGATCGAGGCGGGGGAGGACCCCCGGTTCATCGCGCGCCGTCTGATGATCTCGGCGAGCGAGGACATCGGCCTGGCGGACCCGACGGCGCTGCCCATCGCGGTGGCCGCGGCCCAGGCGGTGGCGATGATCGGCTTCCCGGAGGCCGCGCTGACCCTCTCGCACGCGACGATCGCCCTGGCGCTGGCCCCGAAGTCGAACACCGCCACGACCGCGATCGGCGCGGCGCTGGCCGACGTACGGGCCGGACTGGCGGGCTCGGTCCCGCCGCACCTGCGGGACGGGCACTACAAGGGCGCGGCGAAGCTGGGGCACGCGCAGGGGTACGTGTACCCGCACGACGTGCCGGGCGGGATCGCGGCGCAGCAGTACGCGCCGGACGAGATCCACGGGAAGCGGTACTACGAGCCGACGCGGTACGGAGCGGAGGCGCGCTACGCGGACGTGGTGGAAAAGGTCCGCGAACGGCTGCGGGGTGCCGGGCCGTCCTGACCTGCGGCGCCGTTGCGGGGGCTCTGCCCCGCCCCGCCCCCCCCGCGCCTCAAACGCCGGCGGGGCTGAAATGGCCAGGCTCCGGCCAGGGGATGCCGTGCTCCGCTCATCGCCGTGGCGGCAGTGCTCCCGCTCGGCGGGTGTCACCACGACACCGCCCCACAGGCGGTGGTGCCCGCACAGCGCAGGCTGGAGTACGCCAACGACCTCGACGTCCTGCTCGCCGTGGACAAGCAGACCAATCAGGACAAGGGCAGCAGGACCGCCGACAAGTGGCAGCCGCCGCGGCGTGCGTACCGGTGCGAGTACGCGCGCCGCAACACCGGCATCAAGGCCAGGTACCGGTTGTCCGTGACGCCGCCCGAGAAGCTCGCCCTGCAGGAGATGCCGGCCGCCTGCCCTCAGTGAGAGGCCGCCGAGAACAGGGTGTGCATCGCCCGGCGCAGGCCGCAGATGTCCGCCACCGGCTCCGGGAAGTCGAAGCGGGCGTCGAAGGAGCCGGCGGCGCCGCCGGCGAAGCGCACGCGCAGGCCCAGGCGGTCCAGGGAGAGCGGCACGGCGGTCATGCCCTGTGCCTCGCGTGCGCCGAGCAGGCCGCACAGCTCGCCGATCCGGTCGCGGTGGGCGGAGTGCAGGTGCTGGAGCAGCTCGGTCTCGTGCGCGACGATCGGGTCCGGCTCCGCGGCGGCCAGGTCGTCCGGGTCCACGTGCTCGGCGCCCCACAGGTCGTCGACCGAGATCTCGCCGACCTCCAGGCGGAGCATCATCCAGGCCGGGCGGCCGGTGTACGGGGCGTCGAGGGACTCGCTCATGCCCAGCAGCTCACCCACCGGGTGCCGCTCCGCGAGCAGCGCCGCGCAGGCCGCGCGGTCGTCCCCGCGCACCGGCGTCAGCCACCCAGCCAGCCAGGCGCGGCCTCGGATACGATGTGGGACGGACACCGGCGCCACATCCGTGATCTCGATCACGGCGGTGAGGTCGTCGTCTTGGGCGTGAGCGGCTGCCCTGGCAGCCGTGGATTCCCCGGAAACAAGGAGAATCACGTCCC
Organism: Streptomyces sp. NBC_01294; assembly: GCF_035917235.1. Classification (NCBI taxonomy): domain Bacteria; kingdom Bacillati; phylum Actinomycetota; class Actinomycetes; order Kitasatosporales; family Streptomycetaceae; genus Streptomyces; species Streptomyces sp. NBC_01294. Next base: position 6,643,250 of record NZ_CP108423.1, read on the forward strand.
CGTCCGGGGTGACGGTCCGTGCGGCCGGCATCCCTGTCCCGAACTCTTCGGAATCGTGACTGTCACGAGCACCGATCAGAGTGAGGGATACTGAGGCGTTGGACTCTACGAGGGTTCGTACGCGTTCGGCTCCGGTGAGCTGCCGAACGCCTTCCCTGGGACGCGGCTGACCTTGCTTATCGTCGTCGAAAGCAGATTCCGTTTCGTTGGAATCTGAACTTCGACGCGCACTGGGCAGGGGGATCCCATGTGGTCGAGACATTACGTCCTCCTCGCTAAGGTAAGCCTCACCTAACTTACATGGAGGTAGGTTCCACGTGAACCAGAAGCGACCCAAGGTCAAGAAGTCGCGTGCCCTCGGCATTGCGCTGACCCCGAAGGCCGTCAAGTACTTCGAGGCCCGCCCCTACCCGCCGGGCGAGCACGGCCGTGGCCGCAAGCAGAACTCGGACTACAAGGTTCGTCTGCTGGAGAAGCAGCGTCTGCGCGCTCAGTACGACATCTCTGAGCGTCAGATGGCCCGCGCGTACGACCGCGCCAAGAAGGCCGAAGGCAAGACGGGCGAGGCGCTTGTCGTCGAGCTCGAGCGTCGTCTCGACGCCCTGGTTCTGCGTTCGGGCATCGCCCGCACCATCTACCAGGCCCGCCAGATGGTCGTTCACGGCCACATCGAGGTCAACGGCGACAAGGTCGACAAGCCGTCGTTCCGTGTCCGCCCGGACGACGTCATCACCGTGCGCGAGCGCAGCCGCGAGAAGGTTCCGTTCCAGGTTGCCCGCGAGGGTGGCTACGCAGGCGAGGGCGAGACCCCGCGCTACCTGCAGGTCAACCTGAAGGCCCTGGCCTTCCGCCTGGACCGCGACCCGAACCGCAAGGAAATCCCGGTCATCTGCGACGAGCAGCTCGTCGTCGAGTACTACGCCCGCTGATGCAGGCGTAGCCCTCACAGGCTGGTCGAAGCCCGCCGTCCCCTCCGGGGGGCGGCGGGTTTCGCGTTTCCGGGCCGAGGGGCTGCGTGGCCGAGGGGCTACGGAGGCCGCCCGCGGCGCCGGGCCGCGGGGCTACGGCTGGTCCGCCGCCGCGCGGCGCGACACCCGGGACCCGCGCGGACCGCCCCGCCCCGCCGGCCGGGGCGCCGGAACCGCGCCCCCGCCCCGCTCCTCGGGGCTGCGCAGGGCGCGCCCGACCAGGGCCTCGCGGCTCAGCTGCCGCCCCTCGGCCGCGTACGCCGCGTAGCGCTCGGCCCCCAGCAGCTTGCCCGCCCGCTCCCGGCACATCAGCCGCGGGGCGTTGAAGTACCCCGAGCCGAACAGCCGCAGCCCCACCCCGCCCCACATCGGCTCCGCCGCGCCCTGCAGCAGCGCGGCCTCCGCCGGATCGCCCTCCGTGACCGTGACCAGCGCGAGCAGCTCCAGGGCGAGCACCAGCCCGACCAGATCGTGGAAGGCGTGGTTGATCACCACGCACTCGGTCAGCAGGAGCCGGGCCTCCTCCGCGCCCCCCGCGTCCAGGGCGGCGTACGCGAGGACGTACAGGGCGTACGCCTTCGTCCAGCGCTCCCCGCGCTCCTCACAGATCTCCCGGACCTCCCGGCACAGCGCCAGCGCGCCCGGCAGGTCGCCCTGGAAGGCCAGTGCCATCCCCAGTTCCACCTGGCACATCAGCACGTTGCTGTTCAGCTCCCCGGCCGCCCGGTACTGCTCCAGCGCCGCGCCCAGCAGCTCCCGGCCCCGCGCCATGTCGTCCGAGACCAGGGACAGACAGCCCAGCCGGTGCGCCGCGTAGGCCGCCGCCACCGGGTTCCCGCTCCGCGCCGCCGCGTCCCGGCACTCGTACAGGGCGCTCATCGAGGCCGCCGCGTCGCCCTGCAGGGTCGCCACGTACCCGAGCACCCACAGGGCCTTCAGCCGCGAGCTCTCGTACTCCGTCACCGCGCGGCCCGTGTGCTCCAGACTCCGGTCCAGCCAGTGCCGCCCCTCGGTCAGGCGCCCGCAGCCCGCCCAGTAGAACCACAGGGTGCCCGCCAGGTACTGGGCCAGGTGCACCTCGTCCGGCTCGTCCAGGCAGCACTCCAGGGCGTGCCGGAGGTTCGCCAGCTCCGTCTCGACCAGCGCGGCCACCTCCTGCTGGCGCGGGCTGAACCAGTCCAGCTCGCACCAGGTCGCCAGCCCCACGTACCAGTCCCGGTGGCGCCGCCGCAGCCGCTCGGCGTCGCCCAGCGACTCCAGCCAGCCCGCGCCGTAGACCCGTACGGTCTCCAGCATCCGGAAGCGCACGCCGGCGGCCGTCTCCTCCCGGACCAGCAGGGACTGGTCGAGGAGCTCCCCGACCAGGTCCAGCACGTCCTCCACCGGCAGATCCGGACCCGCGCACACGTATTCGACGGCGTCGAGGTCGAACTGCCCCGCGAACACCGTCAGCCGCGCCCACAGCAGCCGCTCCGCGGGCGTGCACAGCTCGTGGCTCCACCCGATGGCCGTACGCAGCGCCCGGTGCCGGGGCAGGCCCCCGCGCGCGCCGCCCGTCAGCAGCGCGAAGCGGTCCTCCAGCCGGGCCAGCACCTGCGCGGGGGACAGCGTCCGCAGCCGCGCCGCCGCCAGCTCCAGGGCGAGCGGGATCCCGTCGAGGCGGGCGCACACCTCGACCAGCGCGGCCCGGTTCGCCGCCGTCACGGCGAAGTCCGGGTCGGCCGCGGACGCCCGCGCCGCCAGCAGGGCCAGCGCGTCCTCCGGGCCGGGCGGGGCCAGCGGGAGGGTCAGCTCGCCCTCCACGGCCAGCGGGCGCCGGCCCGCCGCGAGCACCCGCAGGCCGGGGGAGCGGCGCAGCAGCTCCCGCACCAGCTCGGCGGTCTCGCCGACCAGCTGCTCGAAGCCGTCCAGGACCAGCAGCAGCCGCCGCCCGGCCAGGTGCTCGGCCAGGACGGTCCGGTGCGGCCGGGTCGTGTGGTCGGTCAGCCCGAGCGCCTCGGAGAGGGTCAGCTCCAGCAGCGCCGGATCCCGTACGGCGGCCAGCTCGGCCAGCCACACCCCGTCGCAATGGCGTTCCTGCGCACCCTGTGCCCCTTCGGCGGCGGCCCGGGCGGCCGCGAGGACCAGCCGGGACTTGCCCACTCCGCCCACGCCGGTCACCGTCACCAGCCGCGAGGACTCCAGGAGCCCGCCCAGCCGGGCGAGTTCGGCACCCCGCCCGATGAACCGGCCCAGCTCCGAGGGAAGATTGCCCCAGGCGTCTCGAAGGGGTCTGTGTCGCATGGGACACGGAGAGTACTGCTCCGGATGCACCGCGTTCAAGGCGCTGCCTGTCGCACCGGGAATCCGGTACGGCCCGGGATCTCCGGCGCGATAGGGTCGGAGGGCCATTTACAGGAATCAGTGAGCCGGTGTTCCAGGCTCGGACAGAGAGCGGTGTGACGTGTCCGGTGTAGAGGTGGCCGGGATCATCGTGGCCGTCTTCTGGGCCATTCTGATCTCCTTCCTCGCCGTGGCGCTGGTGAGGCTGGCCCAGGTGCTCAAGGCGGCCACCAAGCTGGTGGCCGACGTGACCGATCAGGCCGTCCCGCTGCTGGCCGACGCCTCCACCACCGTCCGCTCCGCGCGCACCCAGCTCGACCGGGTCGACGCGATCGCGAGCGACGTCCAGGAGGTCACCTCCAACGCCTCCGCCCTGTCCTCCACCGTGGCCACCGCCTTCGGAGGGCCGCTGGTGAAGGTCGCGGCCTTCGGCTACGGCGTCCGCAAGGCGCTGGGCAAGGGGGAGGCCGCGGCGCCGAACGGCATGCCGCCGAACACATCCCGACGTAGCGTGATCGTCGGCCGTACGGTGCCGGCGGCCCGGCGCCGGAAGCAGAAGGGCTGAGACCGCCGATGTTCCGCCGAGCCTTCTGGTTCACCGCAGGCGCAGCCGCCGGCGTGTGGGCCACCACCAAGGTCAACCGGCAGCTCAAGAAGCTGACCCCGGAAAGTCTCGCAGCCCAGGCGGCCGACAAGGCCGTGGAGGCGGGGCACCGCCTCAAGGACTTCGCCCTCGACGTCAAAGCGGGAATGACGCAGCGCGAGGACGAGCTGAACGATGCACTGGGGCTCCACCAGAACCCCGACCGGCCCGACAACGTCACCGCCCTTCCCGGGCCGCGGCGGCTGCGGGCCATCGAGAACGACAAGACCACCCAACGACCCAAGTTTTCGTACGACCGGAATGAGGACCACTGATGGAGTCGGCTGAGATTCGCCGCCGCTGGCTGAGCTTCTTCGAGGAGCGCGGTCACGCCGTTGTCCCTTCGGCGTCGCTCATCGCGGACGACCCGACTCTGCTGCTGGTCAACGCGGGCATGGTGCCCTTCAAGCCGTACTTCCTCGGCGAGACCAAGCCCCCGGCCCCCCGGGCCACCAGCGTGCAGAAGTGCGTCCGTACGCCGGACATCGAAGAGGTCGGCAAGACCACCCGCCACGGCACGTTCTTCCAGATGTGCGGCAACTTCTCCTTCGGCGACTACTTCAAGGAAGGCGCCATCAAGTACGCCTGGGAGCTGCTCACCAGCTCCGTGGCGGACGGCGGCTACGGCCTGGAGCCGGAGAAGCTCTGGATCACCGTCTACCTCGACGACGACGAGGCCGAGCAGATCTGGCGCGAGAAGATCGGCGTCCCCGCCGAGCGCATCCAGCGCCTGGGCAAGAAGGACAACTTCTGGTCCATGGGCGTCCCCGGCCCCTGCGGCCCGTGCTCCGAGATCAACTACGACCGCGGCCCGGAGTTCGGCGTCGAGGGCGGCCCGGCCGTCAACGACGAGCGCTACGTGGAGATCTGGAACCTGGTCTTCATGCAGTACGAGCGCGGCGCCGGCGACGGGAAGGAAGACTTCCCGATCCTCGGCGACCTGCCGTCGAAGAACATCGACACCGGCCTCGGCCTCGAACGCCTCGCGATGATCCTGCAGGGCGTGCAGAACATGTACGAGACCGACACCCTGCGCGTGGTCATGGACAAGGCCACCGAGCTGACGGGCGTGCAGTACGGCGCCGCCCAGGGCACCGACGTCTCGATGCGCGTGGTCGCCGACCACATCCGCACCTCCGTCATGCTCATCGGCGACGGCGTCACCCCCGGCAACGAGGGCCGCGGCTACGTGCTGCGCCGCATCATGCGCCGCGCCATCCGCAACATGCGCCTCATGGGCGCCACCGGCCCGGTCGTCCAGGACCTGGTCGACGTCGTGATCAACACGATGGGGCAGCAGTACCCGGAGCTCCTCACCGACCGCAAGCGCATCGAGACCGTCGCGCTCGCCGAGGAGGCCGCCTTCCTCAAGGCCGTCAAGGGCGGCACCAACATCCTCGACACCGCCGTGAGCGAGACCAAGGCCGCCGGCGGCACGGTCCTCTCCGGCGACAAGGCGTTCCTGCTCCACGACACCTGGGGCTTCCCGATCGACCTCACCCTGGAGATGGCCGCAGAGCAGGGCCTCGCCGTGGACGAGCGCGGCTTCCGCCGCCTGATGCAGGAGCAGCGCGACCGCGCCAAGGCCGACGCCAAGGCCAAGAAGACCGGCCACGCGGACATGTCCGCCTACCGGGAGATCGCCGACGGCTCCGGCGCCACCGAGTTCACCGGCTACGCCACCACCCAGGGCGAGTCCACCATCGTCGGCCTGCTGGTCAACGGCGTCTCCGCGCCCGCCGCCTCCGAGGGCGACGAGGTCGAGGTCGTCCTCGACCGCACCCCCTTCTACGCCGAGGGCGGCGGCCAGCTCGCCGACCAGGGCCGCATCAAGCTCGACACGGGCGCCGTCATCGAGGTCCGCGACGTCCAGCAGCCCGTCCCCGGTGTCTCCGTGCACAAGGGCTCCGTCCAGGTCGGCGAGGTGACGGTGGGCGCCTCCGCGTACGCCGCCATCGACATCAAGCGCCGCCGGGCCATCGCCCGCGCCCACTCGGCCACCCACCTGACCCACCAGGCGCTGCGCGACGCCCTCGGCCCGACCGCCGCCCAGGCCGGTTCGGAGAACAGCCCCGGCCGCTTCCGCTTCGACTTCGGTTCGCCGAACGCCGTCCCCGGCTCGGTCCTCACCGACGTCGAGCAGAAGATCAACGACGTGCTCTCGCGCGAACTCGACGTCACCGCCGAGATCATGAGCATCGACGAGGCCAAGAAGCAGGGCGCCATCGCCGAGTTCGGCGAGAAGTACGGCGAGCGCGTGCGCGTCGTCACCATCGGCGACTTCTCCAAGGAGCTGTGCGGCGGCACGCACGTCGGCAACACCTCCCAGCTGGGCCTGGTGAAGCTGCTCGGCGAGTCCTCCATCGGCTCCGGCGTGCGCCGCGTCGAGGCCCTGGTGGGCGTGGACGCGTACAACTTCCTCGCCAAGGAGCACACGGTCGTCGCCCAGCTCCAGGAGCTGGTCAAGGGCCGTCCGGAGGAGCTGCCGGAGAAGATCGCCTCCATGCTCGGCAAGCTGAAGGACGCCGAGAAGGAGATCGAGAAGTTCCGCGCGGAGAAGGTCCTGCAGGCCGCCGCCGGCCTCGCCGCCAACGCCCAGGACATCCACGGCGTCGCCCTGGTCATCGGCCAGGTGGCGGACGGCATCGGCGCCGACGACCTGCGCAAGCTGGTCCTCGACGTCCGCGTCCGGATCCCCGGCGACCGGCCGACGGTCGTCGCCCTGTTCACCGTGGCGAACGACCGCCCGCTGACCGTCATCGCGACCAACGAGGCGGCCCGCGAGCGCGGCCTCAAGGCCGGTGACCTGGTCCGTACGGCTGCCAAGACCCTCGGCGGCGGCGGTGGCGGCAAGCCTGACGTCGCCCAGGGCGGTGGCCAGAACCCGGCCGCCATCCCGGAGGCCATCAGCGCCGTCGAGCGCCTCGTCGTCGAGACGGCCTGACGATGACTCTGCGCCGTGGCCGCCGGCTCGCCATCGACGTCGGGGACGCCCGGATCGGGGTCGCCTCGTGCGACCCCGACGGGGTGCTCGCCACACCGGTGGAAACCGTTCCGGGCCGGGACATCCCCTTCGCCCACCGGCGGCTGCGGCAGCTCGTCGAGGAGTACGAGCCCCTCGAAGTCGTGGTCGGCCTCCCCCGCTCGCTCAGCGGGCGGGAGGGGCCGGCCGCGGTCAAGGTGCGCGCCTTCGCGAACGAACTCGCGAAGGGCATCAAGCCGGTGACGGTCCGTCTGGTGGACGAGCGGATGACCACGGTCACCGCCGCCCAGGGTCTGCGGGCCTCCGGCAGGAACGCGAAGAAGGGCCGGTCGGTCATCGACCAGGCGGCCGCTGTGGTCATCCTTCAGAACGCTCTTGAGACCGAACGGGTATCAGGTAATCCGCCCGGCGAGTGCGTCGAAGTGGTTGTCTGATCGCGATACGGTAACGTTCCGCGCGATGAGACGGCATTCGAACAGCCGTCGCCCACCGTCAATGAGGCGGAACCGGGTGCCACGGACGACGGAGTCCGTGGCCTCCGTCTCGCGGCTCTAGGGGACCGATGACTGAGTATGGCCGGGGCCGTGGCCCCGAACCGTGGCACCCCGAGGACCCCCTGTACGGGGACCAGGGGTGGACCGGGCACCAGACCCAGCAGGGCCAGGCGCCCTACGGCGGTGCCCCGCAGCAGGAGTATCCGCAGGAGCCTCAGCACCAGCAGCAGTACCCACAGCAGTACCAGCAGTACCCGGAGTACGAGCAGCAGCAGTACGAGCAGCAGCAGTATCAGCAGCAGTACCAGCAGCAGCAGTACCCCGACCAGCAGTACGCCGCGCAGCAGGAGGCCTACGCCCCGCAGCAGCAGGCGTACGCCCCCCAGCAGCAGGCCTATGCCCCGCAGCAGGCGCAGCCCCAGGCGCAGCCCCAGGCCCAGCCCCAGCAGCCGGTGTACGACAACCAGGGCTGGGACACCGGCCAGGGCCAGTACGTGGCCGCCGTGCAGGCCGACCCCTACATGGGCGCCGACCCGTACGCGCAGCAGGCCGTCGCCGGCTACCCCGGTGAGGCCCCGGACCTCTACACCACGCCCGAGGCCTACCCTCCGCCGCAGCCTCCGGGCCGGCGCCACCTGGAGCCGGAACCGGTCGAAGAGGCCGAGGAGGCCGAGGAGGAGGCCGAGAGCGGCTTCTTCGCCGACGACGGCGACGACGACGGTGACGACGGTCGCCGCGGTGGCCGCGGCGCGAAGGGCGGCAAGCCCAAGAAGCGCAGCGGCATGGCCTGCCTGATCGCCGCCGTGGTCATCATCGGCGTGGTCGGCGGTGGCGGCTACTACGGATACAGCTACCTCAAGGCGAGGTTCGGCGCTGCCGAGGACTTCGCGGGCGAGGGCACGGACGAGCTGGTCGACGTGGAGATCCCCAAGGACGCGGGCCTGGGACAGATGGGCCGGATCCTCAAGGAGGCCGGCGTCGTCGCCAGCGCCCAGGCCTTCGTCGACGCCGCGACCGCCAACCCCAAGGGCAAGCTGATCCAGCCGGGTCTCTACCCGATGAACAAGAAGATGTCGGCCGCGGCCGCCGTCGCGCTGATGATCGACCCCACCAAGCTGAACGTCATCACCGTCACCGAGGGCATGCGCAACGTCAAGGTGTACGAGGCGATCGACAAGAAGCTCGGCAAGCCGGACGGGACCACCAAGGACATCGCCCTGCGCGAGGCCAAGAACCTCGGGCTGCCGGCCTGGGCCGGCAACAACCAGAAGCTCATCGACCCGCTCGAGGGCTTCCTGTACCCGACGCGCTACGACCTCGGCAAGGACAGCACGCCCGAGTCCCTGCTCAAGCAGATGGTCAAGAACGCCAGCGACAAGTACGCGGAGCTGGGCGTCGAGGGCAAGGCCAAGGAGCTGGGCCTGGAGAACCCGCTCCAGGTGATCACGGTCGCCAGCCTCGTCAACGCCGAGGGCAAGGACCACGACGACTTCCGGAAGATGTCCGAGGTCGTCTACAACCGCCTGAAGAAGACCAACGACGTCACCAACCAGATGCTCGAGTTCGACTCGACGTACAACTACATCAAGGGTCAGAGCGAGATCAACTTCTCCATCAAGGAAGCGCGGGCGTTCAACCACCCCTACAACACGCACTTCGTCAAGGGACTGCCGCCCGGCCCGATCGGCAACCCCGGAGCCGACGCCCTGACCGCTACGCTCGACCCGGACGACGGCGGTTGGATGTTCTTCGTGTCGGTCGACGGCAACAAGACGACCTTCACCCAGACCTACGAAGAGCACCAGAAGCTGGCCGCGGAGTTCCAGGAGCGGCAGAAGCAGAAGAACGGCGGGTAGCAGGACATGTCACGGATACGGGCCGCGGTGCTGGGTTCGCCCATCGAGCACTCCCTCTCACCGGTGCTGCACCGTGCCGCCTACCAGGAGCTCGGCCTCGACGACTGGTCGTACGACCGCTTCGAGATCGACGAGGCCGCGCTCCCGGGGTTCGTCGCCGGCCTCGGCCCCGAGTGGGCCGGGCTGTCGCTGACCATGCCGCTCAAGCGGGCGATCATCCCGCTGCTCGACGAGATCAGCGACACGGCCGCCTCCGTCGAGGCGGTCAACACGGTCGTGCTCACGCAGGACGGCCGCCGCCTCGGGGACAACACCGACATCCCGGGCATCGTCGCCGCGCTCCACGAGCGCGGCGTCGAGAAGGTGCCCTCGGCCGCCATCCTCGGCGCCGGGGCCACCGCCTCCTCGGCGCTCGCCGCGCTCTCGCGGATCTGCACCGGCGAGGTCACGGCGTACGTCCGCTCGCGCGCCCGCGCCGACGAGATGCGGCAGTGGGGCGAGCGGCTCGGCGTCAGCGTCCGCACGGCCGACTGGTCCGAGGCGGCCGAGGCACTGGCCGCGCCGCTGGTGATCGCCACCACCCCGGCCGGAGCCACCGACGCACTGGCCGCTGCCGTACCCGACGCCCCGGGCACCCTCTTCGACGTCCTCTACGACCCGTGGCCGACCGCCCTGGCGGCCGCCTGGTCGCAGCGGGGCGGGCAGCTCGTCGGCGGCCTCGACCTGCTCGTCCACCAGGCCGTCCTGCAGGTCGAACGGATGACCGGACACACCCCGGGTCCCCTGGCGGCCATGAGGGCCGCAGGAGAGCTCTCACTGGCCTCGAAGTCCGGCTGAGCGACCGGTACCGGCAAGGCGAGCGACAGGGCTCCGTCCGGCGCGGCCGCGCCGCGTGACGCCTTCCCCGGGCGGGCCCGCTCGCCCACACGTCACGGCGGTGATCGGTGCCCGGCCGTCCGACAGTTGGACCGGAGGGCGGTATACCGGTCCGGACATGGGAGGATCTGGGTGAGGCGGGTCCGGGCCGCGCACCCGATCGCGCCTTCGCTGTACCAGGCGCGAGCATGAGGAGCATCGTTGAGCAGGTTGCGTTGGCTGACCGCCGGGGAGTCGCACGGACCGGCACTGGTGGCGACGCTGGAGGGCCTTCCCGCCGGCGTCCCGGTCACGACCGAGCTGGTGGCCGACCACCTGGCCCGGCGCCGGCTCGGCTATGGCCGCGGTGCCCGGATGAAGTTCGAGCAGGACGAGATCACCTTCCTGGGCGGCGTCCGGCACGGCCTGTCGCTGGGTTCCCCCGTGGCCGTCATGGTCGGCAACAGCGAGTGGCCCAAGTGGGAGACCGTCATGTCGGCCGACCCGGTCGACCCCTCGCTGCTCAAGGACACCGGCCGCAACGCGCCGTTGACCCGTCCGCGACCCGGCCACGCCGACCTCGCGGGCATGCAGAAGTACGGCTTCGACGAGGCCCGGCCGATCCTGGAGCGCGCCAGCGCCCGGGAGACCGCCGCCCGCGTCGCGCTCGGCGCGATCGCCCGCTCCTTCATCAAGGAGGTCGCGGGCATCGAGATCGTCTCGCACGTGGTGGAACTGGCCGCGGCCAAGGCCCCGTACGGCGTCTACCCGACCCCGGCCGACGTGGAGAAGCTCGACGCCGACCCGGTGCGCTGCCTCGACGCCGACGCGAGCAAGGCGATGGTCGCGGAGATCGACCAGGCCCACAAGGACGGCGACACCCTCGGCGGCGTCGTCGAGGTGCTGGCGTACGGCGTCCCGGTCGGCCTCGGCTCGCACGTCCACTGGGACCGCCGGCTCGACGCCCGCCTCGCCGCCGCCCTCATGGGCATCCAGGCCATCAAGGGAGTCGAGGTCGGCGACGGCTTCGAGCTCGCCCGCGTGCCCGGCTCCAAGGCGCACGACGAGATCGTCTCCACCCCCGAGGGCCTCCGGCGCACCTCCGGCCGCTCCGGCGGCACCGAGGGCGGCCTGACCACCGGCGAACTGCTGCGCGTACGGGCCGCGATGAAGCCCATCGCGACCGTCCCGCGCGCCCTCGCGACCGTCGACGTGGCGACCGGTGAGGCGACGGTGGCCCACCACCAGCGCTCCGACGTGTGCGCCGTGCCGGCCGCCGGCATCGTCGCCGAGGCCATGGTGGCCCTCGTGCTGGCCGACGCCGTCGTCGAGAAGTTCGGCGGCGACTCGGTCCCCGAGACCCGCCGCAACGTCCAGGCCTACCTCGACAACCTGCAGATCCGGTGACGGGCGGACCGAACGGACCGGTCGTCGTCCTCGTCGGCCCCATGGGGTCCGGCAAGTCCACGGTGGGGGCGCTGCTCGCCGAGCGGCTCGGCGTCCCCTACCGGGACACGGACGCCGACATCGTCGCGGCCGAGGGCCGGGAGATCTCCGACCTCTTCGTCGACGAGGGCGAGCCGTACTTCCGCGCCCTGGAGCGGCAGGCGGTCGCCGCCGCCGTCGCCGAGCACACCGGAGTCCTTGCCCTCGGCGGCGGCGCCGTCCTCGACGAGGGCACCCGCGGGCTGCTGACCGGCCTGCCCGTCGCCTACCTGTCGATGGACGTCGAGGAAGCCGTACGGCGCGTGGGCCTCGGCGCCGCGCGCCCGCTGCTCGCCGTCAACCCGCGCCGCCAGTGGCGCGAGCTGATGGACGCCCGGCGCCCCCTGTACACCGAAGTCGCGCGCGTCGTGGTGGCCACCGACGACCGCACCCCCGAAGAGGTCGCCCAGGCGGTCCTCGACGCTCTGGAGTTGAAGGACGTATGACAGACCAGGTGACGCGGATCCAGGTCGGCGCGAGCGCCGGACACGACGCGTACGACGTGCTGGTCGGGCAGCAGCTGCTCGGCGAGCTCGGCTCCCTGATCGGTACGAAGGCCCAGCGGGTCGCCGTGATCCACCCCGAGGCGCTGGCCTCGACCGGTGAGGCGCTGCGCGACGACCTGGCCGAGCAGGGCTACGAGGCGATCGCCATCCAGGTGCCGAACGCCGAAGAGGCCAAGACCATCGAGGTCGCCGCCTACTGCTGGAAGGCCCTCGGCCAGTCCGGCTTCACCCGCACCGACGTCATCGTCGGCGTCGGCGGCGGAGCCACCACCGACCTCGCGGGGTTCGTGGCGGCGAGCTGGCTGCGCGGGGTGCGCTGGGTCGCCGTACCGACCACCGTCCTCGCGATGGTGGACGCGGCCGTCGGCGGCAAGACCGGCATCAACACCGCCGAGGGCAAGAACCTCGTCGGCGCCTTCCACCCGCCGGCCGGTGTGCTCTGCGACCTGGCGGCGCTGGACTCGCTGCCGGTCAACGACTACGTCAGCGGCCTCGCCGAGATCATCAAGGCCGGATTCATCGCCGACCCGGTGATCCTCGACCTGATCGAGGCGGACCCGCAGGCGGCCCGTACGCCCGCCGGCCCGCACACCGCCGAGCTGATCGTGCGCTCCATCCAGGTCAAGGCCGACGTCGTCTCCAGCGACCTCAAGGAGTCCGGACTCCGCGAGATCCTGAACTACGGCCACACCCTCGCGCACGCCATCGAGAAGAACGAGCGCTACAAGTGGCGGCACGGCGCGGCCGTGTCGGTCGGCATGGTCTTCGCGGCCGAACTCGGCCGCCTCGCGGGCCGGCTGGACGACGCGACGGCCGACCGGCACAAGGCGGTGCTCGCCTCGGTCGGGCTGCCGCTGACCTACCGCGGCGACCAGTGGCCCAAGCTGCTGCAGACCATGCAGGTCGACAAGAAGTCCCGTGGCAACCTGCTGCGGTTCATCGTCCTCGACGGGCTGGGCAAGCCGACCGTCCTGGAGGGTCCCGACCCGGCCCACCTGATCGCCGCCTACGGCGAGGTGTCGGCGTGAGCCGCCCCGTACTCGTGCTGAACGGCCCGAACCTGGGCCGGCTCGGCTCGCGCGAGCCCGACGTGTACGGTGCCACCTCGTACGCGGGACTCGTGGAGAGCTGCCGCGCGCTGGGCGAGGAGCTCGGCTTCGACGTCGAGGTCCGCGAGACCAACGACGAGGGCGAGCTGATCCGGTGGCTGCACGAGGCGGCGGACGGGAAGATCCCCGTGGTCATCAACCCGGGGGCCTTCACGCACTACTCGTACGGAATGCGGGACGCGGCCGCGCAGCGCACGGCGCCGCTGATCGAGGTGCACATCTCGAACCCGTACGCCCGCGAGGAGTTCCGGCACACCTCCGTCATCGCCGCGGTGGCGACCGGGACGGTGGCGGGCTTCGGTATCGGTTCGTACCGGCTGGCGCTGCGCGCACTGGCGGACGAGATCGCCGGCTGACACTCTGCCTGGCAGTGCTGGTGGACGGTCCGACCCCTGCGGTCATATAACGTTCTCGCATCAGTGGCCGGAACGAGACGGAGTGGCAGCGGATGCAGCAAGGAGTGGGGGGCGCGGGCTGGGGACAGCCGGGACCGCACCCGGCGGCGCCGCCGCAGCCGCCGATACCCCCGGCGCAGGGCTGGCCGGGTTCGCCCCCGCCGCAGTCCCCCCACCAGCCGCAGCACCAGCCGCAGCACCAGCCCCCGCACCAGCCCCCGCCTCCGCAGGTGGCGCCGCCGGTACCGGAGGCCACCGGGCACATCCCGCTGCCGCCCGCGGTGGCGGGGACCGGTGGGGCCGTCCTCGCCGTGCTGCTGATCGGCCCGGCCGGCGCCGGGAAGACCACCGTCGCCCGGCACTGGGCGAGCAGCCGGCCGGTGGCTACCGCCCACATCAGCCTGGACGACGTCCGCGAGTGGGTCTGCTCCGGCTTCGCGGACCCGCAGGCGGGCTGGAACGAGCACTCCGAGGCCCAGTACCGGCTCGCCCGCCGCACCTGCGGTTTCGCCGCCCGCAACTACCTCGCGAACGGGATCTCCTGCATCCTGGACGACGCCGTCTTCCCCGACCGGCCCGTGGTGGGCCTGGGCGGCTGGAAGCGGCACGTCGGCCCCACGCTGCTGCCGGTGGTGCTCCTGCCCGGTCTGGAGATCGTCCTGGAGCGGAACGCGGCCCGCTCCGGCAACCGCCGCCTCTCCGACGAGGAGGTCGCGCGGATCCACGGCCGGATGGCCGGCTGGTACGGCTCCGGCCTGCCGATCATCGACAACTCCCACCTCGACGTCGAGGGCACCGCCCGCGCCCTCGACGAGGTCCTGGCGCGCGCGATGGCGACACCGCAGAGCTGGTAGCCGGGCCCGCGTGGCCGTGCGGCAGCGGCGCCGCGGCGGGGCGCCGCCCCCGACCCCGTACGGTGCGCCGCGCACCCGTGCCCGGCGACGCGCGCGGCGCGGGCCGCCCGACCGGACGCGCTCGCCGGGCCGGATCCGTCCGGCGCTCGTACGCTCGAAAACATGTCAGACGTGTACGCCGCCCGCCGGGGCCTGCTTCGCGACCGATGCGCTGCTGCGGGGAACTCCGCCGCACTGATCACGCGTCCGGCGAACGTCCGCTACCTCACCGGGGCGTCCCCGCTCGGCGCCGTGCTGCTCGTCGGGCCCAGCGAGGACCTGCTCTTCTGCGCCGGCGTGCCCACCGGCGAGGCCGACGAGGGGCGCCTCGACGAGCGCCTGAGGGTCTCCGTCCTCGGGGGTCCCGGCGGGGACCCGGCCGTCGCGGCCGCCGACATGGCCGCCTCTGTACGGGCCGACTCGCTCGCCGTCGAGGAACACCACCTCACCGTCGGCCGGCACCGGGCCCTGCGCTCCGTGGCGCCCAAGCTGCACCTCGCCGACCTGGGGACCGCCGTGGAGCAGCAGCGCCTCGTCAAGGACGAGGAGGAGATCGCCTGCCTGCGGATCGCCGCCGAGATCGCCGACCAGGCCCTGGGCGAGCTGCTGGAGTCGATCCTCGTCGGCCGCACCGAACGGCACCTCGCCCTGGAGCTGGAGCGGCGGCTGGTCGACCACGGGGCGGACGGCCCCGCCTTCCCGACCTCCGTGGGCACGGGCCCGCACTCCGGACGCTCCCGGCACCGGCCCTCCGACCGCAGGGTGGAGGAGGGCGACTTCCTCTCGGTCTGCATGGGCGCCAACTACCGCGGCTACCGGTGCGAGATCGGCCGCACCTTCGTGATCGGCACCAGCCCCGCCGACTGGCAGATCGAGCTGTACGACCTGGTCTTCACGGCCCAGCGGGCCGGGCGCGAGGCGCTGGTGCCCGGCGCCGCGTACCGGGACGTGGACCACGCGGCACGTTCCGTCCTGGACTCCGCGGGCCACGCGGAAGCCCTCGCTCCGTCGATGGGACACGGCGTCGGCCTCGAAATCGACGAGGACCCGCAGCTTGCACCTACGGCAATGGGTAAACTGGACGCTTGCGTGCCGGTCACCGTCGAACCGGGGGTTCACCTCCCGGGCCGGGGAGGTGTCCGGATCGATGACACGCTCGTCGTGCGCCCCGAGGCGGACGGCGGTCCCGAGCTACTCACCATTACGACCAAGGAGCTGCTCGCGCTCTAGTCCGCTCCGTCGGACTGTGCGCGCACCCGTGGTCTTCCAGTGCAGGAGATTCCGCAACCGTGGCTTCCACGAACGACCTCAAGAACGGCATGGTGCTGAAGCTCGACGGGGGCCAGCTCTGGTCCGTCGTCGAGTTCCAGCACGTCAAGCCCGGCAAGGGCCCGGCCTTCGTGCGCACCAAGCTGAAGAGCGTGATGTCCGGCAAGGTCGTCGACAAGACGTTCAACGCCGGCACGAAGGTCGAGACGGCCACCATCGACCGCCGTGACATGCAGTTCTCCTACATGGACGGCGAATACTTCGTCTTCATGGACATGTCCACCTTCGACCAGCTGATGGTGGACAAGAAGGCTGTCGGCGACGCCGCCAACTTCCTGATCGAGGGCTTCACCGCCTCCGTCGCCCAGCACGAGGGCGAGGTGCTCTACGTCGAGCTCCCGGCCGCGGTCGAGCTCAAGATCGAGCACACCGACCCGGGCGTCCAGGGCGACCGCTCCACCGGTGGCACCAAGCCCGCCACCCTGGAGACCGGCTACGAGATCCAGGTCCCGCTCTTCGTCACCACCGGCGAGACGGTCAAGGTCGACACCCGCACCAGCGACTACCTCGGCCGGAAGAGCAACTAACCCGTGGCTGCTCGGAGCAATGCGCGCAAGCGCGCTTTTCAGATCCTTTTCGAGGCCGACCAGCGTGACGTGCCCGTTCGCGAGGTCCTCGCGGACTGGATCCGCCACGCGCGGTCGGACGACCGGCAGCCGCCGGTCAGCGCCTTCACGATGGATCTCGTCGAGGGGTACGCCGACAAGGTGAACCGCATCGACGACCTGATCGTCACCTACGCCGTGGACTGGGAGCTCGACCGCATGCCGGTCGCCGACCGGAACATCGTGCGGCTCGGCGCCTACGAGCTGATCTGGGTGGACGACACCCCGGACGCCGTGGCCATCGACGAGGCCGTCCAGCTGGCCAAGGAGTTCTCGACGGACGAGTCGCCCTCGTTCGTGAACGGGCTGCTGGCCCGCTTCAAGGACCTGAAGCCGAGCCTGCGGCGCAGCGAGAGCTGACCGCACGGCTCACCACCGGCACCGCCATACGGAAGGGCCCGCAGCGTACGCGTTGCGGGCCCTTCCGTATGGGGCGGGTGGTGAGCCGTGCGGGGACTGTCGTGCGGCTCCCGCGGATCCCGCAGGAGCCGCGGAGACGAAAAAACCGGTGGGCGCCGGACCCCCGCAAGGGCCCGGCGCCCACCGGTAAACGTTTCTGCTGGTCTGGAGCGTGAGACTCAGATGTCCTCGTGCGCCACGGCGCGACGGGCATCCGCGTCCAGCACGCCCCAGCTGATCAGCTGCTCGGTCAGGACCGAGGGGGACTGGTCGTAGATGACGGCCAGGGTGCGCAGGTCGTCCTGGCGGATCGACAGCACCTTGCCGTTGTAGTCGCCGCGCTGGCTCTGGATCGTCGCCGCGTATCGCTGCAGCGGGCCGGCCTTCTCGGCCGGGACGCCCGCCAGGCGCTCCAGGTCGAGACGCAGCTTCGGCGGCGGCTCGGCAGCCCCGCCGGGAGTCGTGCCCGGCAGCAGTTCCTGCACCGGCACCCCGTAGAAGTCCGCCAGCTCGGCAAGGCGCTGGACGGTCACGGCGCGGTCCCCGCGCTCGTAGGAACCGACCACCACGGCCTTCCAACGGCCCTGGGACTTCTCCTCGACACCGTGGAGGGAAAGGCCCTGCTGGGTGCGGATGGCGCGGAGCTTGGCCCCGAGCTGTTTGGCGTATTCGCTGGACATAACGCTCCCGGACGCTGTGACGCTGTGACTACATGAACACTGCGACTACATACCTTCATGCGGCTCCGCCGCGCGGCTGGTAACTCACTGTGAGGTTACGCAGCGTTACTTGGATGAGTCAAGCCGAATGGTCTCCATCGCCCCCTCGAGAGGGGTCCCAGCAGCCCCTCGGGAGCCCCCGCGCACCGGCCCGGTGCCGAGACACCGGCTGCGCCCTGGTACCTTGGCAGAGGTACATCAGACGTCCTTTAAGGTCCGTCCCGTGAGGCGGAGAAGGAGGTCCTTTTCATGGACACTCAGCAGCACGCCGATTCCATGCGCCCCGTACTCGAGGCGCAGGACATCGCACGGGTCCTGACCCGCATCGCCCACGAGATCGTCGAACGCGCCAAGGGCGCCGACGACGTGGTGCTCCTCGGCATTCCCACCCGCGGCGTCTACCTCGCCCGCAGGCTGGCCGCCAAGCTCGAAGAGATCACCGGCACCAAGATCCCGGTCGGTTCGCTCGACATCACCATGTACCGCGACGACCTGCGGATGAAGCCCGCCCGCGCGATCGGCCGCACCGAGATCCCCGGCGACGACCTCGACGGCCGCCTCGTCGTCCTCGTCGACGACGTGCTCTTCTCCGGCCGCACGATCCGCGCCGCCCTCGACGCCCTCGGCGACCTCGGCCGCCCCCGCGCCGTCCAGCTCGCGGTCCTCGTCGACCGCGGACACCGCGAACTGCCGATCCGCGCCGACTACGTCGGCAAGAACCTCCCCACGTCGCTGCGGGAGACGGTCAAGGTCCAGCTCCAGGAGGAGGACGGCCGTGACGCCGTGCTGCTCGGCCAGCGGACCGCCCAGGCAGCCGGGCAGTAGCCCGTACGGGTGACGGGCCCCCGCGGGGTCCGCGCCGCACTCTGCCCTGCCCGCTCGCACCTCCGCCCGTCAGGCCGCCCGCCTGCCCTCACGACCCACGGAGCCATCCAGATGAAGCGCCACCTCATCTCGGCCGCCGATCTCACGCGCGACGACGCCGTCCTGATCCTCGACACCGCCGAGGAGATGGCCCGCGTCGCGGACCGGCCGATCAAGAAGCTGCCCACCCTGCGCGGCCTCACCGTCGTCAACCTCTTCTTCGAGGACTCGACCCGCACCCGGATCTCCTTCGAGGCGGCCGCCAAGCGGCTCTCCGCCGACGTCATCAACTTCTCCGCCAAGGGTTCCTCCGTTTCCAAGGGCGAATCCCTGAAGGACACGGCGCTGACGCTGGAGGCCATGGGCGCCGACGCGGTCGTCATCCGCCACCACGCCTCCGGCGCCCCCTACCGGCTCGCGACCTCGGGCTGGATCGACTCCGCCGTCGTCAACGCGGGCGACGGCACCCACGAGCACCCCACCCAGGCCCTGCTGGACGCCTTCACCATGCGCCGCCGCCTGGTCGGCCGCGACGCCGGCCTCGGCAAGGACCTGTCGGGCCGCCGGATCACCATCGTCGGCGACATCCTGCACAGCCGCGTGGCCCGCTCCAACGTCCACCTGCTGCACACCCTCGGCGCCGAGGTCACCCTCGTGGCGCCGCCCACCCTCGTCCCGATCGGCGTCGAGTCCTGGCCGTGCGAGGTCTCGTACAGCCTCGACGACGTGCTGCCGAAGTCCGATGCGGTGATGATGCTGCGTGTGCAGCGCGAACGCATGAACGCGGCCTTCTTCCCGACCGAGCGCGAGTACTCCCGTCGCTACGGGCTCGACGGCGACCGCATGGCGAAGATGCCCGAGCACGCCATCGTGATGCACCCGGGCCCGATGAACCGCGGCATGGAGATCACCGCCCAGGTCGCCGACTCCGACCGCTGCACGGCCGTCGAGCAGGTCGCCAACGGCGTCTCCACCCGGATGGCCGTCCTGTACCTGCTGCTCGGAGGCTCCGAGCCCGCCGTCACCACCACCCCCGCCGCCACGCGCACCGAGGAGACCAAGTAACCATGAGCAAGATCCTGATCCGTGGCGCGAAGGTACTCGGCGGCGAGGCGCTGGACGTCCTGATCGACGGCGAGACCATCGCCGAGGTCGGACGGAACCTGTCCGCCGAGGGCGCGACCGTCATCGAGGCCGAGGGCCAGGTCCTCCTGCCGGGCCTCGTCGACCTGCACACCCACCTGCGCGAGCCCGGCCGCGAGGACAGCGAGACCGTCCTCACCGGCACCCGCGCCGCCGCCTCCGGCGGCTACACCGCCGTGTTCGCCATGGCGAACACCTTCCCGGTCGCCGACACCGCCGGCGTCGTGGAGCAGGTCTGGCGCCTGGGCAAGGAGTCCGGCTACTGCGACGTGCAGCCCATCGGCGCCGTCACCGTCGGTCTGGAGGGCAAGCAGCTCTCCGAGCTGGGCGCCATGCACGAGTCCGCCGCCCGCGTCACCGTCTTCTCCGACGACGGCAAGTGCGTCGACGACGCCGTGATCATGCGCCGCGCCCTGGAGTACGTGAAGGCCTTCGGCGGCGTCGTCGCCCAGCACGCCCAGGAGCCCCGCCTCACCGAGGGCGCCCAGATGAACGAGGGCGTCGTCTCCGCCGAGCTGGGCCTCGGCGGCTGGCCGGCCGTCGCCGAGGAGTCGATCATCGCCCGCGACGTCCTGCTCGCCGAGCACGTCGGCTCCCGCGTCCACATCTGCCACCTCTCCACCGCCGGCTCCGTCGAGATCGTCCGCTGGGCCAAGTCCCGCGGCATCGACGTCACCGCCGAGGTCACCCCGCACCACCTCCTCCTCACCGACGAGCTCGTCCGCTCCTACAACGCGGTCTACAAGGTCAACCCGCCGCTGCGCACCGAGCGCGACGTGCTGGCCCTGCGCGAGGCGCTCGCCGACGGCACGATCGACATCGTCGCCACCGACCACGCCCCGCACCCGCACGAGGACAAGGACTGCGAGTGGGCCGCCGCCGCCATGGGCATGGTGGGCCTGGAGACCGCGCTCTCCGTCGTCCAGCAGACGATGGTGGAGACCGGACTGCTCGACTGGGCGGGCGTCGCCGAACGGATGTCCTTCGCTCCCGCGCGCATCGGCAGCCTGGAGAACCACGGCCGTCCCGTCTCGGCAGGTGAACCCGCGAACCTGACCTTGGTCGATACCTCGTACCGTGGTGTCGTGGACCCCGCACAATTCGCCTCCCGCAGCCGCAACACGCCTTACGAGGGCCGTGAGCTGCCGGGGCGCGTCACTCATACCTTCCTGCGGGGCCGGGCAACGGTCGTGGACGGGAAACTGGCGTGACACCTGCAGTAATCCAACTGGCCGCCGAGGCCGCCGAACGACAGTCGGCGGAGGTGACCAGTGTCGGCGCCCGCATCGCGTGGGTGATCGGCCTGATCGTCTTCATCGCGTTCGTGTACTGGCTGATGCGGCAGGGCTGGAAATGGCGCGGCGCCCTGCAGAGCGATCTGCCGGAGCTGCCCGCCGCCCCCGACGGTCTCCCCGCGCACCGGCTGGCCCTGACCGGCCGGTACCACGGCTCCACCACCGCCGGGCAGTGGCTCGACCGGATCGTCGCCCACGGTCTGGGCGTCCGCAGCCGGGTCGAGCTCACGCTCACCGACGCGGGCCTGGACGTGGTCCGACCGGGGGCCACCGACTTCTTCGTACCGGCCGCGCAGCTGCGCGGCGCCCGCCTCGACAAGGGAATCGCGGGCAAGGTACTCACCGAGGGCGGTCTGCTCGTCGTCACATGGGCGCACGGCGACAAGCTGATCGACTCCGGATTCCGCTCCGACCGCGCGGCCGAACACGCCGCCTGGGTCGAAGCCCTCAATCTCATGAACTCATCCATCACGACGGAAGGCGCCGAACGATGACGACCTCCACCAGGGGAGCAGCCAAAGCTCCCGCCGTACTCGTCCTGGAGGACGGTCGGATCTTCCGCGGCCGCGCCTACGGCGCTGTGGGGGAGACCTTCGGCGAGGCCGTGTTCTCCACCGGCATGACCGGCTACCAGGAGACCCTCACCGACCCGTCGTACCACCGGCAGGTCGTCGTGATGACCGCCCCGCACGTGGGCAACACCGGCGTCAACGACGAGGACCCCGAGTCCTCCCGCATCTGGGTGGCCGGCTACGTCGTCCGCGACCCCGCCCGCGTCCCCTCCAACTGGCGCTCGCGGCGCTCGCTGGACGAGGAGCTCGTCAAGCAGGGCGTCGTCGGGATCTCCGGCATCGACACCCGCGCCCTGACCCGCCACCTGCGCGAGCGCGGCGCCATGCGCGTCGGCATCTTCTCCGGCGAGGCCTGGGTCGGCATCCGCGACGAGGCACTGCTGGCCAAGGTCCAGTCCCAGCCGCAGATGAAGGGCGCGAACCTCTCCGCCGAGGTCGCCACCAAGGAGGCGTACGTCGTCCCCGCGATCGGCGAGAAGCGCTTCACCGTCGCCGCCGTCGACCTCGGCATCAAGGGCATGACCCCGCACCGGATGGCCGAGCGCGGCATCGAGGTGCACGTGCTGCCCGCCACCGCCACCGTCGAGGACGTGTACGCGGTCAACCCGGACGGCGTGTTCTTCTCCAACGGCCCGGGCGACCCGGCCACCGCCGACGGCCCCGTCGCCGTCATGCAGGGCGTGCTGGAGCGCAAGACCCCGCTCTTCGGCATCTGCTTCGGCAACCAGATCCTCGGCCGCGCGCTCGGCTTCGGCACCTACAAGCTGAAGTACGGCCACCGCGGCATCAACCAGCCGGTGCAGGACCGCACCACCGGCAAGGTCGAGATCACCGCGCACAACCACGGCTTCGCCGTCGACGCGCCCCTCGACAAGGTCTCGGACACCGCCTACGGCCGCGCCGAGGTCTCCCACGTCTGCCTGAACGACCAGGTCGTCGAAGGCCTCCAGCTGCTCGACCAGCCGGCCTTCTCCGTCCAGTACCACCCCGAGGCGGCCGCCGGCCCGCACGACGCCGCGTACCTCTTCGACCGCTTCACGTCTTTGATGGAAACCGCCCTGATGGAGGCCGAGCGTGCCTAAGCGCACCGATATCCAGTCCGTCCTGGTCATCGGCTCCGGCCCGATCGTCATCGGACAGGCCGCCGAGTTCGACTACTCCGGCACCCAGGCCTGCCGCATCCTCAAGGCCGAGGGCCTGCGCGTCATCCTGGTCAACTCCAACCCCGCGACGATCATGACCGACCCGGAGATCGCCGACGCCACGTACGTCGAGCCGATCACCCCCGAGTTCGTCGAGAAGATCATCGCGAAGGAGCGCCCCGACGCGCTGCTCCCGACCCTCGGCGGCCAGACCGCGCTGAACACCGCGATCTCCATGCACGAGCAGGGTGTGCTGGAGAAGTACGGCGTCGAGCTCATCGGCGCCAACGTCGAGGCCATCAACAAGGGCGAGGACCGCGACCTCTTCAAGGGCGTCGTCGAGGCCGTCAAGGCCAAGATCGGCTACGGCGAGTCCGCCCGCTCGGTCATCTGCCACACGATGGACGACGTCATCAAGGGCGTCGACACCCTCGGCGGCTACCCCGTCGTCGTGCGCCCCTCCTTCACCATGGGCGGCGCCGGCTCCGGCTTCGCCCACGACGAGGACGAGCTGCGCCGCATCGCCGGCCAGGGCCTCATGCTCTCCCCGACCACCGAGGTGCTCCTGGAGGAGTCCATCCTCGGCTGGAAGGAGTACGAGCTGGAGCTGATGCGCGACACCAAGGACAACGTGGTCGTCGTCTGCTCCATCGAGAACTTCGACCCCATGGGCGTCCACACCGGTGACTCGATCACCGTCGCCCCGGCGATGACGCTCACCGACCGCGAGTACCAGCGGCTGCGCGACATCGGCATCGCGATCATCCGCGAGGTCGGCGTCGACACCGGCGGCTGCAACATCCAGTTCGCGATCGACCCGACCGACGGCCGCGTCATCGTCATCGAGATGAACCCGCGCGTCTCGCGCTCCTCGGCGCTCGCGTCGAAGGCCACCGGCTTCCCGATCGCCAAGATCGCCGCCAAGCTGGCCATCGGCTACACGCTCGACGAGGTCCCCAACGACATCACCGAGAAGACCCCGGCCTCCTTCGAGCCGTCCCTCGACTATGTCGTCGTCAAGGCCCCGCGCTTCGCCTTCGAGAAGTTCCCGCTCGCCGACGCCACCCTCACCACCACCATGAAGTCGGTAGGCGAGGCCATGGCCATCGGCCGCAACTTCACCGAGGCCCTCCAGAAGGCCCTGCGCTCCCTGGAGAAGAAGGGCTCGCAGTTCACCTTCGTCGGCGAGCCCGGTGACAAGGACGAGCTGCTGCGCACCGCGGTCCGCCCGACCGACGGCCGCATCAACACCGTCATGCAGGCCATCCGCGCCGGCGCCACCCAGGAGGAGGTCTTCGAGTTCACGAAGATCGACCCCTGGTTCGTCGACCAGCTCTTCCTCATCAAGGAGATCGCGGACGAGCTGACCGCCGCCGACAAGCTCTACCCCGAGCTGCTCGCCGAGGCCAAGCGCCACGGCTTCTCCGACGCCCAGATCGCCGAGATCCGCGGCCTGCGCGAGGACGTCGTCCGCGAGGTCCGGCACGCGCTGGGCGTCCGCCCGGTCTACAAGACGGTCGACACCTGCGCCGCCGAGTTCGCGGCGAAGACCCCGTACTTCTACTCCTCGTACGACGAGGAGTCCGAGGTCGCGCCCCGCACCAAGCCCGCGGTGATCATCCTGGGCTCCGGCCCGAACCGCATCGGCCAGGGCATCGAGTTCGAC
Organism: Streptomyces sp. NBC_01294; assembly: GCF_035917235.1. Classification (NCBI taxonomy): domain Bacteria; kingdom Bacillati; phylum Actinomycetota; class Actinomycetes; order Kitasatosporales; family Streptomycetaceae; genus Streptomyces; species Streptomyces sp. NBC_01294. The sequence continues at coordinate 6,667,493 of NZ_CP108423.1, forward strand.
TACTCCTGCGTCCACGCCTCCTTCGCGCTCAGCGACGCCGGCTACGAGACCGTGATGGTCAACTGCAACCCGGAGACCGTCTCCACCGACTACGACACCTCCGACCGCCTGTACTTCGAGCCGCTGACGCTCGAGGACGTGCTGGAGATCGTCCACGCGGAGTCGCTGGCGGGCCCCATCGCCGGTGTCATCGTCCAGCTCGGCGGCCAGACCCCCCTGGGTCTCGCGCAGGCGCTCAAGGACAACGGCGTGCCCGTCGTCGGCACCTCGCCCGAGGCCATCCACGCCGCCGAGGACCGCGGCGCCTTCGGCCAGGTCCTCGCCGAGGCCGGCCTGCCGGCCCCCAAGCACGGCACCGCCACCACCTTCACGGGTGCGAAGGCCATCGCCGACGAGATCGGCTACCCGGTCCTCGTCCGCCCGTCCTACGTGCTGGGCGGCCGCGGCATGGAGATCGTCTACGACGAGACCCGCCTCGAGTCGTACATCGCCGAGTCCACCGAGATCTCCCCGACCCGCCCCGTGCTGGTCGACCGCTTCCTCGACGACGCGATCGAGATCGACGTCGACGCCCTCTACGACGGCCACGAGCTCTACCTCGGCGGCGTCATGGAGCACATCGAGGAAGCCGGCATCCACTCCGGCGACTCGGCCTGCGCCCTGCCCCCGATCACCCTCGGCGGCTACGACATCAAGCGCCTGCGCGCCTCCACCGAGGCCATCGCCAAGGGCGTCGGCGTCCGCGGCCTGATCAACATCCAGTTCGCGATGGCCGGCGACATCCTCTACGTCCTGGAGGCCAACCCGCGCGCCTCCCGGACCGTCCCCTTCACCTCGAAGGCGACCGCCGTCCCCCTCGCGAAGGCCGCCGCCCGCATCTCGCTCGGCACCACCATCGCCGAGCTGCGCGCCGAGGGCCTGCTGCCGAAGACCGGCGACGGCGGCACCCTGCCGATCGACGCGCCGATCTCCGTCAAGGAGGCCGTCATGCCGTGGTCGCGCTTCCGCGACATCCACGGCCGCGGCGTGGACACCGTCCTCGGCCCGGAGATGCGCTCCACCGGCGAGGTCATGGGCATCGACGCCGTCTTCGGCACCGCCTACGCCAAGTCGCAGGCCGGCGCCTACGGCCCGCTGCCCACCAAGGGCCGCGCGTTCATCTCCGTCGCCAACCGCGACAAGCGCTCGATGATCTTCCCGGCGCGTGAGCTGGTCGCCCACGGCTTCGAGCTGATGGCCACCTCGGGCACCGCCGAGGTGCTGCGCCGCAACGGCATCAACGCCACCGTGGTGCGCAAGCTCAGCGAGGGCGAGGGCCCGAACGGCGAGAAGACCATCGTCCAGCTGATCCACGACGGCCAGGTCGACCTGATCGTCAACACCCCGTACGGCACCGGCGGCCGCCTCGACGGCTACGAGATCCGCACGGCGGCCGTGGCGCGCAGCGTCCCGTGCCTGACCACGGTCCAGGCGCTCGCCGCCGCCGTCCAGGGCATCGACGCGCTCAACCGCGGCGACGTGGGCGTGCGCTCCCTCCAGGAGCACGCGGAGCACCTGACCGCGGCCCGCGACTAAGCAGCCCGTACAGCCCGGACACGGGGAGGGGGACACCGGTTTCACGACGGGTGTCCCCCTCTTCACGAGCGCAGAGGGATCTTCTCGACGATGTACAAAATCTTCTTCAACCTGGTCTTCAAGCGGATGGACCCGGAGCAGGCCCACTACATGGCCTTCCGCTGGATCCGCCTCGCGGCCCGCACGCCCGTGCTGCGCACCTTCCTCGCGGCCTGGCTCGCCCCGCGCCACAAGGAGCTGCGTACGGAGGCCCTGGGCCTGCGCATGCACGGCCCCTTCGGGCTCGCCGCCGGCTTCGACAAGAACGCCGTCGCCATCGACGGTATGTCGATGCTCGGCTTCGACCACATCGAGATCGGCACGGTGACGGCCGAGGCGCAGCCCGGCAACCCGAAGAAGCGGCTCTTCCGGCTCGTGCCGGACCGCGCGCTGATCAACCGGATGGGCTTCAACAACGAGGGCTCGGCGGCCGTCGCGGCCCGCCTGGCGGCTCGCGAGGCCGTTTTCCGGACCGTCGTCGGCGTCAACATCGGCAAGACGAAGGCCGTGCCGGAGGAGGAGGCGGTGGGGGACTACGTCGCCTCCACCGAGCGGCTCGCCCGCCACGCCGACTACCTCGTGGTGAACGTCTCCTCCCCGAACACCCCGGGCCTGCGCAACCTCCAGGCCACCGAGTCGCTGCGGCCGCTGCTGACGGCCGTACGGGAGGCCGCGGACCGGGTGGTCACCGACCGCCGGGTGCCGCTGCTGGTCAAGATCGCGCCCGACCTCGCGGACGAGGACGTCGACGCGGTCGCGGACCTGGCGCTGGAGCTGGGCCTGGACGGCATCATCGCGACGAACACCACCATCGCGCGGGAGGGGCTGGGCCTGAAGTCCTCCCCGGACCTCGTGAAGGAGACCGGCGGGCTCTCCGGCGCCCCCGTCAAGGAGCGCTCGCTCGAGGTCCTGCGCCGCCTGTACGCCCGTGTGGGGGACCGGCTGGTCCTGGTCGGGGTCGGCGGCATCGAGAACGCCGAGGACGCCTGGCAGCGGATCCTGGCCGGTGCCACGCTGATCCAGGGGTACAGCGCCTTCATCTACGAGGGCCCGTTCTACGCCCGCGCCATCCACAAGGGCCTGGCCGCGCGCCTGGCCGTCAGCCCGTACGCGACGCTCGCCGACGCGGTGGGCGCCGAGACCCGAAAGGCCGCCCAGTGACTGTGACCCCGTTCGGCACCCGCCTGCGCGCCGCGATGGACTCCCGCGGCCCGCTGTGCGTGGGCATCGACCCGCACGCCGCCCTGCTGGCGCAGTGGGGCCTCCAGGACGACATCGCGGGCCTGGAGCGCTTCTCCCGCACGGTCGTCGAGGCGCTCGCCGAGTCGGTGGCGGTCTTCAAGCCGCAGGCCGCCTTCTTCGAGCGGTTCGGCTCCAAGGGCGTCGCCGTCCTGGAGCAGACCGTCGCGGACGCCCGGGCGGCCGGGACCCTGGTCGTCATGGACGCCAAGCGGGGCGACATCGGCTCGACCATGGCGGCGTACGCCTCGGCCTTCCTGGACCCGTCCTCGCCGCTGTTCTCGGACGCGCTGACGGTCTCCCCGTACCTGGGCTACGGCTCGCTGAAGCCGGCCGTGGAGCTGGCCCGGGAGTCGGGCGCGGGCCTGTTCGTGCTCGCCCTGACCTCGAACCCGGAGGGCGCGGAGGTCCAGCGGGCGGTCCGGGAGGACGGCCGCACCATCGGCGCGACCATGCTGGCGCACCTGGCGGCGGAGAACGCGGACGCCTCCCCGATGGGGTCCTTCGGCGCGGTGGTCGGCGCGACCCTGGGCGACCTGTCCTCCTTCGACCTGGACATCAACGGGCCGCTGCTGGCCCCCGGCATCGGCGCGCAGGGCGCGACGGCGGCGGACCTGCCGGCGGTGTTCGGCAAGGCCGTGCGCAATGTCGTCCCGAACGTCTCGCGGGGCGTCCTCAAGCACGGTCCGGACGTGGCGGCCCTGCGCGACTCTGCGCGCCGGTTCGCCGACGAGATCCGCGAGGCCGTCTCGGCGTAGCGGGCCACCTGCGAGGTCTCGTTCGCACCTCTCGGCGCGGCGTCTCGCACTCCTTGGCGAAACTCGAACGTCTTTCCTCGGACAAAACGGGGGTATTTTGTCCGTGATGTACGGTTCAGTGGAGGCTGACCAGGACTTTTCGTCCGTTCTCGCTGACTGGAGCGGTGTTGGCCGCTAGTCTCCGAGCAGAGTGAACGAGCAGCGAACGAATTCCGTCGCTGTTCGGGGGCTCGCCTGGTGTGGTGCCCTCGGGTTACCCACCGGTCCGTATCCGACAGTTCGACATCCGAGGTGACGTAGGCGTGGCTCTTCCGCCCCTTACCCCTGAACAGCGCGCAGCCGCGCTCGAAAAGGCCGCCGCGGCTCGCCGGGAGCGGGCCGAGGTGAAGAATCGACTCAAGCACTCCGGCGCCTCGCTCCAAGAGGTCATCAAGACGGGCCAGGAGAACGACGTCATCGGCAAGATGAAGGTCTCCGCCCTGCTGGAGTCTCTGCCTGGCGTGGGCAAGGTGCGCGCCAAGCAGATCATGGAGCGTCTCGGCATCTCCGAGTCCCGGCGTGTCCGAGGTCTCGGTTCCAACCAGATCGCCTCTCTGGAGCGCGAGTTCGGCAGCACCGGCGCCTGAGGCGTCGACTGAAGTTCTCCCGGCGTTCTCAGGCAGTCCTGGGAACCTGGATAATCGCTCTATGGCAGCAGAGGTTCGTCCGCGGCTGACCGTGCTCTCCGGCCCCTCCGGGGTCGGCAAGAGCACGGTCGTCGCGCATATGCGCAAGGTTCACCCCGAGGTATGGCTCTCGGTGTCGGCCACCACCCGCAAGCCGCGGCCCGGTGAGCGACACGGAGTCCACTACTTCTTCGTCAACGACGACGAGTTCGACAAGCTGATCGCCAACGGCGAGCTGCTGGAGTGGGCCGAGTTCGCGGGCAACCGCTACGGCACACCGCGCGGCGCGGTGCTGGAACGCCTGGACAACGGCGAGCCGGTACTGCTGGAGATCGACCTCCAGGGCGCACGACTCGTCCGCGAGTCCATGCCCGACGCCCAGCTGGTCTTCCTGGCTCCCCCGAGCTGGGACGAGCTGGTCCGCCGGCTGACCGGCCGGGGCACCGAATCGGCCGAGGTCATCGAGCGCCGGCTCGCCACCGCCAAGATCGAACTCGCTGCCGAGTCCGAGTTCGACACCACCCTGGTCAACACCTCCGTCGAGGACGTTGCGCGCGAGCTGCTAGCCTTGGTGGCAGTTGTCTGATCGTTGATCGATGTTTTGAATCGATCGATACCAGGACGGCCCCATCTTTCACCCATCTTCGGAAGGTAGAGCGTGTCCTCTTCCATCACTGCGCCCGAGGGCATCATCAACCCGCCGATCGACGAGCTGCTCGAGGCCACGGACTCGAAGTACAGCCTCGTGATCTACGCGGCCAAGCGCGCGCGTCAGATTAACGCGTACTACTCGCAGCTCGGTGAGGGCCTGCTCGAGTACGTCGGCCCGCTGGTGGACACCCACGTCCACGAGAAGCCGCTTTCGATCGCGCTGCGCGAGATCAACGCGGGTCTGCTGACCTCCGAGGCCATCGAGGCCCCGGCCCAGTAGGCACCGAGATTCCTTTCACCACAGGCCCGGCAGAACATCTGCCGGGCCTGTGGTGTGTCATGGGTAGGTACGACGGGCAGAGCCGAACGCGTCGGACACGTCGGACAGGTCGAAGGGAAGTGCATGGTGGGTAAGCCGAAGGTCGTGCTGGGGGTCAGCGGCGGGATCGCCGCCTACAAGGCGTGCGAGCTGCTCCGCCTGCTGACCGAGTCCGGCCACGAGGTGCGGGTGGTGCCCACCGCGGCCTCCCTGAACTTCGTCGGCGAGGCCACCTGGGCCGCCCTCTCCGGCAATCCGGCCTCCACCGAGGTGTGGGAGTCCGTCCACGAGGTGCCGCACGTGCGCATCGGACAGAGCGCCGACCTCGTCGTCGTCGCCCCGGCCACCGCCGACATGCTGGCCAAGGCCGCCCACGGGCTCGCCGACGACCTGCTCACGAACACCCTGCTGACCGCCCGCTGCCCGGTGGTCTTCGCCCCCGCCATGCACACCGAGATGTGGGAGCACCCCGCCACCCAGGAGAACGTGGCCACACTGCGCCGGCGCGGCGCCCTCGTCATCGAGCCCGCCGTCGGCCGGCTCACCGGCAAGGACACCGGCAAGGGGCGGCTGCCCGACCCCCAGGAGATCTTCGAGGTGTGCCGGGGGGTCCTGGTCCGCGGGGCGGCCGAGCCGGACCTCGTCGGGCGGCACGTGGTGATCAGCGCCGGCGGCACGCGCGAGCCGCTGGACCCGGTCCGCTTCCTCGGCAACCGCTCATCAGGCAAGCAGGGCTACGCGCTCGCCCGCACCGCCGTGGCCCGCGGCGCCCGGGTCACCCTGGTCGCGGCCAACACGGCGCTGGCCGACCCGGCCGGGGTGGACGTCGTCCGCGTGGGGACGGCCGTCCAGCTGCGGGAGGCCGTGCTCAAGGCGGCCGCGGACGCCGACGCCGTGGTGATGGCCGCGGCCGTGGCCGACTTCCGGCCCGCCGAGTACGCGGGTGGAAAGATCAAGAAGAAGGACGGGCAGGAGCCCGCGCCCGTGGCGCTGGTGCGCAATCCGGACGTCCTCGCCGAGATCTCGGCCGACCGGGCCCGGGACGGACAGGTCGTGGTCGGATTCGCGGCCGAGACCGACGACGTCCTCGCCAACGGCCGGGCCAAGCTCGCGCGCAAAAGGTGTGACCTTCTCGTCGTGAACGAGGTCGGGGAAGCCAGGACCTTTGGATCCGAGGAGAACGAAGCGGTCATCCTGGCCTCCGACGGCTCGGAAACCCAGGTCCCCTATGGTCCGAAGGAAGCCCTGGCGGCCGTGATTTGGGACCAGGTGGCGGTCCGGCTTCCGTCGCGGCGCGCCTGAGCGGATTCCCTTCTCCTGGTCACCTCCGTACGTCAGAATGTGAGTGCCGCAGGTCACACGGCTCCCAGAAGGCGAGACGGGTGGTCCCGGAAACGGTGGCGACCGATAAACTGCATGAGGAACGTGATCGGGCGCAGCCCCCGATGTGGTTCCGCCAAATGATCAGCCAGCAGCCGCTGCAACCCCAGGGAGCGTTGTGTCCCGTCGTCTGTTTACCTCGGAGTCCGTGACCGAGGGCCACCCCGACAAGATCGCTGACCAGATCAGCGACACGATCCTCGACGCGCTCCTCACCGAGGACCCGACCTCGCGCGTGGCCGTGGAGACCCTCATCACCACGGGTCTCGTGCACATCGCGGGAGAGGTGACGACGAAGGCCTACGCGCCGATCGCGCAGCTCGTCCGGGACAAGATCCTCGAGATCGGCTACGACTCCTCGAAGAAGGGCTTCGACGGTGCCTCCTGTGGCGTGTCGGTGTCCATCGGCGCCCAGTCCCCGGACATCGCGCAGGGTGTCGACACCGCCTACGAGAAGCGGGTCGAGGGCGACGAGGACGAGCTCGACAAGCAGGGCGCCGGCGACCAGGGCCTGATGTTCGGGTACGCCTGCGACGAGACCCCCGAGCTCATGCCCCTGCCGATCCACATCGCGCACCGGCTCTCCCGCCGGCTGTCCGAGGTCCGCAAGAACGGGACCATCCCGTACCTGCGCCCCGACGGCAAGACCCAGGTCACCATCGAGTACGACGGTGACAAGGCCGTGCGCCTGGACACCGTCGTGGTCTCCTCGCAGCACGCCTCGGACATCGACCTGGACTCGCTGCTCGCTCCCGACATCCGTGAGTTCGTCGTCGAGCACGTGCTGGCGCAGCTTGTCGAGGACGGCATCAAGCTCGACACCGAGGGCTACCGCCTCCTGGTGAACCCGACCGGCCGCTTCGAGATCGGCGGCCCGATGGGCGACGCCGGCCTGACCGGCCGCAAGATCATCATCGACACCTACGGCGGCATGGCCCGCCACGGTGGCGGCGCCTTCTCCGGCAAGGACCCGTCCAAGGTCGACCGCTCCGCCGCGTACGCGATGCGCTGGGTCGCCAAGAATGTCGTCGCCGCCGGTCTCGCCTCGCGCTGCGAGGTGCAGGTCGCGTACGCCATCGGCAAGGCCGAGCCCGTCGGTCTCTTCGTCGAGACCTTCGGCACCGCCAAGGTCGAGGTCCAGAAGATCGAGGACGCGATCGGCGAGGTCTTCGACCTGCGCCCGGCCGCGATCATCCGCGACCTTGACCTGCTGCGCCCGATCTACGCCCAGACCGCCGCCTACGGCCACTTCGGCCGCGAGCTGCCGGACTTCACCTGGGAGCGCACCGACCGCGTCGACGCGCTGCGCGCGGCCGCCGGTCTGTAGGACCTGACGACGCAACACGTGACACGTACGGCCCCGGACCCTCGCGGTCCGGGGCCGTACGTGTTCCCCGGGCCGTACGTGTTCCCCGCGCCGCACGGGTTCTCGGACCGCGTGGGTTCCCGGGCCGTACGGGTTCCAGGCCGACCCGTTGTCGGTGGCGTTTGGTAAGAATGCGGGTGTGAGCAGCGCGAACGAGCCAGAGCAGCGGGGCGCGGACCAGGGTCCCGACGGTCCGCCGGAGCAGCTTGCGCTGATGCGGGAGATGGTCGCCGAGGCGAAGGCCAAGGCGCCCAAGGCCAAGCCGCGCACCTGGCGGGGGGCCGCCCTGGCCGAGGAGCTGCCCGTCGCCCGGGTCCTGGTGAACAAGGGCGTCCTCCATCTCGACCGGACCTTCGACTACGCCGTGCCCGCCGAGCTCTCCGAGGCCGCGCAGCCGGGGGTCCGCGTCCGGGTCCGCTTCGGGGCCGGATCCCACCAGGTGCACGGCGGCCGCCGCGAAGGTGGCGGTCTCATCGACGGCTTCATCGTGGAGCGCCTCGCCGAGTCCGACTACAACGGAGCCCTCGCCGCCCTCGCCCACGTGGTCTCGCCCGAAGTGGTGCTCAGCCCGCGCATGCTCGCGCTCGCCCGGGCCGTCGCCGACCGGTACGCCGGCAGTCTCGCCGACGTGCTCCAGCTCGCCCTGCCCGCACGGAGCGCCCGCGCCGAGGCCAAGCCCTCACCCGAGCCGCTGCCCCCGCCCGCCGCGCCCGAGCCCGGCGGCTGGGAGCGGTACGGCGCCGGGCCCGGCTTCCTGCGCGCGCTGGCCACCGGCGCCGCCCCGCGCGCCGTGTGGACCGCGCTGCCCGGCCCCGGCTGGGCCGACGAACTCGCCCGTGCCATGGCCGCCACCCTGGCCTCCGGCCGCGGGGCCCTCGCCGTGCTCCCCGACGGGCGGACCGCCGGCCGGGTCGACGCGGCGCTGACCGCCCTCCTCGGCGAGGGACGGCACGCCCTGCTGACCGCAGAATCCGGGCCCGAGAAGCGCTACCGCCAGTGGCTCGCCGTGCACCGCGGCTCGGTGCGTGCCGTCGTCGGCACCCGGGCCGCGATGTTCGCCCCCGTACGGGACCTCGGACTGGTCGCGATCTGGGACGACGGGGACTCCAGCCACAGTGACGACAACGCCCCCTTCCCGCACGTCCGGGAGGTACTGGAGCTGCGCGCGGTCAACGACGGCTGCGGCTTCCTCGCCGGGTCCACCAGCTGCACCGTGGAGGCCGCCCAGCTGGTCGAGTCCGGCTGGGCCCGGCCGCTGGTCGCGAGCCGCGAGACGGTACGGGAGTGCGCCCCGCGGATCCGCACCGTCGGCGACGAACTGCTGGCCCGCGACGAGGCGGCCCGGGCCGCACGACTGCCGAGCCTGGCGTGGGAGACCGTACGGGAAGGGCTGAAGACCGGGCCCGTCCTGGTCCAGGTGCCCCGGCGGGGCTACGTGCCCCGGCTGGCGTGCGAGCGCTGCCGGACCCCCGCCCGCTGTACGGTCTGCGCGGGGCCGCTGGAGGCGCCCGACGCGCGTGACCTGCAGTGCGGCTGGTGCGGGCGGGCAGAGCCGTCCTGGCACTGCGAGGAGTGCGGGTCGCTGCGGCTGCGGGCCCGGGTGGTGGGCGCGCGGCGCACGGCGGAGGAACTGGGACGGGCCTTCCCGGCCGTGCCCGTACGGACCTCCGGGCGCGACCACGTCCTGGACGAGGTGCCGGACCGGCCGGCGCTGGTGGTGTGCACCCCGGGCGCCGAGCCGGTGGCGGCGGGCGCGGGGTACACGGCCGCGCTGCTGCTCGACGGGTGGGCCATGCTGACCCGGCCCGACCTGCGGGCCGGGGAGGACGCGCTGCGCCGGTGGATCGCGGCCGCCTCGCTGGTCCGGGGGGACGGGCAGGTCGTCGTGGTCGCCGAGCCCACGCTGCGGCCGGTGCAGGCCCTCGTGCGCTGGGACCCCGTGGGCCACGCCGTACGGGAGCTCGCGGAGCGGGCCCAGCTCGGCTTCCCACCGGTGTCCCGGATGGCGGCGGTGGCCGGCCGGGGCGAGGCGGTCGAGGCCTTCCTGGCCGGTGCCGGGCTGCCGCCCGACGCCGAGATCCTGGGCCCGGTGCCGCTCGCCGGGCGGCGCGGGGAGCCGTCCCCGGGGGAGCGGGCCCTGGTCCGGGTCCCGCCGGGAAGCGGCGCCGCCCTGGCGGCCGCCCTGAAGTCGGCGCAGGCGGCCCGCATGGCACGGGGCGTCCCTGCGGCGGAGGCGGTGCGGGTCCGGATCGATCCGTTGGACATCGGCTGACGCCGAACGCCGAACGCCGAAGCGGGAACACCGACGCCGGAACGCCGACGCCCCCGGCGGGGCGACCGTGCGGTCGCCCCGCCGGGGGCGGATCCAGGTGCGGCGAGCGGGGACCGGCCGTCGGGGGTCGGCGTCCCGGCGGCGGGACGCGCGTCAGCCGTTGCGCGGACCGGGGAGGGCGGGGGAGCGGGGGGCCTCGCCCAGGCTGCGTCCGGGCGGCCCGGCGGCCGCGGCCTGGGCCTCCTCGCGCATCGGCTGCGGCGGCACCGAGCGGGCGGCCGGGACGGTCGGCAGCGGCCCGAGGGTCCGCGTCGCCGTCCCCTCGGCCAGCGGCTCCGCCGACTCGGCGGACTGCGCCCGGCGGGCACCGTAGCGGCGGTGCACGGCCTGCTTGGTGACACCCAGCGCCGAGCCGACCGCGTCCCACGAGAAACCGAGCGAACGGTCGAAGTCCACCGCAGCGGTGACCAGCGTCTCGACGCTGTCCCGCAGCTCCTGCGCGAGGCGGACGGTGGGCGCGGGCGCCCGGCCGTAGACGACGAAGCCCGTGGAGGGACCTGAGCGGCGCGGGCGGTACACGTTGCCGAGCTGGGCGGTGAGCGTACGCAGAGCATCCACCTGCCGGCGAACCCGCTCGATGTCCCGCACCAGGAGGTGCAGGCTGGCCCGGGCTTGGGCGTCGTGGGTGGCGTGGTCGGCCATGAAGAAGCCTCTCGAACCGGTGCTGAAGGGCGGATCGGGCCGCAGACACCGTTCACACGCGGCCCGTTTTGGTCAATCTCTCTTGACCAACGCGCCACCCGTCGCCCAGGTCACGCTGTGGGGGCGTGTCGGCATATGCGAGAGGCGCGCGGGTGTGCGTACGCCCCCTCAACACCGCAGGTGGGGCGACCGGCAGCCCCCTGCGCCGGCGCCCCATAGACTGGTGCGCTGCTGACAGCCGAGATAGCGAGGTAGGACCCAGTGAAGCTCGTCTTCGCAGGCACCCCCGAGGTCGCCGTACCCGCCCTGGACGCCCTGATCTCCTCCGGGCGGCACGAGGTCGCCGCCGTCGTCACCCGGCCCGACGCACCGGCCGGCCGCGGCCGGCGGCTCGTCGCCAGCCCGGTCGCCGAACGCGCCGAGGAAGCGGGCATCGAGGTGCTCAAGCCCGTCCGCCCCCGCGACCCCGACTTCCAGGCCCGGCTGCGCGAGATCGCCCCGGACTGCTGCCCGGTCGTCGCCTACGGCGCCCTGATCCCCAAGAGCGCCCTCGACATCCCCCGGCACGGCTGGGTCAACCTGCACTTCTCGCTGCTCCCCGCCTGGCGCGGAGCCGCGCCCGTCCAGCAGTCGATCATGGCGGGGGACCAGGTCACCGGCGCCTCCACCTTCCAGATCGAGGAGGGCCTGGACACCGGCCCGGTCTACGGCATCCTCACCGAGGAGATCCGGCCCACCGACACCAGCGGCGACCTGCTCACCCGGCTCGCCTTCGCCGGGTCCGGACTGCTGGCCGCCACCATGGACGGCATCGAGGACGGCACCCTGCGCGCCGTCGCCCAGCCCCACGACGGGATCTCCCTCGCGCCCAAGATCACCGTCGAGGACGCCCGGATCGACTGGGCCGCCCCCGCGATGCGCGCCGACCGCGTGGTGCGCGGCTGCACGCCGGCGCCGGGTGCGTGGACCGTCTTCCGCGGCGAGCGGCTCAAGCTGATCGCGCTGGGCCTGGTGCCCGACCGTACGGACCTGGCGCCGGGCGTGCTGGCCCCGGCCAAGAACAACGTCCACGTCGGGACCGGCTCGCACGCGGTGGAGCTGCTGTGGGTGCAGCCGCAGGGCAAGAAGCCGATGCGGGCCGCCGACTGGGCCCGCGGGGTGCGGATCGCGCCGGGCGAGCGGCTCGGCGGGGCCGACGTAGGCTGAATCCACCCGCGCCGCTCGCGGCGGCGCGGGCACAGCGGCCCCGCACGGCCCGCCCCTGCGGGGCGCCGGCCCCTCCACCTCTCCACCTCCTCACCCCTCTCCCTCATCACCGCAGCACCTCGTAAACCCGGAGCACCTTTCACGTGAGCGAACAGCCCCGTCCCCGTCGCAAGCCCGCAGGCAACCGGCCGGCCAAGCCGCACCGCCGGCCCCAGAAGGACCCCGTCCGGATGCTGGCCTTCGAGGTGCTGCGGGCGGTGGGCGAGCGTGACGCCTACGCCAACCTCGTCCTGCCGCCGCTGCTCAAGAAGGCCCGCCAGGACGAGAGCTTCCAGGCGCGCGACGCGGCCCTGGCCACGGAACTGGTCTACGGGACGCTGCGCAGGCAGGGCACGTACGACGCCGTGATCAAGGCGTGCATCGACCGGCCGCTGCGCGAGGTGGACCCGCCGGTGCTGGACGTGCTCTCGCTCGGCGCGCACCAGCTGCTGGGCACCCGCATCCCCACGCACGCGGCGGTCTCGGCCAGCGTGGAGCTGGCCCGCGTGGTGCTCGGGGACGGGCGCGCCAAGTTCGTGAACGCAGTCCTGCGGAAGATCGCCGCGCACGACCTGGACGGCTGGCTGGAGCGGGTCGCGCCGCCCTACGAGGACGACGCCGAGGAACACCTCGCGGTGTACCACTCGCACCCCAGGTGGGTCGTCAGCGCCCTGTGGGACGCGCTTGGCGGCGGCCGGGCGGGCATCGAGGACCTGCTGGAGGCCGACAACGAGCGGCCCGAGGTGACGCTCGTGGCGCGGCCGGGCCGGTCCACGAAGGAAGAGCTGCTGGAGGCGGTCGGCGAGGAGTCGGCGCTGCCCGGGCGCTGGTCGCCGTACGCGGTCCGGATGTCCGAGGGCGGCGAGCCGGGCGCGCTGGAGGCGGTGCGCGAGGGCCGCGCCGGTGTGCAGGACGAGGGCAGCCAGCTGGTGGCGATGGCCCTGGCGGCCGTTCCGGTCGAGGGCAGCGACGAGCGCTGGCTCGACGGCTGCGCGGGCCCCGGCGGCAAGGCGGCGCTGCTCGCGGCGCTCGCGGCGCAGCGCGGGGCGTTCCTGCTGGCCTCGGAGAAGCAGCCGCACCGGGCGCGGCTCGTGGAGCGCGCGCTGGCGGGCAACCCGGGCCCGTACCAGGTCATCACGGCGGACGGCACCCGGCCGCCGTGGCTGCCCGGCTCCTTCGACCGCGTCCTGATGGACGTCCCCTGCACCGGCCTGGGCGCGCTGCGGCGCCGCCCGGAGGCCCGCTGGCGCCGCCGCCCGGAGGACCTGGAGGGCTTCGCACCGCTCCAGCGCGGGCTGCTGCGCGAGGCACTGTCGGCGGTGCGGGTGGGCGGCGTCGTGGGCTACGCGACCTGCTCGCCGCACCTGGCGGAGACCCGGGTCGTCGTGGACGACGTCCTGAAGGGCCGCGGCGCGGGCGCGTCGCCGGTGTCCGCGGAACTGATCGACGCGAGGCCGTTCATGGCGGGCGTACCGGCCCTGGGCGACGGCCCGGACGTCCAACTGTGGCCCCACCTGCACGGAACGGACGCGATGTACCTGGCCCTGCTGCGCCGCACGGCGTAGCAGCGCACGGCTCGGCCCCGCACGGCCCGACACCCCCCGCGATGATGCACGTCGCGGGGGGTGTCCCGTATCTGCGGTCTGCCGCGGCCCTGCCAGTGGGCGGCGGCGGACTGACGCCGTGAACCCTTCCCAGCCCGCCGCGGGCAACACGGTCCCGCACCCCCAACCGCCGCCGACGACCGCGACAGAGCCTGCGCGGTGGACGACCCGGCCGACGTGATCGCCGTCGGCGGGGTCGTGAAACGGCGAGGGGCTGTTCCGCGCTTTGTCACAACTCCGCGACAGGGGCGGCCGCTGGGCCGGAATGACCCTCATTCACTTTGCATACGTCAATGCCGAGTTGATAGAAATGGATCACCTGTGCGGGTGGGCGGCGGCGCCGTCGGCCGGCGGCGGGGCACTCGAGAGAAGCGTTGTGAGGAACGGGGGACAACGTGTCTACGTGGGACATCAAGCCGGCCGGCGTCCAAGGAGTCCTGAACAAAACTGCCGAAGCGGGCAGCAAGTTCGAGGAAGAGTTCACGTCGTGCAGCGACGGTGTGGTCGGCGCCGCGACGTGGGCGGGCACGATGGTGCTGGGCGGGACCGAGCTGCCCAAGGAGGGCGCGTTCGGCCCTGTGGCCCAGGCATTGCTTGAGTTTCAGCAGCGAACGGAAAGCGACCTGAAGTTCCTTCCCGTCCGGACGGGAAAGTCCATCACCGGTGCACGCCTGGCCACTGAGGAATACGTCAAGGGCGACCTGCAGATGGCGAAGAACAAGCAGGAGGAGTACTCCAAGGCTCCGACCGCGGAAGAGCTGAAGGGCCCCAAGAAGTGATCGACGTCGGGAAGATACCGACCTTCACCGGCAACCTGGACACCCTGGAGACACACGCGGCCGCGCTCAAGACGACCGCCTCCAGCATCCGCGGTACGGGCAGGGACGTGCACAACGCCTTCCAGGCGCTGGATCCGGTCTATGACGCCCCCGAGCAGGAGGAGTTGCTCGACTCGACGCTTCCGGTGCGGGACAAGGCGGACGCGTTCGCGACGAAGCTGGAGTCCGTCAGCGGCACGCTGACGAGCTTCGCGTCGACCGCCCGCCCGCTGGTGGACAAGATGAAGCAACTCCGCATCGACGCTGAGAAGTTCGTCGTGGAGAACAAGGACGACGAGGACTGGCAGCAGGACCAGGGCAAGATCGACGAGAACGCGCGCCTTGTCCGTGAGGTCGGCGTGACGTGGGTGGCGTTCCAGGGCGTCGAGCGCGACGCGGCCAACAAGATCACCACGCTGGTGGGCGGCACGCACTTCGTCGTCGACGACGGCTCCCACAAGGCCGGCATGTACGGCTTCAAGGAGAGCGACGTCAAGGACGCCAAGGAGACACCTTGGGGGACGGCCGACGGGCGCGAGTACACGGGCCTGCGGGCCGCGTGGGAGTGGACGAAGGACAAGGTCGGCAGCGGCCTGAAGGGCTTCTTCGTCGACGGCGTCTGGGGCACCCTCAAGGGCCTCGGCAACATGGTCAACGTGTTCGACATGGACACCCTCAAGAAGACCTGGTCGGGCATCGGCGACGTCTTCGAGGGTGTCAGCGGCTACCTCCTCACGCCGTGGGACTGGGTGATGGACAAGACGCTCGGCCCGGCCGACCACACCGAGCGCGAGAAGAACAAGGCGGCCCTGCGCAACTTCGGCAAGTCGCTGGTCGCGTGGGACGAGTGGGGCAAGGATCCGGCGCGGGCGGGCGGGACGGTGGTGTTCAACATCGTGACCATCGGCGCGGGTTCGTTCCTCAAGCTCGGCAAGGCCGGAAAGCTGGGCGTGGGCTCGGAGATCGCGACCGTGGTGGGCAAGGCGGGCGTGCTCGTCGACCCGATGAGCTACCTCGGCAAGGCCGCGAACCTCACCAAGATCAAGGTCGGCGACCTGATGGAGGGTCTGAAGGCGAGCAAAGCGGGCGTGGACGACATGGCCCGCAACATGCCCGGCGGAACCTCCCCGCACCCGGCCGACACCACCGCACCCCCCGCAGGCGCCGGCGACAGGACGCCGCCCGGCTACGAGTACGCCGACCCGCAGGGCAACAAGCGCGTCATCGGCCACGACGGCACCATCCGCGACGAGCACGGCAACGTCGTCCCCGACACCGAGCCCGTCAGGGAGCCGCACAGGGGCGACCTGCCCAACACCCACGAGCCCGCCCCGGCCAGGGAACGCGTCCTCGAAGGCGCGGGCGGCCCGAGCCACGTCGAAAACAGCACGGGCCACCCGCCCGGCGCCTCCCACAACGGTGGCTCCACGGCACCGCACGCCGGCCACGATCCGGCGGGCGGCGGCTCGCACACACCGCCCTCCGCCGGTGGCGGACAGGACGGCGCGGGCCACACGACAGGTGGTCACCACGAGACCCCGGGCTCGGGCCCCGGCCAGGGCTCCGGCACCCCCCACACCCCCACCGGCCCGGGCCACGATCTGCCGCCCCGGGGCGACGGCGAGGGTGCGCCTGGTCGCGGCGGGGACGAGGGCGACGGCAAGCCTGGTCACGGCAAGGATGAGGGCGACGGCAAGCCTGGTCACGGCAAGGATGAGGGCGACGGCGAACCTGGTCACGGCAAGGACGAGGGCGACGGCGAACCTGGTCACGGCAAGGACGAGGGCGACGGCGGGGGCGAGGGTGCCGGGGAGGGCGCGGGCGGGGACGGGACTCCGGTCAACGACCACCCCCTGGGCACTCCCGAAAATCCGCACCCGGTGACCGACGTCCAGCAGGCCGACTTCATGAAGACCCAGAGCGAACTGGATGGACTCAGCAAGAAAAAGCAAATCGACCTGGTCGGCCGTGGTATTGAGGTAAACGGTCAGAAATACAAACCGGAAGCACCTCTGCTCAAGGGTGCAAAGCATGGAATCGACTGGACTGAAGGGCCGGCGCGCGCAAGCAAGGAAGGCAAGCCGCAAGGGAAGTTCGGGACGCCGGCGGACGTCGCGTATGCTACGCAGCGCGCCGCTGATGTGGGGCCCGGAAAGACTGGATTCTTCAAGCTTCCCGAGGGGCATGGCTGCATCGAATACATGCCCGACGGTAAAACGCGGACGCCAAATGCCCTCTTTGTCAAGGTGTACCCCAACGGCAAGGTACACGCTTACCCGACGACCCGATAGGAACGACGATGAGTTTCTCGATCCAGGCAGGCTGCCCGGCCGTTCTGAATTGTGAATCAGCCGCCGACATGGCTGATGCGGTCGGTGAGATGTACTCCTCCGAGGCTGAGGACGCGATTCTGGTATGGAATCTGGTACCAGTGCGGCTGCCGTACGGCTATGACCTCGCCGCCCTTCTCGATGACCTGGTCCCGCTTCTTGAGGAAATCCAACGGCTGGAGTTCTCGGAGACCGAGGTCTTCTGGGGGTCCGACACGTTTTCGGCCGAATGGAGAATGGTCCGTGAGGGAGATGCCCTGAGGATCGGGGCGCGCTGGCACAGCACACTCGGAAATTACGAGACGCTGCTGGCCGAGCGGGGCGATGTGGTGGTCCCTGTGAAGGAATTCGTCAGCGAGTGGGCGAAGGTCCTGCGGCGGATCGTGACCGACATCGAGGCGGAGTCGGTGCAGTTGGACGACGACGATATCTTCCTCCGCGCCAAGGCCCTGCTCGCGGCCTGAGTCGACGAACAGGTTGCACCGTCCGCGGCGCCGGGCGCTTCGTACGGGCGGCAAGGGCGGCCCGGCCGACACGCAGCTCGGCGCCGGGCCGCCGCGCGTAGGACAGGAAGTGAATGGAAGAGCGATTCGAGCGTTTCGTGAGGGGCTATCTTTCCCACACGGAAGCGTATGACACGAGTGGCTATCTCAGGCCGACGCTCCTCGGATTCAACGACTCGTTCGTCGAGGCGGTTCGCTCAGGGTTCGCGCAGCTCCTGGCGGACGCCTCGGCCAGGTCGGTCGAATATGAGCGAATGACGGATATCGAGTTCCCTGACGAGGAAACTCTCCGTACCTACCTGCAGGCAATGTATGACTACCTCTTCAACGGTGTGCCGGAGCAGCCGATGCCGCCGGGGTGACGTCGTCCAGGACCTCGCCGACGGCCCTCAAGCCGGCCCGTTCCGGACCGGCAGGGGCGGCCTCCGTACGCACAGCCGCCCGAACCCCGTCACGAGCCTGCCGGGCCGGCCTGGACACCTGTTCCTCCTGCCGCTCGTCTCCGGGTATCTGCTGGCCGCGGGCAACGGGAGGGCGCGCGGAGATCCGCGAAGCGCTGAGTGACACGACCAGAAAGAGCACGGCATGACCAAGGACGTGATCGCGCTCACCGAGCGCATGCCCGACGCGATGAGCGTTCTGGCGGGCCTGCTCGCGGGCGGACCGGACCTGCGGGTCGAGACCGCCGGTGAGGGCGCAGTGGTTCAACTGTGTGACGCCGAGGGCCGGCCGCTCGTATCGATCGAAGTGCCGCTGATGCTCCAGGTGCCCGGCGAGGCGGCCCGCCTGCTGGGGCCCGGCGCAGAGCTGTCGGGCGACGGCCCCGCCTGGTGGGTCGAAGCCCGCGCCGCCGCGGGCGTACCGCAGGCCGAGCAGCTCGCCGGAGCCTTCGCGGCCCGGCTGACCATGCTGCTGGGCGGCCGGGTCTGGCCGCCGGACGCCCCGGGCACCGTCGGCGCGGCCCGCCCCGTCAACGTCTCCGGCATCACCGCCGTACCGGCCCCCGCCGCAGCCCAGCCGGCCGTCGACATGCTCACCGACAAGGCCGCCGTCGTCCTCCAGGACCGCCCGGTCGTCCCCATGACGAGCTGGCTCTCCGAGGTGCTGCGGGCCACCGTGGAGAGCGACCGGTCCCTGCAGATCGTCACCCCGCCGCACTGTCGCATCTCCCTGCCCACCCGCCTGCTGCTGCAGTCCATGCCCTCGCGCTGGGTGGTTCAGGACGAGCGGTGCGGCTACTACGACGGCCTGACCGGCGCGGTACTGACCTGGCAGGACGACGCCTTTTCCCCGGCCCGGGACGAGAACGGCGAGACGCCGGTGGCGGACGCCTTCGCGGAGGCCGGGCCCACCGGCGAGCGCCAGCTCAGCGTCTCCTTCCGCACCCTGCACCGCCCCACGGCGGACCTGCTCCTCGGCGGCGCGCTCGAAGTCGCCTGGCAGGCGCTGACCGGCGGCCCGCCGGCCGGCTGGGGCACGTCGGAGCCCGCCGGTCTGACGTGGTCGAGGCGCCAGCTGACCGAGCTGGCGTACGAACGTGCCCCCCGCTCCACGTGGACCGTTGTCGTCGGCACCGCTGACCGGCCCGCCGTCGCCACCTTGCGCGTCATCCGCACCCCGGAGGGCGTGGAGGAGGACATCACCCTCACCGTGGGCTACGGCTCCGATGAGGAGCTCCCGCTGGAGGCGCTGCCGGGGCTGGCCGGCGAGCTGGTGACCCGGTATGGACTGCAGACCATGCTGTGCCAGCTGCGCGAAGCCCGCCGGGACCTGAGCGCCCCGCCCCACTACGAGAACCCGCCGCTGCCGTACGCGTTCGTACTCGGCCCCACGGAGGTCCAGGAGGCGGGGCGCGACAGGGCGAGCAGGACGCCGCTCAAGGAACGCCCGGTGCGGCTGGGCCCGAGCGTCCGGCCCGGTTTCTACTACGCGCTCGGCGACGGCCGGACCGCTGAGAGCTGGACCGCCCTGGAGCAGCTCCTGCGCCACCTGCGCGGCGCGCCGCCCGCCTAGTCGGCGCGGGCGGTCGAGTTCGGTCCGGGCCGGATGGCGAGCGTAGGTCCGGCCCTCGTCATCAAAGAAGAGGATTCAGTGGACGCGAATTTCAGAAATTTCTTCAGAGCGCATCTGAGCCTCGAAGAGGGCTATGACGTGAGCGGTTATCTGAGGCCCACTTTGCTGAGCTTCAGTGACTCTTATGTGGAATTGATCCGCTCGGGATTCGATCGGATCATTGCGGACGATTCTTTCGGGCCGGCCGAGTATGAGCAGCTGACTGATATCGAATTTCCTGACAGGGAAACCCTGGATACGTATCTCCGGTCCCTTTATGGCTATCTGTTCAACGATGAGCCGGAGCAGCCGATGCCGCCGGGGTGACGGTGCAAGGGACTCGGGATTGCCATGCCAATGCCGTTGAGGTGTAAGGAAGTTCGTGGGCCGAGCTGATGCGGGCGCCGAAAGAGAGCGGTTCGTGGGTTTGGAATCTGGATGACGTGGCGGAGCCGGGTCTGGATTTTGCGCTCAAGACCGCCGGCCGCATGAGTGCGGTGCTGGAGAAGTACACCTTGCTGGTGCCGTCCTCACTTGAGTGGGACTGGTTCCAGACCGGCCGGGGCGGCCTCGGTATGCACAGTCGCCTGAGCCTCGTGACGCGATCGCTCGACGATCCGGCGCTGCCCGATCGGCTCCGCGCCTGTCGGCCGACCGGTTATCCGCAGGCCGAGATCGGGGGGAATCACCGTGCTGGGACCGGGCGTCTGGTACGACGCCGACGGTGAACGGCTAAGGGAGTACCGGCTGGTGGAACCCTTCTTGGCGTCCGACCGGACGGGCCTCTGGGCCGAACTGTCCGTGTACCACGACGTCTGGGGGCCCTGCGATTTCGGGGCGAGCCGCAGCCGGTCATCCACGCCCACAACGCACCCCGGCTCGCGTCGGCCCTGCGGGAGCTCGACCAGGTGCTCGGAGCGGCGGCGGAGGCCGGCGAGCCGACGTACTACGGACGAGCCGAGGGCTGCGGGCTCGAGACTCCCGACCTCATCGACGGCCACGGACAGGACCTCACGGACGCGACACTCGGCTAGACGCTCGACCGGGTGGATATGGCGGGGCGCGGGGTGGCTTCGGGGGCGGCGGGAGCCGCTGGGGCGGTGGTCAGGGATGTGTATGGGGGGTTTCCCGTCAGTCTCTTCGTCTCTCCGGTTCGGGCCGGCCCCTCAAGGGCGCTCCTCCTTCGTCGTCGCGTCGCTTCGCGATGTCGCTGCGCTCTACCCTTGACCGACCGTCCCGCCCCATTGAGGGCGTCTCGGCGCTGTCTGGGGTGGAAAGGCGGCTGACAGCGGCTATTTCGTCGTGGAGTCGGGTCAGTGAGAGCGGACCGCTCGAATCGCCGACCATTTGCCCTGATTACCCAGCTTTGGGAGTGGGTTTGTGGTGTCGCTTGTGCTCTGACCCGGATCCACGACGGAATAGCCGGGGAAACAGCCGCCCACCCCTCTCGCCGGCCCTCATCAGCCCCGGCCGGGCCGCCGGTCGCAGTCCAGGAGAAGCGCGTAGCGATCTGAGGCGGCTCATGGCCGGCCCAAGACGGTCGTCGGACGCATCTCGTGAGGTGAACCGGGGCCGTGGGCGGCTTATGTCCAGCCCCGGACGGTGGTCGGACGCTGAGAGGCGAGGAGCGCGTAGCGATTGGACGCGCTTCCCCCGACCCGGCCGGTGTGCGGGATGGGCCCCGTCTCAGGGAGGTGCCTTCCCCCGACCGGGCAGGGCTTCTCCGGCCGCCCCGCCCTTGGAAGCTCGGACCGGCCCGTTCCTTTGGGGGCTTCCCGACAGTCTTCGTATGTCCGGGGCGGGACGGCCGGTCAAGGGTGGCCGCAGGCCATCGCGCAGCGACGCGACGAAGGAGCGCCCTTGACGGACCGGCCCGACACGGAGAGACGATGAGACTGACGGGAAACCCCCATGCACGTCACTGACTCCCGACTGCTCGGATCCCGCCACCCCCGAGACACCTCGCGCCTATCGCGCCGTCCCGCCCCTCACCCCGCCGCGCCCCGGAAGGGGGGAGAAGGCCATCGGGGCCCAGGTGCGGCCCAGGTGGGGGCCAGGAGGGTGGCTCCGGTCCAGAGGGTGGTGTGAAGGGTGGCTGGTTCCGCCAGGAGGCCCGAGGTGGCCGAGCCCAGGGCCAGGGTGCCGCCGGCTCCGCGGCCGGCGATGGTGGCGGCGGCCATGAGGGTTGCCGTCGCGGTGTTCGCGCGCACCAGCCCTCCCGGCCGATGAGCTGCGGCAGGACGCTCTGGGAGCCGACGTCGGAGAAGACGGTGGCGACGCCGCCCGGTAGGACCGCGGCGTACAGCTGCCCCAGCGTGAGGGCGTCGAGCCACCGCGCGAGCGGTAAAGAGGCGAAGAGCGCGGCCCGGGCGAGGTCGGCGGGTGATGAGGACGCGGCGGGTGCGCAGGCGATCGACCCAGGCTCCGGCGGGCAGGCCGATCAGCAGGAAGACGAGCGTGGCGAGCGCGGCGAGGGTGCCGACCTGGGCGGGGCTCGCGGTGAGGGCGGTGAGGGCGGTGAGGGCGAGCAGGGGGACGGCCACGTGGACGGTGTTGGTGCCGAGCCGGCTGAGGGTGGCGGCGCCGAAGAGGGTGCGGAAGTCCGGATTGCGCCAGGGGGAGTCGGTGCGGGAGGGAACGGTGTCCGCTCCTGAGGTTCGGACGGGTGCCGTGCGGCCCGTCCGGGGGTGACGCTCCGGGCGCCGGCGCGAAGCCGATGTCATGGACAGGACCGCGCCGAAGTCGATCTCGTAGAACAAATTAAATGTTCTCCGTGATCATTTAAGCACTGCTACGTGAGCTGCGACTTGCGGGGTCGTGGCCGGAACAGGCTGCAGGCATGGCAGGCTTGGGTCATGTCCGCTCAGATTTATCCCAGCATCCTGTCCGCCGACTTCGCCCGACTCGCCGAGGAGGCGAAGGCCGTCGAGGGAGCCGACTGGCTGCATGTCGACGTCATGGACAACCACTTCGTCCCGAACCTCACCCTCGGAATGCCGATCGTGGAGTCCTTGAGCAGGGCCACCGACATCCCGCTGGACCTCCATCTGATGATCGAGAACCCGGACCGCTGGGCCCCGCAGTACGTGGAGGCCGGCGCGGGGTCGGTCACCTTCCACGCCGAGGCCGCGGCGGCGCCCGTACGTCTCGCGCGGGAGATCCGGGCCAAGGGGGCGCGGGCGTCGATGGCGCTCAAGCCCGCGACGCCCATCGAGCAGTACGAGGACCTCCTCCCCGAGCTCGACATGCTGCTGATCATGACGGTTGAGCCGGGGTTCGGTGGTCAGCCCTTTCTCGACATCATGCTGCCCAAGATCCGCCGTACCCGGGAGCTGATCGCCAAGCACGGTCTGGAGCTGTGGCTGCAGGTCGACGGCGGGGTCTCGGCCTCGACCATCGAACGCTGTGCCGAGGCCGGCGCCGACGTCTTCGTCGCGGGCAGCGCGGTCTACGGCGCGGTCGAGCCGGCCGCCGCCGTCCGCACGCTGCGTGAGCAGGCGGGTGCGGCCATCGCGGCGGCGCCGTGGGCTTGCGACCACTGAGCCAAGGGTTGATGAACAGCTCGGTGAACGGGAGCTGTCCAGGCTGATTAACGGCCGTCGGATCTGACAGGATGAACGGCGAGTCGAGAGTGTGAACACGACAGTGTGAACAGCAGTGAGGAGAACGCGGTGTCTGCAATGTCGGCGGGACGGTCAGCCCTGCGGATGGGACCCGCGGAGCTGGTGCAGGCGGCGGCCATGGCGCGCCGCTTCTACCTCGAAGGCAAGTCCAAGATCCAGATCGCCGAGGAGTTCGGCGTGAGCCGCTTCAAGGTGGCCCGGGTCCTGGAGACCGCCCTCGAACGCGACCTCGTACGGATCGAGATCCGGGTGCCGGCCGAGCTCGACGCGGAGCGGTCCGACGCCCTCAGGGCCCGCTACGGGCTCCGGCACGCCGTCGTCGTGGAGTCGCCCGCCGACGCCACCGAGGACGCCCCCGACCCGGAGAACCTGGGCGCGGTCGCGGCCGACCTGCTGGGCGAACTGGTCAACGAGGGCGACGTACTGGGTCTGGCGTGGGGGCGGTCGACCATCCACATGGCCGCCTCCCTGCACCGGCTGCCCCCGTGCACCGTGGTGCAGCTGACCGGTGTGTACGACGCGGGGACCGCGGAGCGGGGTTCGGTCGAGGCCGTGCGCCGGGCCGCCCAGGTCTCGGGCGGAGACGCCCACCCCATCTATGCGCCGATGCTGCTGCCCGATCCGGCGACCGCGGCGGCGCTGCGCAGCCAGACGGGGATCGCGCGTGCGTTCGAGTACTTCGACAAGGTGACGGTCGCGGCCGTCTCCATCGGGTCGTGGGAGCCGGGCATCTCGACCGTCCACGACATGCTGACCGACGAGGAGCGGGCCCACTACGCCTCGCTGGGCGTCGCGGCCGAGATGTCCGCCCACCTCTTCGACTCCGAGGGCCGGCGGGTCGGCCGTGACCTCGGCGAGCGGTGCATCACCGTCGAGGCGGACCGGCTGCGGCGGATCCCCGAGGTCGTGGCGATCGCGGGCGGGCTGCGCAAGGCCTCCGCGATTGGGGCGGTGCTGCGGTCGGGGCTGGTGACCAGCCTGGTCACGGACACGGCGGTCGCCGACTACCTGCTCACCGAGTCGGCCCCCGGGCTGCGGCCGGCGCTGGACCGGGCCGACCCCGACGACTGATGCGGGCCGATGCGGGCCGATGGGGCGTATCGGGCCTGGCCGGGCGCCGTCGGCGGCCGCGGAGGCCCCCGCCGGGGCGGATGGTGCCGGAATTGAGATCCGAACGGCGGACCGCGCGGCGGCCTGCGGGGCGCATACTGGTTCCAATGACAAAGTCAGCAGTACCTCGCCGCCATTTGCCGTCCAGCCCGTTCAAGGCCCCCGTGGAACAGCCCATCCGGCAGTTCAACGTCGGCGACCGGGTCACTCACGACGAGCACGGCCTCGGCCGTGTCGTCGGAATCGAGGAGGGGATCGCCGTTCTCGTCGACTTCGGTTCGGTTCAGAAGCGAATCCTGAGTCCCTACACCAAGATGGCCGCTCTCTGAAGCCATCGGGCGATTCGCGAGCGAATCGGATATTTAGCACGATCGGTGCATGATCTTTCGGAACGTGCCCCGATCGTTGCTGCGTTTGCTGGGGGCCGTGTTCCTCTGTGCCGCGCTGGTCGGCGCGGTGGGCTGTGGCGGGCCGAAGCCCGCGCCTGCTGCCGCGAGCACCAGTACCGGTGCCAGCGCGAGTGCCAGTACCGGCGCTGATCAGGGTGCTGCTTCCAGTGCCGTCCCCGGGACCGTTCCGCCGTGGGCGAAGGGGATGGCCACCGTACGGGCCGACGCGCTGCCGCCGCAGGCCCGGGACGTCCTCGCGCTGATCGACAAGGGCGGGCCGTATCCGTACCGGCAGGACGGCACCGTCTTCGGGAACTTCGAGAAGGTCCTGCCGCAGCAGAAACGTGGTTACTACCACGAGTTCACCGTTCGGACGCCGGGGGAGCGGGATCGTGGGGCCCGGCGGATCGTGACGGGTGCGGGTGGGGAGTTCTTCTACACGGACGACCACTACGAGACCTTCAAGGCGATTCTCCGATGAGCCTGGACCCGCAGCCGCTCGCCCCCGCGCTGGAAGCCGCCGAAGCCGCGGGCTGGACGGTCCTGGGGCTGGACCTGGACGGCGTACGGGGCAAGGCCGGGCTGATGCGGCGGTGCGGGGGTGCCTTGCGGCTGCCGGAGTGGGTCGGGGGGAACTGGGACGCGCTGGCCGATGCGCTGCGGGATCTGTCGTGGCTGCCGGTTGCCGGGGGCGGGGGGCGGTTGGTGGCCGTGACCTCGTGGCGGGGGTATGCGGGGGCTCGGCCCGGGGAGTGGGAGATCCTGGTCGAGATCCTGGAGGAGGCCGTGGATTTCTGGCGGGGGCAGGAGGGGGAGCCGCCGTTGGTGGTGCTGCTGGCCGAGGCCGGGCCCGGGCCGGAGGCCGAGGCCGGGCCGACGGGGCTCCGCCCCGGACCCCGCGCCTCAAACGCCGGCGGGGCTGAAGGACTCGGGGCTCCGCCCCGGACCCCGCGCCTCAAACGCCGGCGGGGCTGGATTGGCCGGCGGGGCTGAAGGACTCGGGGCTCCGCCCCGGACCCCGCGCCTCAAACGCCGGCGGGGCTGGATTGGGCCGGCGGAGCCGGAGTGGGCCGGCGGAGCCGGAGTGGGGTGGTGGGGGCTGGACGGGGTCCTGCCCCCACCGGGTTGGGTCAGGTCGTTTTCGGGATCCAGGGTGGGGTTTGGCCCCAGGACCAGACCGGGATCTTGGCCGCGTCGACCGGGGGCGGGTTGGGGCCCGAGTAGATCAGGGCCATGCGGGTGCCCCACTCGATGT
The DNA here is from genome assembly GCF_035917235.1 of Streptomyces sp. NBC_01294. NCBI lineage: Bacteria > Bacillati > Actinomycetota > Actinomycetes > Kitasatosporales > Streptomycetaceae > Streptomyces > Streptomyces sp. NBC_01294. The sequence continues at coordinate 6,693,388 of NZ_CP108423.1, forward strand.
AGTAGGCGAACACGCCGCGGAATTCCGGGTCCGCCGGGAGGCCGACCTCGTCGGCCGTGTCCATCAGCAGGTCCACCCAGCGGCGGCGCTGCTTCTCGGTGATCGCGCGGCCCAGGTGTTTGGTGGCCATGTGCTGGTGGCCGCCGTGGTGGGCGGTGTAGTCCGAGGGCCCGCCGAAGACCTCCGACAGCCAGACCGCGACGTGCTGCGGGTGCTCGGAGTCCATCCCGGCGAAGACCGGGGCCAGGATCTCGTCCTGCAGGGCGTGGGCGTAGAAGGCGTCGGTGAGGCGGTTCATCGCCTCGGCTCCGCCCATCCACTCGTAGATGGTGGGTGTGGTGCTCATCGTGATCCGGCGGCCTTTCCCGTGCCCACGACGCCCGTGACGAGGTAGTGCTGCATCTCCTCGATGGCCGTCACGTACGGTCGGATCGCGCTGAAGAAGGCCGGGAAGTGCTCGCCCTTGCGGAATCCGCCCAGGTGGTCCTCGATCGAGGTCCAGCGGATGCGCAGGATGTAGCGGTCCTTCTCCTCGTCGCAGCGGGCCAGTTCGTAGTCGATGCACTCGGGCGAAGCGGCCAGGGACTCGGCGGCCCGGGCGTACGCGTCCTCGAAGGCCGGCTGGTCGTCCAATGCGATCCGGTAGCGGATGTATTCGACGGTCGTGGTCATGGTGTGCGTGCCTCTCCCTGGGTGTCGGTCGTGGCCAGCCTTACGCGATCACGCGCGGCCGTGGGGCTCATTCGTCATTCGGGATCGGACTTCATGGAGTCGGTCGTGCCGGAGACGTCGGGACCCTGCGCGCGGACCTGGTGGACCTTGTCCAGGGAGTCGCGCAGCTCCGCCAGCCAGGTGTCGGTGTTGCGGCCGACGAGGCGGACGCACCAGGCCAGCGCGTCGGCCCGGCTGCGGGCCACGCCTCCCGCCACCAGGGTGTCGAGGACCTGGCGCTCGGACTGGCGCAGGCGGGTCATCACGGGGACGGCGAGGTGGGTGAAGAGCGTCGTCTCCTCACCCACCCGCACGCCCCAGGCCACCTTGCGGCGGTAGAGGGACTCGGCCTCGCGGGCCACCTCGATGCGCTGTTCGCGGGTGCGTTCGCGGAAGTCCTTGACGGACTCGGTCGCCGGGATGGTGCCGACGACCGTGATCTCCTCGCGGTCGGCCGTGACCGAGAGGAGGGACTCGTAGATGTCCACCGGCAGGCGCTCGGCGAACCACGCGCGGAGCTGTTCGCTCTGTTCGGCTGTAATCATGTAATCAACGTTGCATCCGATACCGTCTTGATCGCAAGGTCCACGACCCCATCGGACGCCGCGTTCGCTGTCAGCCCATCGAGCGGTAGCGGTGGATCAGCGAGACGGCCATCGCGCCCTCGCCCACGCCCGAGGCGACGCGCTTCACCGAGTGGGCGCGGACGTCGCCCGCCGCGAAGACGCCGGGGACGCTCGTCTCCAGGGGGTAGGGGGCGCGCTCCAGGCTCCACTCGGCCGGGAGTTCGCCGCCGTTCGCGATCAGGTCCGAGCCGGTCAGGACGAAGCCGTACTCGTCCCGCTCGACGACGCCCGAGAGCCAGTCGGTGTGCGGCCGGGCGCCGATGAAGGTGAACATGAAGCGGGCCGGGACCTCGGTGTCCTCGCCCGTGTCCGCGTCGTGGAGCGTGAGGCGTTCGAGGTGCTCCTCGCCGTCCAGCCGGACCACGGTCGTGCGCACCCGCACCTCGATGTTCGGGGTGCGGTCGATCTCGTCGATCAGGTAGCGGGACATGCTCGCGTCCAGGGAGGCCGCGCGGACCAGGATCGTCACGCGGGCGGCGTACTTGGCGAAGTGCACCGCCGCCTGGCCCGCGGAGTTGGCCCCGCCGACGATGAACACGTGCTGCGAGATGCAGGCCGAGCTCTCCGTGGTCGCCGCGCCGTAGTAGAGGCCGGCACCCTCGAAGCGGTCCGCGCCGGGGGCGTCGAGGCGGTTGTACGAGACCCCGGTGGCGAGCAGGACCGTCTCGGCGGAGATCTCCGTGCCGTCCGCCAGGGTCAGGATCTTCGCCGGGTCGTCCCGGGTCAGCGAGACCACCTCCACCGGGTGCAGGATCTCGGCGCCGAACCGGGAGGCCTGGATGGTGGCCCGGCGGGTCAGGTCGCCGCCCGAGAGGCCCGAGGGGAAGCCGAGGTAGTTCTCGATCAGGCTGGAGGTGCCGGCCTGGCCGCCCGGGGCGCGGGAGTCCAGCATCAGGGTGGACAGGCCCTCCGAGGCCGAGTAGACGCCCGCCGCCAGGCCCGCCGGGCCCGCGCCGACGATGACGCACTCGTAGTGCGGGCGCGAGGCGGTGGTGGCCAGGCCCAGGCGCTGCGCGAGCTGGGTGTCGGTCGGGGCCGAGAGCACCGAACCGTCCGGGAAGCGGACGAGGGGGAGCGCCCCGTCGGGCTGGGCGGCGATCAGGGTCAGCGCCTCGGGGTCCCGCTCGACGTTGAGGAAGCGGAACGGCTGGCCGTTGCGGGTGAAGAAGTCCCGGACGGCGTGGGTGCCGGGGGAGACCAGGTGGCCTGCGACGATGATCCCGTCGTACGCCGGCCGGTAGGTGGCCAGCCAGTCCGACAGCAGGTCGTCCAGGACGGGGAAGAGCCGCTCGTGCGGCGGGTCCCACGGCTTGAGCAGGTAGTAGTCCAGCCGGACCCGGTTGATGGCGGTGATGGCCGCGTCGGTCTCCGCGTAGGCCGTCAGCAGCACGCGGCGGGCGTCCGGGAAGCGGCTGACCGCCTCCAGCAGGAACTCCACGCCGGTCACGTCCGGCATCCGCTGGTCCACGAGGAACAGCGCCGGGTCGTGGCCGCGTTCGTCGAGGGAGTCCAGGATCTTCAGCGCGTCGGCCGCCGAGGAGGCGCCGAGGACCCGGTAGCGGTCGCCGTAGGCGCTGCGCAGGTCGCGGCGGACGGCGCGCAGCACCTGCGGGTCGTCGTCGACGGCCAGGATGACGGGCTTCCTGTTCTCCGCGCGCTCGGCCGCGGCCGCGCTCACCGACGGGGCGGCGTGGGCGGCGGCGCTCTCCGGGGCCGCGTTCACGCCGGGTCCAGCATCAGCTTGTCGGTGTAGCACCAGGCCCAGTCCTCGCCGGGCTCGTGGGAGGCCGCGATGGGGTGCTCGGTGGTCCGGTAGTGCCGGGTGGCGTGACGGTTCTTCGAGGAGTCGCAGCATCCGACGTGCCCGCAGCTGAGGCACATCCGCAGGTGCACCCAGGTGTCGCCGGCGGCGAGGCACTCCTCGCAGCCCACGGCGGTGGGCTTCACCGGACGTATCTGATCGATGTGTGTGCACAACAGGTCCATCGACATCGTCCCCGTCCCTCTCCTCGTGCTCATGCTCGTTCACCCGTCACATCTCGCGCGCCCGTGCTGCACGGCGTGTCCAGACCATAGGACGGGCCCTGTGAAATGGTTCATCGATTCGGCCGAAGTCAGGTAGTCCTGAAGCTACTTCATGACGTCTGCGGACGACTTCCTGAGGTGCCCCCATGACCTGCGCCGCTACCTCACGAAGTCGCATACCAGCGCTTTGACGAAGGCCTTGGGCACGGCCAGTGTGGGGGACGCCAACGACAACAGGCGGCGCCTGGAGGAATACGTGAGCAGAAAGATTCTGGTCATTGTCTCCGAACACGGTTACTGGGCCGAGGAACTGATAGGCCCCGTTTCGAAGTTCGACGAGCGGGGCTACGAGGTCATATTCGCCACGCCGACCGGAAAGCGTGCACACGCTCTTCCGCCGAGCCTCGACGCGAACTACATCGACCCTCCGCTGGGACGCTCGGTCACGACCGAGGAGAACGCCCGGCTGGGGCGGGAGTTCGAGCAGTCGAGCCGGCTGGACTCGCCGCTCGACATCGAGGCGTGGGTCCCCGAGCGGCCGTACACGAGCGACGAGGGGTACCTGCCCAAGCTGGAGCAGTACCACCGCGATCTGGACAAGCTCGACGCCGAAATCGCCGGATACGACGCGATCCTCATCGTCGGCGGCAGCGGCCCGATCGCCGACCTCGCCAACAACGAGCGCGTGCACGCCCTGATCCTGGCCTTCCAGAAGGCCGGCAAGGTCGTGGCCGCGGAGTGCTACGGGGTCGCCTGCCTGGCCTTCGCCCGGGACTGGAGCGACCGCAAGAGCATCATCTGGGGCAAGCACGTGACCGGCCACTGCAAGGAGTACGACTACAAGGACGGCACCGGATTCCTCGGTACCGACTTCAACATGGGGCCGCCGCCGTATCCGCTGGAGTACATCCTGCGCGACGCGACGGGCCCGAGCGGCGCGTACCACGGGAACTTCGGCAAGCCGGTCTCGGTGATCGTCGACTTCCCCTTCGTCACCGGACGTTCCACCCCCGACTCCTATCTCACGGGGCAGAAGATCGTAGAAGTCCTGGAGGACGGTCTCACCCGATACGGCTGGTAATCCCGGAGGCCGCAGAGAAATCGGAGAGTTGAGGGGGAATTCATGGAAGCCACTCCCGGACGGGAAAGGCTGATCGAGCAGTTCAAGGCCGACGGCCTGAATGTGATGTTCGGAAATCCGGGGACGGTGGAACAGGGATTCCTCGACGCGGTGGACGCGGCGGAGGACTTCCACTACATCCTCGCCCTCCAGGAGACCGTGGCCGCCGGCATCGCCGACGGGTACGCCCGGGCGACCGGCGGCGCGGCCCTGCTCCAGCTGCACTCCGGGGTGGGTCTGGGCAACGGCATCGGCATGCTCTACCAGTCGCTGCGCGGCCACACCCCGCTCGTCGTGGTCGCCGGTGACGCCGGGGTGCGCTACGACGCCATGGACGCGCAGATGGCGTCCGATCTGGTGGCGATGGCGAAGCCGGTGACCAAGTACGCGACCCGGGTCACCGACCCGCGGTCCGTGCTCCGCACCATCCGGCGGGCCGTGAAGATCGCGCTCACCCCGCCCCGGGGGCCCGTGTTCGTGGCGCTGCCGATGGACGTGCTGGACGAGCTCAACTCCGAGCCCGTCCTGCCGGCCACGGTGCCGCTCACGGACGTGGCGCCCTCGCCCGCCTCGGTGGGGCGGGCGGCCGAGCTGCTCGCCTCCGCCGAGCGGCCGGTCGTCCTGATCGGGGACGGGGTCGCGCTCTCCGGGGCGCAGTACGAGCTCGCCGCCGTCGCCGAGCTGCTGGGCGCCGACGTGTACGAGGTCGACTCCTCCGAGGTGAACATCGCGGCCTCGCACCCGCTGCGGCGCGGCCAGACCGGCCACATGTTCGGCCCGCACAGCAAGGAGCTGATCGGGGACGCCGACGGGGTCCTGATCGTCGGCACCTACGTCTTCCCGGAGGTGTTCCCCGAGCTGGAGAGCCCCTTCCGGGCCGGTGCGAAGGTCGTCCACATCGACCTCAACGCCTACGAGATCGCCAAGAACCACCCGGTGGACCTCGGCCTGGCCGCCGACCCCAAGCAGGCACTGCGCGCCCTGGCCGGCGTACTGGACCGGCTGCTGACCCCGCAGCGCAGGGCCGCGGCGGCCGCCCGGCTCGACGTACGGCGCCGGGAACGGACCCGCGAGGCGCAGTCGGCCACGGACGACGGCACGCCGATGGCCCTCTTCCTCAAGACCCTGGCCGAGCGCACCGGCGGGGACCTGATCGTCTTCGACGAGGCACTGACCACCTCCCCGCTGGTCACGCGCTACCTGCCGGCGGAGCGTCCCGGCGACTACCACCTGACCCGGGGCGGTTCGCTGGGCGTGGGCTTCCCGGGCGCGGTCGGCGCCAAGCTGGCCCGGCCGGAGCGGCTCGTGGTCGGCTTCGCGGGCGACGGCGGCTCCATGTACACGTACCAGGCGCTGTGGACCGCGGCCCGGCACGGCATCGACGCCAAGTTCGTCGTCTGCAACAACCGCAAGTACCGGCTGCTGGACGACAACATCGCCCAGTACTGGCGCGAGCGGGACATCCCGGAGCACGGCTTCCCGGGCTCCTTCGACCTCTCGCACCCCGAGATCGACTTCGCCGGGCTGGCCCGGTCGCTCGGCGCCGGCGGGATGCGGGTGGAGAAGCCGGACGAGGCGGTCGCCGCCGTGGGCCGGATGCTGTCCCACCCCGGACCGTTCCTCGTCGACATCCAGATCTGACAGCCATCCGACGCAGCACCCAGTACCGAACAGGAGGAGACCGCATGCCCGCCGAGCGGCAGCTGACCGAGGACGCGATCCGCAGTTTCGCCGAGAACTGGTACGTGGCGCTGGACCAGCACGTGGGTCTGGACGACGTGCTCGCCCTGATCACCGAGGACCTGGAGTTCCAGGTCCCCGAGGACACCTTCCTCGGGCACGAGGGCTTCGGCCGCTGGTACGCGGCCGTCACCCACCGCTTCTTCGACGAGGTGCACACGGTCGTGAAGGTGGAGCCCGTCATCGAGGGCGACCGGGCCGTCGTCCGCGTCCTCGTCAACTGGCAGGCCAAGATCTGGGACCCGCCGGCCGCCCGCAGCCAGTGGCTCGGCTTCGACGCCGACCAGACCTGGACCGTGGTGGCCGGTCCCGACGGACCGCTGATCAAGCAGTACACCGTCAACGACCTGGCGCCCATGCCCGGTTCCGGCTCGCTCTGACCGCCGGCGAAGGAGAAGCGACGATGACCGAAGTGACACGGGAGCGGGTCGGGGCGGCCTACGCCGCCCTCGGCTCCGGCGACCGGGCGCGCATCCTGGAGTACTACTCGGAGGACCTGCGCTGGCTGGTGCCGGGCAACCACCCGCTGGCCGGCTGGTACGAGAGCCTGGACGCCTTCCTGGAACTGATGGGCCAGACCCACAAGCTCACGGGCGGCACCTTCCGGATGGACCTGGAGGCGGTCCTCGTCGGCGAGGACTGTTCCGCGGACGTGTGCCGCAACGTCGCCCTGCGGGACGGAGCGGCTCAGGACAGCCGGTCCCCGTACGAGCGGATGGACTACCCCGTCTTCCACTTCATGCGGTGGCGGGACGGCCGGATCGTCGAGGGCCGCGACGGGCTCTTCGGAGACTCGGCGGCCGCCTTCAGCCAGTTCTGGGCGCCGTTCGCGCCGGACGGAACCCGCAGGGACCGATAGGGGGATGCGCGCGATGGACGCACGACAGATCTTGACCAAGTACTACGAGTACGCCAACGCCGGGGACTGGGACCGCTGGTGCGACCTGTTCGCCGACGACCAGGTGATGGACGAGCAGCTCGCCGGCCACATCGAGGGCCTGGAGGTCCTGCGCTCGATGATGAAGGGCATGGGCACGATGTACCGGGTCTTCCGGAACGAGCCCGTGCACTTCATCGTCGACGGCGAGAAGGCCGCGGCCGTCTCGCACCTGACCGCGGTCAGCGCCTCCGGTGAGGCCATCGAGGCCGAGGTCATGAACTTCTTCCGGATCGTGGACGGAAAGATCGCCTACATGGCGAACTACCACGACACGGTTCCCTTCCAGGTGCTGAGCCAGGGCTGAGGGGGGACCCGTGAGCGTCGAAGAGTACGACTACATCGTCGTGGGATCCGGCACCGCGGGCAGCGTGCTGGCGGCCCGGCTCTCCGAGGACCCGGACGTCTCCGTCCTCGTCCTGGAGGCGGGCGGCTCGCGGATCCCGCCCGAGGTGGACGACCCGTCCTCCTGGTACAAGCTCCTCGGCGGGCCCGTGGACTGGGGCTACACCAGTACCCCGCAGCCCGGCCTCGACGGCCGCCGTACGTACGAACCGCGCGGCAAGGCCCCCGGCGGCAGCAGCAACCTCTACATCATGATGCACATCCGGGGCCACGCCTCGGACTTCGACAACTGGGCCTACCAGGGCGCGGCCGGCTGGGCGCACGAGGACGTGCTCCCGTACTTCGCCCTGCTGGAGGGCCAGGAGGACGTCACCGCCGCCACCACCGGCACCCGGGGTCCGCAGCGGATCACCCACGCCGGGCGGCACGGCCCCAACCCGGTCTCCCGGGCCTTCATCGACGCCGCCGTCGAGCTGGGCCACGAGGAGATCGCCGACTTCAACACCGACGGTCCCCGGCGCGGCCTCTTCGGCACCGGCTGGCACCACATCGACGTGGCCGACGGCCGCCGCCAGGGGGCGCTGGCCGCCTACCTGGAGCCCGCGCTCGGACGCTCCAACCTGACCCTGCGCACCAACGCGCAGTCCACCCGGCTGCTCTTCGACGGGGACACCTGCACGGGCGTCGAGTACGCCCAGCTGCGGGCCCCCGCCGAGATCCCGGGCCGGACCGTCCGGGACGGACACAGCAGCGCCGCCGCGCCCGGGCTGCACACCGTACGGGCCCGCCGGGAGGTGGTCGTGGCCGCGGGGGCGATCGAGTCCCCGAAGCTCCTGCTGCTCTCCGGCATCGGCCACCCCGAGCAGCTGCGCGAGCACGGCATCGAGGTCACCGCGGCCCTGCCCGGGGTCGGCGAGAACTTCCACAACCACGTCCTGACCGGGCTGATGGCCGAGGTCACCCAGGAGCTCCCGCCGCCGGCGCAGAACCTGTCGGAGAGCGCTCTGTTCCTGTCCTCGCAGCCCGGGCTGCCCGCGCCGGACCTCCAGATCGCCTTCGTCCACGTGCCCTTCGACGTGATCGTCGGCCAGGACCACCCCAACACGGTGTCCATCCTGCCGGGGGTCGTACGGCCGGTCTCGCGCGGCTGGATCAGGCTGGCGAGCGCCGACCCGCTGGCCCACCCGCTGATCAACCCGAACTACCTGGGCGACCGGTGGGACCTGGAGCGGATGGTGCAGGGCGTCAAGATCGCCCGGGAGATCTTCGCGACCTCCGCGTTCTCGCCCTGGTACAAGCAGGAGCTCCAGCCCGGTCCGGGCTACGTGGGCGACGACGACCTGCGGACCTTCGTGAAGCAGAAGTCGGAGAGCTACCACCACCAGGCCGGCTCCTGCCGCATGGGCATCGACGACCTCTCCGTCGTCGACCCCGAGCTGCGGGTGCACGGCGTGCGCAACCTGCGCGTCGTCGACGCCAGCGTGATGCCCGCGGTCCCGTCGGGCAACTGCCACACCGCCATCGCGATGATCGCCGAGCGCGCGGCGGACTTCCTGAGGGGGGTGTCCCGTGCCTGAAGCCGTCCTGCGCGAGGGTGCGCTGTCCGGGACCCGGATCGCGGTCCTGGTCGAGAGCGACTACTACGAGCCGGAGATCTTCTACTACCAGCACCGGTTCGCGGAGGAGGGCGCCGAGGTCGACTTCCTGACCCGGCTGTGGGGCAACGACTCCATCACCTTCACCGGGCACGAGTACCGGGCGCCGTTCACCGCGAACCAGTCCCTGGAGGGGCTGGGCGACGACGACCTGCGCCGGTACGCGGCGATCATCGTGCCCTCCGGCATGGTGGCCGACCGGCTGCGCTACACCGAGGACGTGGACGTCCTCGCCCCGGCGACGGAGCTGCTGCGCCGGGCCTTCGAGGAGCCGACCGTCCTCAAGGGGATCATCTGCCACGGGATGTGGCTGGCCTCCTCGATCCCGGACAAGGTGCGCGGCCGCAAGGTCGTCTGCCACAACAACCTCATCGGCGACGTCCGGAACATGGGCGCCCAGTACGTCGACGAGGACGTGGTGGTCGACGGGGACCTGGTCACCGGCCGCACCGGCGCCCACCACCACCTCTTCGCCCGCCGGATCATCGAACTGATCGCGGCCGGGCGGGGCCGGGGAGCCGGCTGATGGCGGGCGCCGCGGACCGGCCGATGGTCTGGTCGCACGTGGGCCTCAACTGCAGGGACCAGAAGACCACCGAGGATTTCTACACCCGCTACTTCGGCTTTGCCCGGGCCCGGGTGGTCGACCTCGGAGAGGCCAAGATCGTGTTCCTGCGCAAGGGGGACGCGTACCTGGAGCTCTTCGCGGCCGACGCCGAACCGGCCCGCGAGGCTCACGACGACGGCCCGCAGGCCCCGGGCCGGATGCGCCACCTGGCCTTCCAGACCGACAGCGTGGACGCGTTCCTGGCCGGACTGGGCGACGCGGCGGAAGTGACCCTGGGACCGCTGGACTTCGACGACTTCATCTGCGGGTGGCGGACCGTGTGGGTCCGCGATCCCGACGGGGTGATCGTCGAGGTCAGCCAGGGATACGAGGACGACAGCACTCACGACAAGGACGGTGCATGACATGGCGGATGCCGTGAGCTTCTCCTTCTCCGACACCATCGCGGGCTACGTCGTCCGCTTCGACTCCGGTACCCGCGTGCTGCGGCTGAAGACCTCGGACGGCCGGGAGTTCGACGTCTCCCTGGCCGGCGACCCCAGCGCCGAGCTGGTCCGCAACCTGGACGAGCCCTACATCGACGCCTCCGGGCACATCGACGAGATGCTCTCCCCGGGCCGGTTCCTCTTCGTCTACGGAGTCCACTACCCGGAGCGGGGCGGGCGTTTCGACGCCAAGCGCCTGGTGTTCCTGGGCCGCGGCGCCGAGGACTACCGCTTCGAGGAGCCCAGCTGGTGGATCAAGCAGATCGAGTCGCTGGCCGACTTCTACAAGCGGGCGCAGTTCGGCGACGGGCCGGTGGACTTCACCGAGTACCGCACCGAGATCCGGCTCGGCGGTGACAAGACCGCCAGCCACGTCCAGGAGACCGACACGATCTCCCGCCTGGTCTACGGCATGGCCTCGGCCTACCTGCTGACCGGCAAGGACGAGTACCTGGAGGTCGCCGAGCGCGGCACCGAGTACCTGCGCAAGCACATGCGGGTCGTGGACGGCGAGGAGGACGTGGTCTTCTGGTACCACGGCATCAGCGTCGACGGGGACAGCGAACGCAAGCTGTTCACCTCGGAGTTCTCCGACGACTACGACGCGATCCCGATGTACGAGCAGATCTACGCGCTGGCCGGACCCATCCAGACGTACCGGATCACCGGTGACGTCCGGATCAAGAACGACGCGGACGCCACCATCCGGCTGTTCGACAAGTTCTTCTTCGACCCGGAGCAGGGCGGCTACTACTCGCACATCGACCCGATCCTCTTCAGCGCCGACCACGAGTCCCTCGGAGAGAACGCCGAGCGCAAGAACTGGAACTCGGTCGGCGACCACGCGCCCGCGTACCTGATCAACCTGTACCTGGCGACCGGCGACCAGAAGTACGCCGACTTCCTCGAATACACCTTCGACACCATCGCGGACAAGTTCCCGGACTACAAGAACAGTCCCTTCGTCCAGGAGCGCTTCTTCCGCGACTGGTCGCACGACAAGGCGCACAGCTGGCAGCAGGACCGCGCCGTGGTCGGCCACAACCTGAAGATCGCCTGGAACCTGATGCGGATGAACTCGCTGAAGGCCAAGCCGGCGTACGAGGAGCTCGCCAAGAAGATCGGCGAGATCATGCCCGCGGTCGGCAGCGACGTGCAGCGGGGCGGCTGGTACGACGTCGTCGAGCGGCTCAAGTCCGGGGACGAGGAGACGTATCGTTTCGCCTGGCACGACCGCAAGGCCTGGTGGCAGCAGGAGCAGGCGATCCTCGCCTACCTCATCCTGAACGGCACGGTCGGCGGCGACGCGAACCTGCGCGAGGCCCGGCAGGCGCAGGCCTTCTACAACACCTTCTTCCTCGACCACGACGAGGGCGCCGTCTACTTCAACGTGCTCGCCAGCGGCACGCCGTACCTGCTCGGCACCGAGCGGCTCAAGGGCAGCCACTCGATGTCCATGTACCACTCGGCGGAGCTCTGCTATCTCTCCGCCGTCTACAACAACCTGCTCATCAACGGCCGGGAGATGGACTTCCACTTCCAGCCCGACCCGACCAACCTGCCCGACCGCGTCCTGCGCGTCTCGCCCGACCTGCTCCCGGCCGGCTCGGTGCGGATCGCGTCCGTGGAGATCGACGAGAAGCCGTACACCGACTTCGACGCCGACGCCCTCACCGTGCGGCTGCCCGACGTCCAGGGGCGGGTGAAGGTCAAGGTCCGGCTGCGTCCAGTGGCCAAGAAGTAGCGCTCAACGGGGGGCGCCCCAACCAGAGGGGAATGCAATGACTCTCAACGTCAAGGAACGCCGGAACAAGACGGGCACCGTGCTCGTCGCCACCGGCGAGATCAACAGCGAGACATCCGGCTCGCTGCTCCAGGCCCTGCTGCCGCTCGTCCGCGAGGGCAAGCCGCTGAAGATCGACCTCACCGCGGTCACCTACGTCTCCAGCGCCGGCCTGCGCACCCTGCTCGTCGTCTACCGCGAGGCGCAGCACGCCGGCGTCGCCGTCACCCTCTACGGGGTGAGCGAGGAAGTCCGGTTCGTCATGTCGGCCACCGGCTTCCTCGACTTCTTCGAGACCGGCGAGGCCGTCGCGGCGGCCGCCAAGGCCAAGGCCAAGGCAGCACGATGAGCGAGACCCGGTCCGAGCAGGTCCTGCGCGTCGACGCGTACCCGACCCACGAGGTGGGCGGGTACCGCGTCCGCGCCGGCAAACCGTTCCCCTTCGGGGCCAACGTGGTCCCCGGCGGGGTCAGCTTCTCCGTCTTCTCCGACCAGGCCACCTCCATGACGCTGGTCATCTTCAAGCGCGGAGAGCCCGAACCGATGGCCGAACTGGAGTTCCCCGAGGAATTCCGGACCGGCAGCGTGTTCGCCATGACCGTCTTCGGCCTCGACCACGAGAACATCGAGTACGGGTACCGGGCCGACGGCCCCTTCGACCCGGCCACCGGCCACCGCTTCGACGCCCGCCAGGTCCTCTCCGACCCGTACGCCCGGCTGATCGCCGGCCGCGACGTGTGGGGCGTGGAGCCGGACCGCAGCCGCGGCTACCAGTACCGCTCCCGCGTCTGCCTCCAGGACTTCGACTGGGGCGACGACACGCCGCTGGGCATTCCCGCCGAGGACCTCGTCGTGTACGAGACCCACGTGCGCGGCTTCACCCGGCACCCCAACTCGCAGGTCAGCGCGCCCGGCACGTTCGCCGGACTGCGCGAGAAGATCCCGTACCTGAAGGAGCTCGGGGTCAACTGCATCGAACTGCTCCCCGTGTTCGAGTTCGACGAGAGCGACAACCCGCGCTCCAACCCGGAGACGGGCGAGCACCTCTTCGACTACTGGGGCTACAACACCGTCTCCTTCTTCGCGCCGAAGGCCGGCTACGCGGCCACCGGGCGGTACGGGATGCAGGGCGACGAGTTCCGCACCCTGATCAAGGACCTGCACGCGGCCGGCATCGAGGTCATCCTCGACGTCGTCTTCAACCACACCGCCGAGGGCAACGAGCAGGGCCCGACGATCTCCTTCAAGGGGCTCGACAACGCCACGTACTACATGCTCACGCCCGAGGGGTACTACTTCAACTTCAGCGGCACCGGCAACACGGTCAACTGCAACCACCCCGTCGTGCGCAACTACGTGCTCGACTGCCTGCGCCACTGGGTCGCCGACTACCACATCGACGGCTTCCGCTTCGACCTCGCGGCCATCCTCGGCCGGGCCCTGGACGGCACCCCGCTGCCCAACCCGCCGCTGCTGGAACTGCTCGCCTACGACCCGGTGCTGCGGCACACCAAGCTCATCGCCGAGGCCTGGGACGCGGGCGGCCTCTACGAGGTCGGCAACTTCCCGGCGTACGGCCGCTGGGCGGAGTGGAACGGGAAGTACCGCGACACCGTGCGCAGCTTCCTCAAGGGCGACCCCGGGGTCACCGGCGAACTGGCCACCCGCATCGCCGGCTCGCCCGACCTCTACTCCACCCGCGGCACCGCGGCCTCGGTGAACTTCCTCACCGCGCACGACGGGTTCACCCTCGCCGACCTGGTCTCGTACAACGACAAGCACAACGAGGCCAACGGCGAGAACAACAACGACGGCGCCAACGACAACAACAGCTGGAACTGCGGCGCCGAGGGACCCACGGACGACCCCGGGATCAACGCGCTGCGGACCCGGCAGATGAAGAACGCCCTCGCCATCCTCTTCACCAGCCAGGGCATTCCGATGCTGCTGGCCGGCGACGAGGTCGCGCGCACCCAGCAGGGCAACAACAACACCTACTGCCAGGACAACGAGCTGTCCTGGTTCGACTGGGACCAGGTCGACGAGAACGCCGAACTGCTCCGGTTCACGCGGGAGATGATCGCCTTCCGCAAGCGCCACCGCGAGCTGCGCTCCACCGCCCACCCCACCGGCCGGGTACGCGACAACCTCGGCCTGCCGGACATCAGCTGGCACGGGGAGCGGGCCTGGCAGCCCGACTGGTCGTCCGAGAGCCGGCTGCTGGCCGTGGCCCGCTGCGGCACCGGGGACGACGACGTGGTGTACGTGGCCATGAACGCGCACTGGGAGTCGCACGACCTGGAACTGCCCGCCCTGCCGGGAGGCCGGAGCTGGCACCTGTTCGCCGACACCGGGGCCGAGGCGCCGCACGACATCCGCAGCCCCGGCGCCGAGCAGGAACTGGACAACGCCGGGAAGTACCTGATCGGCCCGCGTTCGGTCGTGATCCTGGTGGGCCGCACGAACGATCACGACGACTTCGACACGCCCTGACCGAAGGAGACCTGACATGCCGCTTTCCGTGTCCCTGAGCATCGAGGGCGACACCACCGTGATCGAACTGACGGGCGAGCTGGACGCCAAGACCGCGCCGGAGTTCCACCAGACCATCGAGAAGGCCGCGGGCCACGGCACCAACACCGTGGAGATCCGGATGGCCGGCGTCGGCTACATGGCCAGCGCCGGCCTGCGCTCCCTGGTCTTCGCCCAGCAGAAGGTCGCGAACCACGTCACCATCAAGGTGGTCGGTGCCATCGAGCCCGTGTCCCGGACCATCCGGACGGCCGGACTCGACCGCAGCATCGTCCTCTCCGATGAGTGACCACCGTGACTGACATGGTCGAACTGGCGAGGACGCCCGTCGTGCTGGAGGTGCCCGCGACGGTGGGGGCACTGGGCGACATCGCCTTGTTCGTCCTGCGGCTGGCCGGACGGGCGGGCCTGGACAAGGGCGCCGCCTACCGGCTCCGGCTGGCCGTGGACGAACTGGCCACGAACATCGTGATGCACGGGTACCGGGGCGGCGACGGACGGATCACCGTCCGGGGCCGCTCCGGCCCGGGCCGGGTGCGGATCGTCATCGAGGACTCCGCACCCGCCTTCGACCCCGTCGAAGGCCGCCTGCCCCCGGCCGACGGGGTCCCCCCGGAGAACCGGCGGATCGGCGGACTCGGCATCCACCTGGCACTGACCAGCGTGGACGAGTTCAGCTACGCGTACAGGGACGGCCGCAACATCAGCACGCTGGCTGTGAACGCTGAGGGGACGGACCGATGCCCTCCACGACCGTGATCATCCTCGACGAGTACCCGCCACCGCCGCCCGAGCTGCTCGACGCCCTGCGGACGATGGACGCCTCGCTCGTCACCCGCACGCTGACCGAACTGCGCGAAGGCCCGCAGGACCGGCTGCCCGTCGCGGACGTGCTGCTCGCCCCGGCCGAGTCCGACGGGGAGGCCGTACGGATGGCCGTACGCCGGCTGCGCCGCTGGGCCGGGGCCCCCATCGTCGTCGTCTGGACCGTGACGGAGTTCGCCGCACTGGAGGAACACGTCCGGATCGGGCACGACTACCTCGTACCGCCCTTCCTGCCCGCCCTCGTCGGAGCCCGGCTGCACAGCTGCTCGGAACGCGCCGGACTCGGCCGCACCCTGCGCGAAGCCGACGCCCGCGCCGAACTCATGGGCTACGAGAAGGAGCTGGAGATCGGCCGGGAGATCCAGGCCGGCTTCCTGCCCGAATCGCTGCCCGTTCCCGCGGGCTGGGAGATCGACGTGCGCTTCCGGCCCGCCCGGCAGGTCGCCGGGGACTTCTACGACGTCTTCGAGATCTCCCGCGGCCGCCGGCTCGCCTTCGTCGTCGCCGACGTCTGCGACAAGGGGGTCGGCGCCGCGCTCTTCATGGCGCTCATCCGCTCTCTGCTCCGGCACACCGCGCAGAACAGCGGCCTGCAGCACCTGGTCGCCGCCGGACGCGCCGGCGGCAGCAGGCGGATCCCGGTCGTCGGCGCCACCCCGCTGCTCAACGCGGTCACCGCCACCAACGGCTACCTCACCCGCAACCACCTGCGGCAGGGCTACTTCGCCACCCTCTTCTTCGGGGTGCTGGACCCGCTCACCGGCAGCCTCGTCTACATCAACGGCGGCCACAACCCGCCCCTGCTGCTGCCCGCCGACGGCGGACCGCCCGAAGCCCTGGACATCACCGGGCCCGCCGTCGGCGTCCAGCCCGACTGCGTCTACACGCTCGGCTACGCCCAGCTGAACCCGGGCGACACCCTGTTCGCGTTCACCGACGGAGTCCCCGAGGCCCGCTGCCCGAACGGCAGCTTCCTCGGCGACGAACGGATGCTCGAACTGCTCGCCGGCATCCCGGTGAGCGGCAAGGACGTGGTGGACCGGATGGACCTGGCGGTGCGCGAGCACACCGGGACCGCCGAACAGCACGACGACGTCACCATGCTGGCCCTGCACCGGCCACGCGCGGCGCGGGGGCCGCGCGCGGACGGTGCCCGTCACCAGGTGGTGGCCTAGATGACCCGCACCATCGTGGTGCACTCGCACCGCGGCGGGACGGGCAAGTCCTCGGTACTGGCGAACCTCGCGCTGCTGATCGCGGCCGGGGGGCGCCGGGTGGGGGTGGTGGACACCGACATCCAGTCACCCACCCTCGACCTGCTGTTCCGGCTCGGCCCTGGCCCCGCGCTGGCCGACTATCTGCTCGGCCGCTGCGAGATCGAGGCCACCGCCCAGCAGGTGGGCGCCGGCCGCGGTCCGGGCGGGCTGTACGTCGTACCGGCCCGGACCGGTACGGCCGCCCTGCGCGAGATCATGACCGGCGGCTACGACGTGGGGCTGCTGCCCGAGGGCTTCGACCGGCTGGCCCGGCACCACGCCCTCGACGTGCTGCTGCTCGACACCCACGCCGGGCTCAACAACGAGTCGGTGACCGCCATGGCGAGCGCCGACGTACTGATGATCATGGCCCGGGCCGACCGGATCGACCTCTCCGGGGTCGAGGAGACCATCGCCCTCGCCGGGCGCCTGACCTGCCGGCGCGCCCTGGTGCTGAGCATGGCGCCCGAGGGCATCGACCGGGAGGCGGCCCGGCGGCGCTCCGAGGAGGTCTATCGGGCACCCCTGGCCGGAATCCTTCCGTACTCGCCGGAAATGGCGGCCCTGTACGGGGAGCGCATATTCGCAGAAGCTCATCCCGACCACCCCCTGGTCGGTGAATTCCGCACCATCATCTCGGCGTTGGACGCACGTGACGAAGTATCGCGGGCCTGACGTCACCCCCTTACGCCCCCTGCGGGGGGCGTGTTGAATCGGCAGCGAATCCAGAACAAGGAGAGAGTCATGAAGATTCTCGTCGTCATGACGGCCAAGGCCACACTGCATCTCCTGGACGGCGAACAGCACCCCTCGGGATTCTGGGCCGAGGAATTCGTCGTTCCCTTTTCCCTCTTCAAGGCGGCCGGCCACGACGTGGACGTGGCGACGATCGCGGGCCGGACGCCCACGGTCGACCAGACGAGCATCGACCCCCAGTTCCTCCAGTGGGTCCGCCCCCAGGGTTCGCCGGACGAGGACGCGGCCAACGCCGCCGAGTACGTCCGGGTCATCGAGAGCACGCCCCAGCTGAGAGCCCCCCTCGCCCTGGAGGACCTCACCGAGAAGGACATCGCCGACTACGACGGCGTGTACGTCAGCGGCGGCCACGGCGCCATCGGCGACCTGCCCAAGTCCGACGAACTCGCCCAGATCCTGCGCTGGATCATCGCCCAGGACAAGCCGCTCGCCACCGTCTGCCACGGCCACACCTCGCTGCTCGCGCTGCGCGACGGCGAAGGCCGCTGGCCGTTCGAGGGCTACCGGATGACGGCCTTCTCCCACAGCGAGGAACTGGTCACCAACATGGCCGGCCGGCTCCCGCTGATCCTGGAGGTCGAGCTCACCCGGCTCGGCGCGCGCTACGAGAAGGCCGACGCCATCTGGGACTCGCACGTGGTCGTCGACCGCAAGCTGACGACCGGACAGAACCCCTACTCCTCCAAGGCCCTCGCCGAGACCTTCTTACGGCAGCTCGCGAAGGGCTAGTACCGCCCCCGCACCCGACACCGGAAGGCAGCCATGACCAAGCGTGAGCTGAGCGGCCAGCCCCTCGCCAATCCCGGGAAACTGTTCATCGGCGGCAGATGGGTTCCGGCCCAGGACGGCCGTACCGAGCCGGACATCAGCCCCGTGGACGGGCAGGAGATCGTGCCGGTGGCCCAGGCCACCGCCGCCGACGCGGACGCGGCCGTCGCCGCCGCCCGCAAGGCGTACGAGGAAGGCCCCTGGAGCAGACTGTCCGCCCAGGAGCGCGCGCTGCGGCTGAACCGGGTCGGTGAGCTCATCGAGCGCGACCTGGAGGAGATCGCCCTGCTGGAGACCGTGGACATGGGCAAGCCGTTCGCGTTCTCCAGCACGGTCGACGCCCCCATGGCCGCCCAGCTCATGCACTACTACGCCGGCGCCGTGACCCGGGTCGACGGCTCCTCGCGGGCCCCGGCCGGCGGCCAGCTCGCCTACACCCTGCGCGAACCGCTGGGCGTGGTCTGCGCCATCACCCCGTTCAACTTCCCGCTGCTGCTGTCGATGACGAAGATCGCACCGGCGCTCGCGGCGGGGAACACGGTGGTCCACAAGCCCTCCCCGGCCACCCCGCTCACCGCCCTGAAGATCGCCGAACTCTTCCAGGAGGCGGAGATCCCGGACGGCGTGCTGAACGTGATCACCGGTCCCGGCGTGGAACTGGGGGAGACCCTCACCGACCACCCCGACATCGACAAGATCGCCTTCACCGGGTCCACCTCCGTCGGCCAGTCCATCATCCGCAAGGCGGCCGGCACCCTGAAGAAGGTGACGATGGAACTCGGCGGCAAGTCCGCCAACATCGTCTTCGCCGACGCCGACCTCGACGCCGCCGAGGAACTCGCCTTCTTCGGCATCTACTACAACAAGGGCGAGATCTGCACCGCCGGCTCCCGGCTGCTGCTGCACCGGCCCATCCACGACGAAATGGTCGAACGCCTGGTCCGCCGGGCCGCCGCCCTCAAGCCCGGCGACCCGCGCGACCCGGCCACCCTCTTCGGGCCGCTCGCCCACCGCGGCCAGTTCGACAAGGTCAGCTCCTACATCGAGGTCGGCGAGAAGGAAGGCGCGCTGCTGCGCACCGGAGGCACCGGCTGGACCCCCGAAGGCGCCTCCAGCCAGGGCCTGTACTTCCTGCCGACCATCTTCACGGGCGTCGACAACGGCATGCGGATCGCCCAGGAGGAGATCTTCGGACCCGTCCTGTCGATCATCCCCTTCGACACCGAGGAGGACGCCGTGCGCATCGCCAACGACAGCGCGTACGGCCTCGCCGCCGGCGTCCACACCAAGGACCTGCGGCGCGCCCACCGCGTCGCCTCGCAGATCAAGGCCGGCACGGTCTGGGTCAATTGCTACAACCAGTACGACCCCGCCGTGCCCTACGGCGGCTACAAGGCCTCCGGCTACGGCCGCGAATGCGGCCCCGAGTCGCTGGAGAGCTACACCCAGACCAAGTCGGTCTGGATCGGCATGGACTGACACGGCATCGACTGACCATCCCTTTCCCGAGGAGCGTCAATGCGGACAGGCATCATCGGCACCGGGCGGATCGGCACGGTCCTCGCGAGGATCCTCGTGGCGGCAGGCCACCAGGTCGTCCTGGCCAACGCCCGGGGCCCGCAGACCCTCGGCCCGCTCGTGGCCGAGCTGGGACGGGCGGCCTCGGCGGCGCACCCCGCCGAGGCCGCCGGCCAGGCCGAACTCCTGGTGCTGATGGTGCCCTTCGACAGCGTCCGGGGGCTGCTCCCGCCGCACGTCGTGCAGGACAAGGTGGTCGTCGACGCGACGAACGCGTTCGGCGGCCCCGGCACACCGGCCGACCTCGGCGGGCGCGGCTCCAGCGACCTGGTCGCCGAGTGGTACCCCGACGCCCAGATCGTGAAATCCCTGAACACCATGCATTTCGAAACCCTCGCCGTCGCGGGCACCGCACCCGGAGAACGCCTGGCCCATTTCACCGCGGGCGACGACGTGAAAGCGAAGGAAATCGTCGCGGGAATCATCACGGATCTGGGATTCGCGCCCGTCGACACCGGCCCGCTGCACTCCGGGGGAATTCTCCAGCAACCCGGCGGGCCCCTCTTCAACCGGCCGCTCACGGAAGCGCAGGCGCTGGCATGGATATCACACTGAAGGTGAACGGAAGACCCGAGCAGTTCTCGGCACAGCCGAACGAACTGCTCGTGGAACGGCTCCGCGACGGCCTCGGACTGACCGGAACCAAGGTCGGCTGCGACACCGGCCAGTGCGGCTCCTGCGTCGTCCGGCTCGACGGCAGGTCCGTCAAGAGCTGCCTGGTCCTCACCGCCGCGGCCGCCGGCTCCGAGGTGGCCACCATCGAGGGCGTCACCACCCCCGGCGGTGAACTGTCCGGCCTCCAGGAGGCACTGCGCCAGGAGCACGGCACCCAGTGCGGCTTCTGCACCCCCGGCATGGTCATGGCCCTCGGCGAGCTCGTCGACTCCACCGCCGGCGGCGCGGCCCCCACCGAGCCCGAGATCCGCGAGTGGCTCACCGGGAACCTGTGCCGCTGCACCGGCTACCACAGCGTCGTACGGGGCGTGCAGCGCGCCTGCGCGGCCACCCGCGCCGAGGCGCCCGCCGGTCTCCCCGAGGCCGGCACCGTCGCCGCATCCACCGCTGCCGGACAGGAGGTGTGAGGGACATGACCGCAGTGACGGGGGACGCCCCTGCCGTGGGAGGCGGAGTGCTCGGGCAGCCGCTGGACAGCCGCGAGGACCCGCAGCTGCTGCGCGGCGAGGCGACGTACGTGGCGGACATCGATCTGCCGGGCACCGCGCACATGGCCATCCTGGGCAGCCCGGTGGCCCACGCGAAGATCCTCTCCATCCAGACCAAGGCGGCCGAACAGCTGCCCGGCGTGCTGAAGGTGGCCACCGCCGCCGACTTCACCGACGTCATGCCGCTGCCCTGCATCTGGATCCCGGGCGGGGTCGAGAGCCACTTCCCGCCCCACCCCTACGGACTTCCCGGCGCCCGCCCGGTCCTGACCGGCGACACCGTGCGGCACGTCGGCGACCCCATCGCCGTGGTCGTCGCCGAGACCCCGCGCCAGGCCGCCGCGGCGCTGGCCGCCATCGCCGTCGAGTACGAGCCGCTGCCCGTGGTCACCCGGGCCGACGAGGCGCTCGCCGACGGCGCGCCCCAGCTCCACGAGGCCGTGCCGGGCAACCTGAACGCGTACTGGACCTGCGGCGACAAGGACCGCACCGACGCGGCCATCGCCGGGGCCGAGGTCACCGTCGAGCTCGACCTGGTCAACCAGCGCACCATCAACAGCCCCATCGAGCCGCGCGGCGCGGTCGGCGACTACAACGCCGCCACCGGCGAGTACACGCTCTACGCCACCACCCAGGGCCCGCACAACCACCGCTTCCTGCTCTCCGCGCTGGTCCTCGGCATCCCCTTCAACAAACTCCGGGTGATCGCCCCGACCGTCGGGGGCAGCTTCGGCACCAAGGGCTACCTGTACCCCGACATGGCGCTGGTCCTGCTGCTCTCCAAGGCGCTCGGCCGGCCCGTGAAGTGGGTGGACACCCGCACCGGCCTGATGAACTCCACCGTCCAGGGCCGTGACCACCGCCAGCACGTCACGCTGGCCGGCACCCGCGACGGCCGGATCACCGCCGTGCGCTGCACCAGCTACGCCAACCTCGGCGCGTACCCCTCGACGATCGGCCCCGGTGTCGCCACCGCCCTGATGGGCCGCTCCATCAGCGGGATGTACGACATCGACGCCGCGTTCTGCGAGGTCTACGCCGCCTTCACCAACACCGTCTCGCTCGGCGCCCAGCGCGGCAGCGGGCGCGCCGAGGCCGCCTTCCTCATGGAGCGCCTGGTCGACCGGTACGCCTCCGAGATCGGCATGGACCCGGCGGCGGTGCGGCGCAAGAACCTGGTGCCGAAGGAGAAGTTCCCGTACGACAACGGTCTCGGCTGGACCTACGACTCCGGGAACTACCAGCTGAACTTCGACAAGGCCATCGAGCTGTCCGGCTACGCCGACATGCCCGCCCGCAAGGCCGAGGCCCGCACCCGCGGCAAGCGCCTCGGCGTCGGCCTCGCCACGTACGTCGCGATCTGCGGGGTCGGCCCCTCCACCCGGATGTCCCAGGAGGGCATGCTCGGCGGCACCTGGGAGAGCGCGAACATCCGCGTCCACCCGACCGGCGAGGTGACCGTCACCGTCGGCTCCGCCTCCACCGGCCAGAGCCACGGCACCGTCTTCGCGCAGGTCGCCGCCGACGAGCTCGGCATCGACCCGGACACCGTCCAGGTCCTCGAAGGCGACACGCAGAAGGCCCCGTACGGGCAGGGCACCTACGGCTCCCGCTCCTACAGCATGGCCGCGCCCGCCGTCGCCCTCACCGCCCGGAAGATCAAGGGCAAGCTGGTCCGGGCCGGCGCCGTCTTCCTCGGCGTCCCCGAGGACAAGGTCGTCTACGCGGGCGGCAAGGTCTACGAAGAGGGCAACGAGGAGAACACCAAGACCTTCGCCGAGCTGGCGATGGCCATGTGGTACGGCTGGGGACTGCCCCCGGAGATCGAGCCGGCCCTCGACGAGACCACCCACTTCGACCCGCCGGACTTCAACTACCCCTTCGGGACGCACGTCGCGGTCGTCGAGATCGACGAACTGACCGGCGAGACCGAGGTGGTGGCCTACACCGCCGTCGACGACGCCGGGAACATCGGCAACCCGAAGATCGTCCACGGGCAGATCGAGGGCAGCATCGTCCACGGCCTCGGCCAGGCCCTCATGGAGATCGCCGAATACGACGAGAACGGGCTGCTCGTCAGCGCCGACCTGGGCCACTACGCCCTGCCGCGCGCCGCCGACGTGCCGTTCTTCACGCTCGACAAGACCGTCACGCCCAGCCCGCACAACCCGCTCGGCGCCAAGGGCGCGGGCGAGATCGCCACCGTCCCGCCCGCCGCGGCCGTCGTCAACGCCGTCGTCGACGCCCTCGCCGACCTGGGCGTCCGGCACATCGACATGCCGGTCACCCCCGAGAAGGTCTGGCGCCGCCTGAGAGGGGAATCCCAGTGATCCTCACCGAGTTCGACTACGTCCGGCCCACCGGCCTCGACGAGGCGCTGACCCTGCTGTCCGGGACGCGCGGCGCCCGGGTCCTGGCCGGCGGGCAGAGCCTGCTCCCCGACCTGCGCACGGGAGCCGAGCACGCCCGGCTGCTCGTCGACATCCGGCAGCTGGCGGACCTGCGGGGCATCGGGCGCACGGCCGACGGGATCCGCATCGGGGCGCTGACCACGCTCGCCGAACTCGCCACGGACCCGCTGGTGCTCGCCGAGGCACCGGAACTGGCCGCCGCGGCCCGCTCCAACGGCGACCCCCAGGTCCGCAACCTCGGCACCGTCGGCGGCAACCTCGCCGCCGCCGGGCGGGCCACCGACCTGCCCGTCGCCGCGCTCGCCGCCGACGCCGTCGTCGAACTGGCCGGTCCCGGCGGGCGGTCGACCCTGACTGCCGAGGAGTTCGCGGCCGGCAGCGCACCCGCCGGCACCGTCCTCACCGCCCTGCTGGTGCCCGCCGCCGGGCAGGCCGCCGCCTTCGAGAAGACCGCCGACCGGGCCACCCGCTACCCGGTGTGCGCCACCGCCGTACGGATCACCCCGAACGGCCCGCGCATCGCCGTCACCGGAGCCACCTCCCGCGCGCTGCGGCTGCGCGGGGTCGAGGACCGGCTGCGCGGGGGTCCGTACAGCACGGACGCCGTGCTCGCCGCCTTCCGCGCCGAACCCCGGGAGCTCTTCGTCCCCGGGCGCGGCACCTCGGCCGAGTACCTCGGCCACCTCGCGGGGGTCCTCACGGCCCGAGCCTTGCAGAGGGCCGGTCGGGCACTCGCCTGACCGGCCGCCACGGGGCCCGGAACGGGGCCCATCACGGGGGAGTTGAGTGAAGCAGTGGCCGAATCATCCAAGACGACCACGGGAGTGACCGTGCACCCAGCCGCCCGCACGGCCCGTGCGGCCGGCGCGTCCAGAGGCTCCGGCTTCTGGGTGGTGGGCGCGGTGCTCGTCCTGCTGATGCTCTCCTCCTCCGTGCCCTCCGCCCTCTACGTGCTCTACCAGCAGGAGTGGGGGCTGTCCTCCGGCACGATCACGGTGGTCTTCGCCCTGTACGCCGTCACCGTGCTCGCCGGGCTCCTGCTCTTCGGGTCCCTCTCCGACACCCTGGGCCGGCGCCCGGTCCTGGCCGCCGGACTGGTCCTGGCGATCGTCTCCATGGCCCTGTTCGCCGCGGCCCAGGGGCTCGGGCTGCTCCTGGCCGCCCGCGCCGTGCAGGGGCTCGCCGTGGGCCTCGCCACCGGGGCGATGGGCGCGGCCCTGCTCGAACTCAGCCCCGCGTCGCGGCCCGCGCTCGGCGCCCAGGTCAACAGCGCTGGCCCGACCGTGGGCATCGGCCTTGGCGGGCTCGGCGCCGGACTGCTCGTGCAGTTCGCGCCCGCGCCGACCGTCCTGAGCTACCTGCTGCTGGTCGGGGCCTTCGCCGTGACCCTGGTGGGGGTGATCCGGATGCGAGAGAGCGCTCCGGGCGCCGGGGGCCGCTTCCGGGTGGTCCCGCACCGGATCCACGTACCGGCCGGCGCCCGCGGCCGCTTCGCCGTCCTTGTCCTGACCATCGTCGCCGTCTGGTCGGTGGGCGGCTTCTACCTCTCGCTCGGCCCGCACCTGGCGCTCTCGCTGCTGCAGTCCACCAACTACCTCGTCGGCGGCGCCACGGTCGCCCTGCTCGCCGGCGCCGCCACCGTCGCCCAGCTGGTGCTCGGCCGCACCGAGGCGCTGCGCACCGCCGTCCTCGGACTGCTCGGGCTGCTCGCCGGACTCGGCCTGGTGCTGCTGGCGCTGGGCCTCGGCTCGGCCGCCGTGTTCCTGGTGGCCACGGCCGTGCTCGGCAGCGGCTGGGGCGCCGCCTTCCTCGGTTCCTTCCGCGCGCTGAGCATGCTCGCCGAACCGGCGCACCGCGGTGAACTGACCGCCGCCGTCTACGTCTTCGCGTACCTCGCCATGAGCGCGCCGGCGGTCCTCGCCGGGATGCTCACCAACATCCACGGACTGCACCGCACCTCGGTCGGCTTCATGGCCGCCGTCGCGGGGGTGTGCGCGCTGGCCCTGCTGGCCACGCTGCGGCTGGCCGCCCGTACCCGCGCCGAGGGGAGCACGGCGTGAGCGCCACGGAGCTGAGGTCCGCCCTGCACGGGCTGGAGATCTTCGCCGGGATCACCGACGAGCAGCTGGACTGGCTGGTCTCGGTCTCGCAGCCGCGGGTCCTCGCCGACGGCGAGGTGCTCTTCCGGGACGGCGAGGAGGCCACCGGCTTCCACGTCCTGCTCTCGGGCGGTCTGGTCGTCACCAAGGTCGTCGACGGCCGGGAGGAGGTGCTCACCCGGCACTCCACCGAGGAGGAGAGCGCCGCCGCAGAGGACCACGACGGCAAGCCGTCGGCCGCGCACCGGTTCACCGGCGAGCTGCCGCTGCTGACCGACGGCGCGTACGTGGCCACCGCGGCCGCGAGCGGCCCGTCGACCACCGTCGTGGCGTACCCCAAGGCGGTCTTCTTCGAGATGCTGACCCGGTGCCACGGGGTGGCCGCCGTACTCATCCCCGTGCTGGCCTGGC